>CAIUKQ010000200.1 GCA_903899705.1 uncultured beta proteobacterium
AATTCTGCTTTACGGGTAGCTCTACCGTGCACCTCGAATCCTTTCGCCGCCGCCAGTGTCATTTGCTTCACAATTCAACCCTCCCGTTTGCGCACCTTACTTTGACAACGCAATCGGGAACTTGTTCAGTGTTTCCCTAATAATCAATTGGTTACGATATTTCAAAAGACCGTGGCGACACCACTCAAGAATTCCGGACAACATCCGTAATCACAGGGGACGTAGGACGCGCACAGGTTCCATCCCGCCGCATCGCAAATATGAAGGAGTCGGACGTGGATGACCGCGTCAAACCGCGAAGCGACCAACTCAAGATTGGACGTTTCATCGTAAAACGATGGCTGGGCGCCGGCCTTCAGGGCAAGGTGTTTCTCGCATTCGATCCCGACCTGGAGCGCCACGTTGCCATTAAATGGCTCAATCCTTCCTGCGGCAGGGAGGCTGTGAATACGCAGGGCGCATACCCGATCGAGGCCCGCGTTGTCGCACGCATGGCGCATCCGAACATCGTTCCCCTTTATGAAGCCGGCACGTACCGGGGCTTTCCGTTTCTGGTATTTGCATTTGTCGAGGGAACGACGCTGCGCAACCAGCCAATGAAGGCCGGTGGAATGCCGGTCAAAAACGCACTGCCCCTTTTTCGCGCCATCGTCGACGGCATGGCCCATGCCCATGCCCGGGGCGCGCTGCATCTGGACCTGTCGCCGGGCAACATCATGATCGACCGCGCAGGTGTGCCAAGAATCATGGATTTCGGCCTGGCTAAGTTTGCGGGGCTTGATACCGCCACCAATGACGATGACGACGATCTTGTCGGAACGCCCCGATACATGTCGCCGGAACATTTCAATGGCGGCGCGCTGACCGCCCGCACCGATGTGTTTTCGCTCGGCCTGATATTTTTTGAAATGCTGACGGGTCATTCTCCCGTTCAGGCGCGAAGCCTGCAGGAACTTATCACCACCATCGCCGATAGCGAACTTGATCTGTCCGCAATCGATGCGCTCGGGCTTGACGCCGCGCTCACCGACCTGCTGAGGGGCGCGCTTCGCAACGATCCGCAGAAGCGTTTCGCCGACGCGGTCGCATTGAAGCAGGCGCTGGATGAATTCGAGGCATCCACCGCCCTTGGCTCTCACAGCACGGTGGAGTTTCTGCTCAACCGCATGCAGCGCAAAGCCAATTTCCCCGCGCTATCCAACAACCTCGTTGAAATCAACCGGATGACCGGCGAGAACGCCCAATCCAGCGTCGATGATCTCGCCAGGGTTGTATTGCGCGACTATGCCATTACCAACAAGCTGCTCAAGCTTGCCAATTCGAGTTTTTACGGACGCGCCGGCCAGGGGGTCAAGACGGTTTCCGAAGCCATCCGGATGCTGGGCATGAACGTCGTGCGGACCACCTGTAACGGCCTCTCTTTTTTTTCGGCGATGCAGGATGGCAACGCCGTCCTCAAGGACGCGCTGATCAGCTCATTTGCAAGCGCCCTGATCGGCCGCCATTGCGCAATGCGCCTGGGAAGGCGCGAACTCGCCGAAGAAGTTTTCATCTGCGGGATGTTCCACAGACTGGGCCGGTCCCTTGCCATCTATTACTTCGATGAGGAATTCCGGGAGATCGAGCGACTGGTTGGCGAACAGGGGCTGACAGACGAAGCGGCATCGGCCATGGTTCTGGGCATCGGATACGCAGACCTGGGCATGGCAGTTGCAGGCCGCTGGAAATTTCCGCAGGCCATCCAGGAGAGCATGCGTGCGACGGAACACGGCAGACTTGCCAAGCCCGCCGGTACGCAGGAATTCCAGCGGCAGGTCGCAGCCTTTGCCAACGAGCTGTGCGAACTGGCGGCCCGCACGCCGGCGGATCAGGGCATCGGGCGCATGGTGGAATTTGCGTTGCGCTTTGACGAACTCATGGAGACCACGCCCTCGGGTTTGCTGGAACTGCTGCAATCGGTATTCGAAAAGCTTGCCGAATTCGCGCCGGTCCTCGGACTTGAACTCAAAGGCAGCCGCTTCACGGGAAACGTGAGCGCATTCATCGCGGCCATGAAAGAACAGTTTTCTTCCGAGCGGGACGAAACCGCCGTACCTGCCTGATTCCTTCAATCTCCCGACCTCGTCGGTGACGGTTGCCCCTGGTCGCCGAAATTCACCGGCGTCGATACGAGATTTGCCGCCCCGGTAAAACCGCCTGCCACTTCCATCGAGTAGCATTGTCCTTATTGATCAGACAATCGAATACGGAGCCCTCATGCCCCTGAGCCACCTGAAAGTCAAATGGATCGACGATTTGGCAATCCGCAGCCTAAAAGACAAAAATATTATATAAATCAAGGAATTATAATAATGGCAACAGGAGACCTGCTTTCGAAAAAGGAAGACGCGACGGGATGGATCATTTTCAACCGCCCCGAGCGCCACAACGCAATATCCACCGAGATGTGGCGTGACCTGCCCGACATCGTCACCGGTTTTGACAACGATCCCGAAGTACGCGTCATCGTGGTCACCGGTGCCGGCGGTCGCGCCTTCATCGCAGGTGCAGACATCTCGCAATTCGAACGCAATCGCGCCACACCCGAGGACACCGCGAGAAACACGGAAATCGGCAACCGCGGACGTGAGTGCCTGGGCAAAGCTGTGAAACCCACCATCGCGATGATCCAGGGTTACTGCCTGGGCGGCGGCATGGCCGTCGCGCTCTCCTGCGACCTGCGAATCGCATCCGAGGATTCGCGCTTCGGCGTGCCGGCCGCAAAGCTTGGAAATCCTTATGGATATGCCGGCGCGAAACTCATCTGCGATCGCATCGGCGCCTCATTCGGCAAGGAATTGCTTTTCACCGGCCGGCAGTTCAACGCGCAGGAAGCCCTGCGCATGGGCCTCGTCAATCGCGTGGTGCCGGCCGCTGAACTCGAAGCGACCGTGAAATCCTATGCAGAAGACATTGCCCGAAACGCCCCGCTCACCGTGGCCGCCGCCAAACTGGCTTTCAATGCCGCCGAGCGCAACCCGACTGAACGCGACTTCGCCGCGCTGCAGGCCGCTTCCGACCGGTGCGTGGCGAGCGAAGACATGAAGGAAGGACGGCGGGCGTTCATGGAAAAACGGAAACCAGTATTCCGGGGAGTCTGAAATCAAGACATTTGCGATGGCGACGTACTGCCATTCGCAGAAAATCAGTCGCGCGCGACCCTGAATCCGATGTGATAGAAGCCGATCGTTGCCATATAGCTGCCGCGATTGGCCAGGCGCACATTGTTGCGATGGCTGTTCCAGGAGGCGCCCCGCGGTACACGCACCGAACAGTCGCCGTCGAGTCGGGCGCTGCCGTCGTCCGGAGCGCCGATATAACCGAGAGTCCAGCAATCCTCGGTCCACTCCCAGGCGTTTCCGAGCGCGTCGTGCAGACCGAACACATTGGGGCGGTAACTACCGACAGGCGCAGTGAATACGTGGCCGTCATCGCAGGAAACGAGGCCATCGACATTCTGCTCGCGCTTCAGGCTCGCATCGCTGATGTTGGCGAAGGCACAGCCGTCATCGATACGTTCACCCCAGTATCGCGCCGCCGTGACACCGGCCCGCGCGGCGTACTCCCACTGAGCCTCCGTGGGCAGACGGTAGTGTTTGCCGGTCTGACTGCCAAGCCATGATGCGTATGCAATCGCGTCCTCCCAGGAAACGCATACCACCGGATGGTTATCCTCCTGCGGGAATCCCGGATCCCGCCACGAACGTGCCGGATCATGGGTCCAGCGTCCTTCCAGCCATTGCACACAGGGCGCCGGGGGGCGGCCGGTATCGGCTTGAAATCGCGCGTACTGCGCGCGGGTCACCTCGTAGCGGCCCATTGCGAAGGCCTGACCTATCGTAACGGGGTGGCGGGGATCTTCACGCCCACCCTCCCATTTATCCACCTCATCGGCGGGCGAGCCCATGAGAAATTTTCCGGGGGGAATGGACAGCATCTCGGGGCAATCCGGGCAATCGCGAAAACCGGCAGAAGCGCCCTGCCCGGACAGATCCGGCGCGGGTGCGGGTGACGTGCAGGCGACGGCGGTAAGGACCGCGAGCAGCGCGAGCACCCGCAACATGTCTATGCATTTCCCGGCAGCGAAGACCGGCTCTCGAAGGTTTCCTCGAGCTTCTCCGCCAGAGCGAGGGTGATGTCATTTCGGCCAAACAGGCGGTCGCTGCGTTCGACGATTTTCAGCACCAGCGATTCGCGAAAATCCCCGTCACACGCCAACCGCACAGCGCGCTTGGCATAGTCATCCGCGTCACTGGCGATGCAATCGTCCAATCCGATCTCGCGGCACATGGCCGCCGTGAAGCGCGCGCGAGCAAAACGCGAAGGCAGCGTGACCGCGGGCACGTCCAATGCGAACGCCTCAGCGGTGGACATGTTGCCGCCGAAATGAAACGGGTCGAGCATCACATCGGCGTTTGCTATGACGTGAAGGAATTGGGCGCTGACCATTCGCGGCAGGAAATGAACGCGTTCAGCCACTCTCCCCAGCGTTCGCTCGAACCGCTGCTCAATACGCCTTAATCGTCCGGGTTCATTCGGGCGCAAAAACAAGACCCTGCCCTGCGGATCGCGCTCCAGGATCGACCTGAGCGCGCCGTCAAAATCGGGATGCAGTTTGAATTCACTTTGCAGGCAGGCGTACAGATGGCCCCCCGGCAGCCCGAGCTCGTCCCGACTCAATTTGGGGCCGGTCAGCACGGGCCGCGTGTATCCGCACTGGAAGAATGCCGGGAGCCGCCACAGCGACTCGGAATAGTGCTCATCGGCATCCTCCGCTTCCACCGCCTGCGCACTGACAAAGTAGTCGATGGTTTCCAAACCGCTGGTCACCGGATGGCCCCAGGCGCTGATCTGAATCGGCGCAAGACGCGAGTAGGCCAGGTAATAGGTCAGCGGATGCATGCCGATATCGGCGAAGAACAGCACGTCCAGGCGCGCTTCCGCGATCGCCAGACGCAACGTCTTCAGGTCCATGGGCAGGTCGTAGAAGGCATCGCAGTTCGCGCGGATCCTGCGTGACATGTCATCCTCGCCGGGCGCGACAGCAAACACCAGAACCTCAAACCGGTCGCGCGGCAGGTCCCGGATATGGCCGAGCGTGGTGCGCGCAATGGTGTGGTTGTTGAAGTGGGTGGAAACGAAGCCGATGCGGATTTTTGTTCCGCTGGCGCGCCCCCTGAAATCCTTCTGCGTTTCAACCCGGTAACTGCGGCGACAGGCTTGCGCCAGTTTCTCCATGAGCTGCCGGTCGTTTCGCCCGTGGTAGGCCAGATAAAACGGGGTCAGCCCTATTTCCACCACGGGATCGGTGAGGGGTTCCGGACTCGCGTCGAGCAATTCATCGAGCGCCTGCCCGTAGCGCAACCGCACTTCGTCGATATCGCCGGTCGAATCGCAGATGACCGGCAGTCCCATGAGCGCCTTGCGCAGTGCAAGTCCCGGTGCCGCGCGGACCGCAATGCGCCTGCGCATCACCTCCAGCGCCGCACGCGGCTGCGACTGGTTGTAATGCAGAAAGGCCAGCAGTTCCAGCGCCTCGGTGTTACCGGGTTCAATGTCGAGGACGCGGCGGAACCAGATTTCGGCGGCATCGAGGTCGTTGTCGAATTTCAGCGAGCGCGCCATCCTGAGCGCGGTCGCAGCCCGGCGCGGATCGCCTAATGGAAGAAGATTCCAGGCCTGATCGAAGCGGGTCGCGGCGGATGCAAAGCGTCCGGCGGCGAGTTCAACTTCGGCCTGCTCCAGAAACTGTCCGGCATCCGGGATTTTCCCCCGAAACGCAAACAGGCGCTTTACCAGACCTAGCAGCATCGTCTGCTCGCGTCTGCTTCTGGCCGACAGCCGCGCACTAGCTCAAGCCGCCCGGTACTTCTCCCGTGCCCCGGGCGCAAGTGCCACGCCATGCCCCGGCCGTTCAGGAATCATGAAACAGCCGTCCACGCACTGAAGCGGGTACTCAAACAGGTCCGCGGGAATCCAGTCCATGAACTCCACCAGGAATCCGTTGGAGAGCGCGCCGACCACATGGATGGACAGTTCGTGCGCGAGGTGCGGTGAAACGATCAGCTGGTTCGCGGCCGCCAGATGGGAAATGCGCAGCGTCTCGGAAAAACCGTTGGCATGCTGCACATCGGGCATCAGGTAGCGCGCCGCCCGCTTCTCGATCAGTTCACGGAATTCATAGCGCGTATAGGCGTTTTCACCGGTGGCCACCGGAATCCTGATGGCCCGCGCCACTTCGGCGCAACCGGGAACATCATCGGCATTGACCGGTTCTTCGTACCAGACCAGGTCGAGATCCTCGAGCATGCGTGCCTGCTCGATGCTCGAATGCACATCAAGGCGCTGGTTCACATCCACCATGAGCCGCATGCCGTCGCCCATTGCACGCCGCACCGATTCGACCCGCTTGCGGTTTTCGCGCGGGTCGGGATGGTGGATTTTCATTTTGTAGTAATTGCAGCCCAGGGATGCATAAAAGCGCGCCTCATTGATCAGGTCGTCAATGCTGTAATTGACGAAACCGCCGCTGCCATAAGCGGGAATCCGGTCGGTGTACGCGCCCCAGAGCTTGAACAGCGGCTGCCCCGCGACCTTGCCGACAATGTCCCACAGACCGATGTCAACCGCCGACATCGCGAAAGCAGACAGGCCGTGCTTCTTGCCCGACTCCCCGCGGGCCATGCGCTCCCAGATGCGCTCCACGAAAAGCGGATCCTGGCCGATCAGCGCCGGCTTCAGGCGCGTTTCCAGATAAACCTGGATGGCCTCGACGTTGCCGCCGCCAAAGCCCAGTGTGGTGCCCAGGCCCTTGATGCCTTCGTCCGTGGATATCTCGGCCACCACCAGTTTGTGGTGGGCAAACTGCTTGCGCATTTCCCTTTGCATCGGGATGGTGAGAATGCAGGTGTCGACGGCGGTGATTTTCAAGATGGCCTCGCGGGATTGTTTGTGAAGTATCTGCCGGGATTATGATCCGACTCGGTCAAACCATGGCAACGAGCTAAACCGCCGATCAGTGGCAAATAAAGGAGCAAACATGAGTCCCAACGGAGTGCAGGCCATTTGCCGGAAAATAATTTCATTCGTTGCCATGACAGCCTTTGCGATGGGCGTGTCGCGGGCGGCCGAACCGCCGCCCGCCCAAATGACGCTTCGAAAAATCGCCGATAACGTCTACGTGATGCAGCACCCGACTGGATCGAGTAACGCCTGCTTTGTGGTCACCCCCGAAGGAGTGCTCGTGTTCGATGCGGATGTGCGTACC
>CAIUKQ010000201.1 GCA_903899705.1 uncultured beta proteobacterium
AATTCTGCTTTACGGGTAGCTCTACCGTGCACCTCGAATCCTTTCGCCGCCGCCAGTGTCATTTGCTTCACAATTCAACCCTCCCGTTTGCGCACCTTACTTTGACAACGCAATCGGGAACTTGTTCAGTGTTTCCCTAAGGGGGTCCCAGACCCGCCAGGGCCGACCGCAGGTCCTCGATGTTGCGGACGTGCACCGCCTGCATCCCCACCGCCCGCGCCCCCTTGATGTTCTCGGCGGTGTCATCGAAGAAAAGAATGTTAGGGAGATCGACACCGATTTCCGAGGCAATGAACTCGAAGGCACGCGCCTCGGGCTTGCGCATGCCCATTTCGTGTGACATGAAAAGGCGCCGGAACGGCTGCATCAGGTGTTGATAGCGCGGCCCCCAATCCGTGTAGTGCGCGGCGTTGGTATTGCTGAATACGTAGATGGGGAGGCGTGCGCCGAATTCACCGACCACCTCGGCCACGCCGGGTATCTCGCCGCGCACACACTGGTTCCATCCGCGGCGAAACTGCTCCTCCGTCAGGCTCAGGTTCAGTGATTGCCGCAGGGCGGCAAAGTACTGCGAGGCATTGATCTCACCGCGCTCATGCTGTTCGTAGGCGGCATCGAAATGGAAGCGTTCACGAATGGAGGCCACCGCCCCCCCCGCATCCGCCGCCCAGCACTCGAATACGGATTCAAAACCGACTTCCAGCAATACCCCGCCGAGATCGAAAACGACAGCTTCAACGACCGGTTTATCAGACATCGAAAATTACTTAACTATTTGTTTTTAATATATTTTCTTGCCACCGGACTCAGAGCCGCTCCCGGTCATGTGGTCTTAGAAAGTCCTGGGCCGGACCGACGGGCACGATGCCGGTCGGGTTGATGTCGCGATTGGAATAGTAGCCGCGCTTGATGGCATCGATGTCGGTGGTGTCGCCAAAACCGGGACGCTGGTAAAGATCACGCAGGTAATTCGACAGATTGGGGTAGTCCTCGATGCGACGCAGGTTGCACTTGAACAGGCCGTGATACGCCGCGTCAAAGCGCACCAGCGTTGTATACAGGCGCACATCGGCTTCTGTCAGTTGGGCACCCACCAGAAAGCGCTGTGCGGCAAGCCGCTTCTCCAGCGCGTCGAGCGCCTCGAACAGACGCTGAAACGCCTGCTCGTAAGCCTCCTGGGATTTGGCGAATCCGCATCGATACGCGCCGTTATTGATGCGTTCATAGACATCGGCGTTGATCTCGTCGATGTCGCACCGGAGTGCTTCGGGATACAGGTCGACCGAGTTGTCCGCCCAGCGACTGAATTCGGCATTCAGCATACGGATGATTTCTGAAGACTCGTTGTTGACCACGGTATGGCGCTTGCGGTCCCACAGCGTGGGCACGGTTACGCGGCCGGTGTAATCGGCGTTCGCGGCGGTATAGACCTGGTGCAGGCGCAAAACGCCGTCCGTGGGTTGCAATTCATCGATGCCCACAGAATAAGCCCAGCCTTCGGTGCGGGGCATGTCGGCGTAAGTCACCGAAATCACGTCATCCAGCTTCTTCATGCGCCGAACGATCTCGGTGCGGTGGGCCCAGGGGCAGTTCTTTGCAACAAACAGGTGGTAACGATTTTGTTCTGCCGGAAATGACGTGGTCGCCGAGTCCTTCACCGAATCGCGAAAAACCGAATCCGGCCGCACAAAGGCACCCTTGGCATCGATTCGGCGCAGGTCCTCGTTCGTCCATCGTCCCTCGACAAGCTGCCCCATAAAATATCCTCCGGCACTAATTCAATGTAGGCGCAAGGAGTTCGCCCAGCAGCAGGGCCACTTCTTTTTCCCTGCCGGCAAAGAAATGGTCAGCACCAAAAACCATCACCTGTTTGGAGCCCGGTAGGTTGCGCAGTATGGCCGCACGTTCGTTCTTCTTTGCCAGAACGACCGCGAAATCCTTTTGGGCGTAAACATCAAACACCGGGAATCCCGTGCGCGGTAGGCCGCTCAATTCCCCGTCGACAATGGCCAGAGGCACCCATGCCGCGAGCGGTGCCGCGGGATTGCGTTTGAGATAGTCGAGCGCCATGCGCGCGCCCATGCTGTGCGAAACGATGGCGATACGGGGCTGGTTATGCGCGCGGAGGTATTCGATGGCAGCACCAATGCGTTCGTCAGCCTCGCCAAAAACCGCCGGATAGTCATCGGCGGAGGCGTCCGCCGCAAGCACCGGCATTTGTATCGAGAGCGTGGTGAAACCGGCGTCGTTGAGCAGGCTTCGCAGCTGCCCAACGATGGCAAAGTCCGGATGCACCCCCGAACCGTGCATCAGGAGGATTGCACCACGGGATTTTGGCGACGGCGCAAGGATGCCGAGAAAGCGTCTCTTAGACACCGTTTCGATGCTGACCGCTTGCCCCACCACCAGCCCGGGGACGACCTCGTCCGACCAGCGCTGTTCACGGGCGTAATCCGGAGTGATTGTTGTGCAGGCTGCCGCACCCATCACCACAACCGCAACAAGAATCCGTTTTATCGCGGTCATGTGCATGACGGGATCCTAGATCGCGCCGGCTGCGCGCAATTTTGCGCGTTCATCGAGGCC
>CAIUKQ010000202.1 GCA_903899705.1 uncultured beta proteobacterium
CTCGTCCAGGACCAGCGTGGTGACGCCGCCCAGATCGATCGTTTTCTCCCCGGCATGATCGAGCAGCCGTCCCGGCGTGGCGACGACGATGTCGATGCCCCGCCGGAGTTCGTCGATCTGGTTGTTCATGCTGACACCGCCAAAGATCACGGCGGAGCGGAAGTTCAGGTGCTTGCCGTAATCACGCACGCAGGCCTGAACCTGCGCGGCGAGTTCCCGCGTTGGAACCAGTACCAGCACGCGCGGCCTGCCGGCCTGCTGTTTGGGTTGCTGGGACAGACGCTGCAGTATGGGCAGGGTGAAACCTGCCGTCTTGCCGGTGCCGGTCTGGGCCGCCGCGAGCAGGTCGCGTCCGGCAAGAACCAGGGGAATGGCCTGAGCCTGAATGGGCGTGGGCGTGGTGTAACCCTGCTCGGCAATAGCACGGAGCAGCTCGGCCGAAAGGCCGAGATTTTCGAACGACGTTGTAATGTAAATCTCCCGAGATCAGCTTGGGAAGACAGGGTCTTCCGCCGGTTCAGGCTGATAATTTTCTTCTCGAGTATCCGCGCACCAGGATGGTTGCGCGAAGTGCTGTGACGCCAACCGGATGAGGCATCACGCTAACTGGGCCCGCACTATACCTCAATTACAGCGTGCCAAACCAGAAACACTTCAATACCTAACGCGGGGAGAAGGGGGTAACGGGGGAGCAGTGATGACATGCGGGGGACTCCCTTCCCCTGTTCTGAAGCTTTCCGGGTTTACTTCTTTTCCCAGTTCATCAAATCGTCCAGTTTCACGTCGTACCCGACGTTCTTGGGTCCGAGTGCGGCGAGAGCAACCTTCTTCTCCTTGAAATAGGCTTCAGCCAGTTCCAGGCTCAGCTTGGCCAGTATTGCGGGGTCGGGTTTGACGCTCGCGGTATTTTCGACGCGCATGAATGCGCGACCGACCAGTTCGACATAGATGATTTCGGCGAGATCCGGACCGGAACCGGCCTTGGAATTGGAGGGTGCTTCGGGTTTCTCTTCGCTCATGGTCTTGCCTTTGGGTGATTGAAGATTAATGGTACTGCAACAGCCCCGACATGGGAGCGTTGTCGATGCATCAGATGTTCCTTTGAAACGGCATGCGGATTCGGCCCCTACGATACTATTGCCGCTTCCGCATCGGCCTGGATCATGCCCCGCGCCATCCTTATTCCTCTGATCGTCGCGTGCGCCCTTTTCATGGAAAACATGGATTCGACGGTGCTCGCCACGGCTTTGCCCGCGATTGCCCGTGATCTGGGCGAGAACCCGCTGGCGCTCAAGCTTGCGATTACCTCCTACCTCATCAGTCTGGCCATATTCATACCCATCAGCGGCTGGGTGGCGGATCGATTCGGGTCGCGAACCGTCTTTGCCGCCGCGATGGTGGTGTTCATGGCGGGCTCGCTGTCCTGCGCAGCTTCGGATTCGCTGACCGGATTCGTGATCGCCAGGTTTTTCCAGGGCATGGGCGGTGCGATGATGGTCCCTGTCGGACGCCTGATCCTGATGCGCTCGGTTCCCAAGTCGGGCATTGTCAGGGCGATGAGCTACCTGACCATGCCGGCCATGCTCGGGCCGATATTGGGGCCGCCGCTGGGCGGACTAATGACCGAGTATTTCGGCTGGCGGAGCATTTTTCTCATCAATGTGCCGGTCAGCGTGCTGGGATTGATCCTGATTTTTGTATTCATTCCCAATCTTCGAGAGGAGGAGGTGCCCGCCCTGGATGCCAAGGGCCTGATGTACTCCGGCCTCGGGTTGTCCACCATTTTGCTGGGACTCTCCGCGCTGGGCGGGCATCTGCTGCCCAACGGGGCAATCGCGGGATGCGTTGTCCTTGGCCTTGTTTCACTCTATGCATACTGGCGTCATGCGCAGGTCGCGCCGCACCCTGTGCTCAGGCTGGACCTGCTCAAGCTCACGTCCTTCCGTGCGGGCGTGGTGGGCGGCACCCTTTTTCGAATTGGCACGGGAACACTCCCCTTTCTTCTGCCGCTGATGCTGCAGTTGGGGTTTGGCCTCAGTCCGGTGCAGTCCGGGCTGATCACCTGCTTTACCGCGATCGGTGCCCTGTCAGTCCGTACGCTGACGGTGTTCGTCCTGAAAAGAGTGGGATTCCGCAATGCCCTCACCTGGAATGCTGTCGGGTCGTCCCTGATGCTGGTGGGGTTTGGCCTGTTCACCGCGCAGACGTCGCACACCCTGATCGCTGCGGTGCTGATGTTGACCGGTTTTTTTCGCGCCCTGCAATTCACCTATACCAACACCGTCGCCTATGCCGATATTGACCGCGAGAACATGGGCAATGCGACCAGTTTTGCCAGCATGGCGCAGCGCATCTCGCAGAGTGTGGGCGTGGCGGTGGGGGCTTACGCGCTGGAACTCTCGAGCACCCTGCAGGGCCACGAGAGCATCGTCGCGGAGGACTTCCTGCCGGCCTTCGCCGTGGCCACGCTGATATCCTTGTCATCCCTGTACTTCTACCGGCAACTCGCGCCCGATGCCGGCGCCGAGATGTCGGGCCACGGCAGGCACAAACCGGAGACCAAAGATCATGAATGATGCAGATCCGACTCAACGGCGGCGGGTATTGACAGCCGTTTCCGCGACGGTCCTCGCGGCCGGAATGGCCAGTCTGCGTGAGGCACTGGCGCAGGGAAAGAAGGAACCCGGCATGTATCACATGCAGGGCGCGGTGCTCGTCAACGGCAAACCGGTGCGGCGCGGCCAGATCATCAAGCCCGGGGATGCCGTGCAGACCGGGGCTAAAAGCTTTGCCATATTCGTGGTGGGCAATGATGCGTTCCTGATGCGTTCATCCGCCAAAGTGGAGACCGCGGGCAGCGGCGGTTTCGCCGATGTGCTGCGCCTGGTGAGCGGCAGCCTGCTCTCGGTGTATTCACCCGGCATCCGCCGTATTGAAACGCCCACCGCCACCATCGGAATACGAGGCACGGGGATCTACATGCAGGCCGATGCAAAGCGCACCTACGTGTGCACCTGCTACGGCACGGTCGAGGTAGCACCGGCGGGCATGCCCCAAATGACCGAGGTCATCAGCACCACGCATCACGAGGAGCCGCGCTACATCTACGCGGGCAGTTCCATGCCCGTGGACAAGATGATGCCCAAGGCGCCGGTGATCAATCACTCCGATGCGGAACTCACTCTGCTTGAGTCTCTGGTGGGCCGGCAGCCGCCGTTTGCGGGGAAAGGCTACGCGCCGTACTGAAGACGGGCGGGCTTCGACCGGCAACCCGCGTTAGGGTTTGGATCCACGATTGCGCCGGCTTCGCAGCAGGGGAACCATTCGCACCAGTGTTTCGTCGCGCGCAAAGAAATGGTGATTCAGCGCCGCGACAGCATGTCCGAGCACGAAGGCGAGCAGCGCCCAGTTCAGTGTCTGATGGACGACCAGCAAAAAATCGCCAAGCTCCCTGTCGCGGTCGATCAGGTCGGGGATGGGCAGCACGCCAAACCAGACGGTTTGCAATCCGGTTGCGGAACTCATCAACCAGCCGCTGAGCGGCACCGCAAAGATCAGCAGGTACAGAATGGCATGAACGCATCGGGCGGCAATGCGCTCCCACCGGGACAGACCGGATGCCATTTCCGGCGGCGTGTGGGTCAGGCGCCAGATCAGGCGGATAAGTGCGAGCGCAAACACGGTAACCCCCATCCATTTGTGATAACTGAAGTACCGAAGTTTGTCCGGCGTCAATGGCATGTCGTGCATGTAGACGCCCAGCGGGAATGCCGCAAATATCAGTATCGCCACCATCCAATGCAGGAATAGGGACGTACGGGTATAGGCCTGCACGTCACCCCTTTTCATGGCAGCCCTTGCGGCGCGGCAATTTACCGGCTGACAAGATTGAATTCGACAACCACTTCGTCCTGCACGGCAATCAACCCTCCCAGAACATAGTAGGGTTTCGCGCCAAAATCAGTCTGGCGCAGGACGAAAGAGCCGGTGACGCTGAGCTTGTCCGGCAGACCCTGCACGTCCAGCGGCACCCACATTTCGCGTGTCTGGCCATGTAACTCGACGGCAACCTTGGCGGCGTATTTCGGTGATTCACCCGAGATCTGAACGGAATGTATCCGCACGAAGGGAAATTTGTCCGCCTCGAGATTGTCCTCGCCAAGCATGTGATCGCGCGTTCCATCGATGGCCTCCTGGGGCAATTCGGAGCTGAATCCGTTCCCGAGATGCAGGCGGTACGCCGGATTGTCGATCTCCAGTTGATCAAGACGGAATTCAAGATCAAATTTTGCATTCGACGCGCCGGCTTGCGGTAGGTAAAAGTAACCTGCAAAACGCGGTGCCGACAATACGTGGTTATGCCCCAGCTTCGCAGCCGGTCCCGCGCGAAAGACATAGATCCTCACCGCCGACTGGGATGGTTCGAGAACGAACACCTTGCCGCCCGATTGCCTGAGCTCGTCGTAGGTGCGCGCAAGCTTTTCTCCCGCCGGATTCGGGGCCTGAACCGCCGGCGCCGCGGACATCTGGCCTGGCAGGGTGCAACTGACAAGGACCCCCAGTGTGCCAGCTGTAACTAACGCAATGCCCATCCTGCGCAATGCCGAATTTCCGATCATGAATCCTCCGTTCGGGCTGCATGTGCGGCGGGGCTGTCAACAGCCTCCGGCGTCGTTGCCCATTGTTCGGGGTGGAAGTCCGTGCGGACTATGGAAAACAGGTTGCGCATCTGAAGATATCCGGGAACGCGTGTGAAATTTTTCAGAGAGAAGCGGGCCAGCGCAATGGATGTGCGAACCAGGCCTTTTCCCGCTTTATGCCAATGAATCCACGGTACGGCGACAAGAAGGTATGCCATCGCGCCGCACAGGATACCCGCCATTGCCAGCGCCTTTCGAACGGGGCCGCTCGAATGCTTCGATTTCCAGAGATCGAATACAAAGGAGCGGTGGGCCAGTTCTTCGCGCGCATGTTTTGCGAACATGTCGCGGGCGCGATCCGAGGTGAATTTCCAGCTTTTTTCTTTCTCAAGGTAAGCCATCGATAACACCGCCGAGAAGTGCTCGACGGTGGCCGCGAACAGCAGCTGGCTGGGCACGGGCAATGAGCGACTGGCGCGCCGGATGATGGCAATCAGTGGTTTGAGGGCGGGGGACATCCTGCCTTGGGGGGAGGTCAACAATTTGTTGAAGGCGCGATGCACCCGCGAATGCTCGGCCTCCTCGCGAATGAACATCCGGACGCCTGAATTGGCGATGGGGGCGCCGCCCATGCAATTGGCCACGGCCCGTGTCACGAATCTTTCCATGATCGGGGTGGCCAGGCTGACGGCCTCCATGATGCTGCTGGTCACCAGGCAGTCGTCACACCAGGCGGCGGTCAGCGGCGCGAGTGACGGGAATGTCGCCTCCAGGCTGCTCATTCCTGCCTCAGTGCTTGCGCCGGCGATAGGTTGGCGGCCTTGCGGGCGGGATAGACTCCTCCGAGAACACCCAGTACCGTGGAAAACACCAGAACCAGCACGAGAAACGGCAGGGAAATAATCGGTTCGATCTTTCCCCTGACCAGATCCATCCGGGAGATGAACCTGGCCATTCCGGTGCCCAGGAGAATGCCGACAATCCCCCCGGCGCCCGCCAGCAGCGCGGATTCGGCGCATACAAGTTTCAGGATGGCTTGCCGGTTCCATCCAAGCGCCATGAGCACGCCGATCTCCTTCGTTCGTTCGCTGATGCTCATCAGCATCGTATTGAACACGATCAGGGCGCTCACCAGACCGGCGATCAGTGTGGTGGCGCCGCTCATCGCCTTCGACAGGGCGACAATTGCATTGGAACGAACGAGTTCGCCCGAGGTGATGGCGGAAAATCCGGGAAGCTTTTCACGGACGGCATTTCGCAGCGAGACGCTGTCGGCTTCGGTCGCACCGGCATCCAGCTTGATGTTGAGCACGGATACCTTGCCGCTTTTTTCAGTCGCGGCCTGTGCCTGGGTAAGCGTCAGGAGCAGGGCGCCATTTTCGACCATGGCGGAGCTCTCGAAGATTCCGATGACCCTGATTCGATGTCCCTCGATCGATACCTCGTCGCCGACCTTTTTGCCGAGTACAGCCGATGCCGTGGATCCGATCATCGCAACAGGTTCGTTGTCCCGCTCGGGCCAGCGGCCTTCTGCGAGTTTCAGGTGGTCCCAAAGGTAGCTGTGGAATTCCCAGCCGAACACGAATACCGGTGGGGCCGTGTCGGAGACCGAAAGCAAAGTGCTGAACAGGCCCACCACCTCCCTGACATGAGGAAGTGTCAATAGCAGGCGTCGCGGTTCTTCGGCCGGGAATGTTGATGGAAGCGTGTTCTCGCTCGCCATCCGGGTGACGATCAGGTCCGTTCCGCGCGCGTCGTTTGCCTTCTGCCAGCTTTGCTCAAAGCCCCACGATATGCTTGTAAGGGAGACAACCGCGGCAATGCCGAGGGAAATGGCGGATATCGTCAGTAACGTTCGCGCAGGCCGGCGCAAAAGGTTGCCATAAATGAAGCTGCCAAGATTCAAAGGTGCTCCTTTGCGCCCGCGGGCTCGACCTGCCCGTCGCGAAGACGGACGATCCTGTCGGCGCGCGCCGCCGCCGCAGAATCGTGGGTCACCATGATCACGGTGATGCCCCGCTTCTCGCGGATATCTGAAATGAGGTCAAGCACCTCATCCGCAGACTTGCTGTCCAGGCTCCCGGTCGGTTCGTCCGCAAGAATCAATTCAGGGTCATTGATCAGTGCCCGCGCTATGGCAACGCGCTGACGCTCGCCGCCGGACAACTGGGCGGGCAGGTGATTTCTGCGCTGATTCAATCCGAGGTTGTCGAGCATTTCGGTCGCGCGATGCAGGCTGTCTCTTGCACTTGCCGCGGACCCAAATGTTGTAACGAGTATGTTTTCGAGCGCCGACAGGGTCGGTATCAGGTGAAACCCCTGAAAAATGAAACCAATGTGCGTGCGGCGAAACGCGGCCAGTTCACCCAGATTGCCATAGGGCACCTGGCGATACCGCAGTTCTCCGCTGGATGGAACCTCCAGTGATCCGATGATGCTCAAAAGGCTTGATTTGCCGCATCCGCTTGGGCCGGTGAGCGCGACAAACCCACCCTCTTCGATGTCCAGGCTGAGTCCGTTCAGTGCACGGACATTTCCATCGTCAAACTCCATTCCGACATTGACGGCCTCAACCAGTGAACTCACCGCGTGCCTGTGGTGGTGCTTTTTGCCGCCGCGCCCGGCGCCAGCGTAAAACGAACCTTTACCGGAATTTCCTCGGCCACCACACCCGGCTGGTTCCAGATGCCGCCACCAATTGCAAAGTCCTTGCGCTTGAGGATGAATTCACTGGTTATCGTCGTCTTGCCGCCGGGTTGTTCGCTTGTGGATATTGGAATGGTCAGCTCACGGGAAACGTTTCGGATGCTGAGGGATCCCTTTGCTTCGAACCGGTCCTTTGATATTTCGCGCAGGCTGGTGCTCTTGAAAGTTGCGAAGGGTGCACGGGTCTTGTCGAGCCAATCCGGGCCCTGCGCCAGGACATCCGCCTCCTCGTTGCCCGTGGTCAACGTGCCGATATCAATCCGGACACTGGCATTGGATTTCTCCGGGTTCGCGGAGTCGATATCAATGATTGCATCGAAGCGGGTGAATTTTCCCGGAAAGGGAACCCCCATTTCCTTGACCACGAAGGTGACCTGGCTCTCGGCGGGGATCAGCGAGCGGGGCGCTGCAACGGCGGCCGGGATGGACGCAATGAATAACGGCAGGATCGAAAGACGTACAAAGTAAGATGTCCAGCTATGCATGCCCGCTCGTTGGTTTCAACAATGTGATGATTCTAGGGGTTGCACCTGTCTCGGGGCTTGCAAAAGCAGATTAGTTTGTATGCATTTGTAACGGATGAGAATGGGTTGCGAAGCAGGGTCAATACCTCGGGCGACGAAATGCAATTGCATCCATGAGTGCAGCCGGTTGGGCCGGTCGGCAGATTCTGGGCCGACTTTTGCAGAATCCAGTCTGATGCAGGACAATCCCGCGCGACGCCCTGATTTCAATGCATTGTTGCGGTGAGCTCGGCGGTCAAATCGTGGCGCGGATATGAACCTGACTATTTGGGAGGCTGGAAACCATGATTACCACAGAAGAAAACGAAGCTTGGACGAGGGTTGGCAGGGATACTCCCGGCGGGGAGATGCTGCGCCGCTACTGGTGGCCGGTCACGTTCGGTTCCCTGGTGCAGGGTAAACGGCCGAAGAAGGTGCGCCTCCTCGGTGAAGATTTTGTGGTGTTTCGCGATGGACGGGGCAGGCTTGGCATGATCGAGCCCAATTGCGCGCACCGGCGCGCGCCCATGGAATATGGTCGCGTCGAGGAGGACGGCATCCGCTGTTGCTATCACGGCTGGAAGTTCGACACGGCCGGCAAATGTCTTGAGACGCCCTGCGAAGAGCCCGACAGCAATCTCAAAGACCGTGTGGCCATGAAGGCCTATCCGGTGCAGGAGGTTGCAGGACTGGTGTTCGCTTATATCGGGGACTCCCCTGCGCCGCTGCTGCCCAAATATGACCTGCTCGTTCATGAGGCCAATGCAACGCGCTACGTGTATGGCAATGCCAATAACTGCAACTGGTTGCAGACCGCCGAGAATGCGGCGGACGCAACGCATATCAATTGGCTGCATGCCGGCCCCTATCCGATGTCCGCCGCCAAGCGCCCGAAAATCGAATTCGACCAGCGCGAGTATGGGCTTGATTGCACAACGCTCGTGCCCGGCATGGAGAACGACAAGTGCAGTTCGCTGATCTTCCCCTGTCACAATCGGTTTGCCTCGGCGAGGACCGAGCAGGGATCGGCGCGTCAGAACATGATTTTCCGAGTGCCCGAGGATGATGACAAGACGCTGAATTTCTTCATCACCCTTGTTCCGCGCACGGACGGAAAATTTGTTCACAAGAGCGAGACGCCGCCGGAGCGCAAGGACAAGGGGCCCTGGGTGGAAAACACCCGGTTCGTCTACGCGCCGGGTGACGAGGATTGGTGGGGTGTCACCTCGACCGATCAGGACCGCATGGTGCTGGAAGGCCAGGGCCTGATTTACGACCGCAGCACCGAGACCCTTGCGGCCTCGGATCGCGGCGTGGCCATGTATCGCCGGATGCTGAAGGAATCGCTGGCATCCGTGGCGGAGGGACGAGATCCCCGGGGCATCGTTCGTGATCCGGAGAAAAATGGCCTGGTTGAATTCGGCACGCGCCTCTTCACGCTCACGCGTGAACTGCAGGTGGAGAGCGCCTGATGCAGGCAACGAAACCGGCATTGACTGCGCTGTTCGCGGTGTTCGTCCTTTTCATGGCCGGTCCGCTGGCGGCGCAACAGGACTTCCCCAATCAGACCATCCGCCTTGTCATGGGGTATCCGGCGGGCGTGGGCGGTGCGGACAGCGTTGCCCGTTCGATAGCGGGGTACATGAAAAATCTGGCCAACGTGCCGGTGATCATCGAAAACAAGACCGGGGCGCTGACCAATATTGCCGCCGAATACGTGGCCAATGCGAAGCCCAACGGCTACACGCTTCTGGTGACGGCGGGCAATTCCACGTTTGCCACCAACATGCACCTGTTCAAGACGCTGCCCTTCGATCCCTACAAGAGCTTTTCCTACGTCACCACCCTGACCCGTGTGCCGTTCGTGCTCATGGTGAGCCCGAAAGAAAAGATCGCCACGGTTCAGGAACTCACCCGCATCCTGAAAGCAAAGGGAAACAAAGGCTCGTATGGATCATCGACGCCGATATCACTGGTGATCAGCGAGCTGTACAAATCCATTGCAGGTCTTGAGACCGTGCAGATCCCGTACAAAACGCTGGAACCCGCCTGGCCCGAAATGGCCAGCGGGGGCCTTGATTTCATGTTTGTGGATCCGGCCAATGCCGGCATTGTCATGAAGCAGGGCCGTGCGCGCGGCATCGCCGTGACCTCCGCGCAGCGCTCTGCGCTGATGCCGGATATTCCGACCATGATTGAAGGCGGCGTGCCGGGCTATGACGTGACCTCCTGGCTTGCTGTGTACGCCCCCGCGGGCACGCCCCGGCCCATCATCGATAAACTGAACGGCTGGTTCAACCAGGTCATGACCAATGACGAGTTCAAGAAGTCCATGGCCAACATCAACTACGACCTGTATCCCGGCACGCCCGAGCAACTGGAGAAGTTCCATTTGTCGGAGTTGGAGAAGTGGGGCCGCCTGATCCGTGCCGCGAAGATCGAACCACAATGAACAGGGGATACGCTGTTCTACTGACAGTTTCGTCGCTGTTCTGCGCGCAGGCCTTCCCGCAGTCCTACCCGGTGAAGCCGATACGCATCATCGTGCCGCTTGCGGCGGGGGGAAGCCTTGATCAGGCCGGCCGCATGCTCGCCGAAAAGATGACGCCCAGCCTCGGGCAAAGCGTCTACGTGGAGAACCGGTCGGGCGCCAGCACGGACATCGGTGTGGGGACATTGGCCCGCTCGGCGCCTGATGGCTACACCATCGGCATGGTGCCGGTGGGTTCGGTGGCAACCGGCACGCTGGTGAGGAAGCTTCCCTATGACCCCATCAAGGACCTCGCGCCCATATCCGGCGTATCCAAGAGCGGGCTGGTGATCGTTACCTCGGGTTCCAGCCCCTACCGGAACTTGGCGGACGTCATTGCCGATGCGAAGAAGCGTCCGGGCGAGGTGAGCTTCGGTTCCGCGGGCATCGGCAGCAGCCACCACCTGGCCGGCGAGTTGCTGCGGATGATGGCGAACGTCGATCTGCTGCACGTGCCCTACAAGGGTTCCAGCGAAGCCAATGTCGCCGTGGTGGCGGGGCAGATCAACCTCGCGATATCAGGCGCAGCGGGCAGCATGACGTTGATGCGTTCGGGAAAGTTGCGCGCGCTGGCGGCAACTGACAGCAAACGCATTCCGGGGCTTCCCGATATCCCGACGGTGGGCGAGACCGTGCCGGGCTATGCCGGTGGCGCGGGCGGCTTGTCCTTGTTTGCACCAGGTGGCACACCGATGGAAATCATCAACCGGTTGAACACTGAGGTGGTGCGAATCCTGAAACTGCCGGATGTCCTGGAGCGGCTCGCGAAGACCGGCGAAGACGCCGATCCCACCACACCCGCCGAACTGGGTGGCCTCTTGCGTGCCGAAATCGAGAAGTGGACCAACCTGGTAAAAACAACCGGGCTGAAGCTCCAGTAGCAAACTCGGGAGAATGTGATTTTGCGAGTGCGCTCAGTGCAGAGCACGGGGCGAGAGGGGTAACGGGGAGGCAGTGATGACAAGCGGGCTCTCCCTCTCTCCCCGTTCTGAAGCTTTCTTGCTTTACTTGGCCGGTTCGAACGCCGGCAGGTACGTCCCGTTCTTCAGCGGCAACCAGCACAGCTTCACCGGCAACCCAATCCGCAGGTCTTCACTCGCGCAATTGATCACGTTGGCCATGATGTTGACGCCTTCTTTCAGCGTGACCACGGCTATCCCGAAAGGCTCATGCCCCTGGAACGGCGGCCGCGCGCGCGTGGCGATGGTGAAGGTGAATATTTCCCCGGTGCCCTCGGCTTCACGCGCTTCCAGGTCACCCAGGCCGTCATAAATGCTCACCGGCCGCCAGTAGAACTGGTACTTGTTGTTGCGCTTGTCGAATTGCAGCAGGAGTTTTTTCTGGCGCGTGCCCTCCCAGAACGGTTTGGTGTAGCTGAGTGGTATCGGTGGTTCGCGGTCAACTTTGGAGGTGTCGTGCAACTGTGTCATTTTTGGCTCACGCGTTCGATGAAAGGATCATGACCGCGCTGGTGGTCCAGTTGCGGCCGTAGGGGATTCCGCCGATGCCGGTCACCAGCGCATGCTTCTTGTTTGCGACCTGGCGTTTGCCGCCATCGCCCATCAGCTGGCGCACGCCTTCAATGAGATTGGTGCCGCCGCCTGCAAGTCCCGCCTGGCCCGCGGAGATCTGGCCGCCGCCCGTGTTGAGCGGCAGGCTGCCGGTGTGGGTGAAGTCATTGTCCCGGATATAGGCGCTCCCCTGACCGGGCTTGCAGAAGCCCAGCATTTCCATCTGCAGCATCATGGCGATGATGAAATCGTCGTAGGGGTGAAAGGACCCGATGTCCGAGGGTTTGATGCCGGCCCGTTTGAAAGCAGCCTCGCCCGCGACGCGATGTCCGGTGTCGGTGACATCCACCACGGCTTCGTTGATGCGGTGGTTGGTGCGCTCGCCGTAACCCAGGGGGATCACGGCTTTCGTAAATCCTTTTCGCTCTGCATTCTTGCGGCTGGTGACCAGAAGGCCTGAGGCGCCGTCGCAAACCATCACGCAATCGAGCAGCCGGATCGGGTCCGCGATCATGCGCGAATTGATGTAGTCATCCACGGTGATGGCTTTGCGCAATTTCTCGCAGGCGTTCTCGTTGAGCACGGCATGGCCGCGCTGTGCCACGGCGAGTTTGCCCAAAGCAGCGTAATCCAGACCGTACTGATGCTCATAGCGCCGCGTCAGCAGGCCGAATGCCGCGGGTGGTCCGAGGTAACCCAGCGCGCTGGTCCACTCGGTCCGAAATGGTCTGGAGGGGCGGTGATCGGCGCTCGCCTGTGTGTCGGCATACAGGCACAGCACGTTCTCGCACAGGCCCGCATCGATGGCCATGGTGGCGCGCGCAAGGGCGCCCAACGGCGAACAACCGCCGATGTCCACGGTCTGGCAGAAATTCAAACCCAGGCCCAGGGCGTCGGCGACCACCTGCGACCAGAACACGCTGCCTGCGCCGCTCATGGCCGAGGAAAGGATCAGGCCGTCAATGGCGCCTTTTTCGACACCGGTGCTTTTGATCAATGAACCGAGAATTTCACCGCCGAGCGCGCATACGTCGCGATCGCCTTTTTCGACGATCTTGGATTCGGCGTAGCCGATGATTGCTGAGTCATGGAATGCCACGTTATTGTCCTGAAGTGGGGTGGGTCTGAGAGGCCATCAGGCGATGGCTTGATGGGATGAATTAATCAATAAATTCAATTGCTTAAATATTTACATTGGGTGGGCAACGAAAGCGAATACGAGGCGTTGTTACCGGCTTACATCGCCCCGGCACGGATGAACTCCAGCAACTCCGGGCCGAGTGTATCAACCTCGGAATTGATCTGCATCGCCGGGGAGACGTGATTGTGTCCGCGCATCATGCGAAACCAGGGTATTCGTTTATCGCGTTGCACCAACTCTGCAACCAGCGCCGCCGAGGGCCACGTGAGGGGATAGGGGTCCAGTTCGGCCACGCAGATCATCGCGCGGGGATGGCCTGCCTTCACGTTGCCGATCACGCATTTCTCCGACCAGCTTGCGATGTCCTCGCCAAAATATGAAATGTGATTCGGCGACGCCGGGCCGGCATTGAACTGCGGATGCAGGGCCGCATAACCACCCGACAGCAATATGGTGCCGGCAACGCCCGGGCCTGCCGCGCCGTGAACCTTGTCAAGGAACACCCAGGTCGCCACGTGCGATGCGCCGGCGGACTGGCCCATCACATAAATTTTTGCAGGGTCACCGCCGTATTGCGCGACGTTTGCGGCAAGCCACTTCACCACGGCGCCGACATCGGCGGCACCGGCGGGCCACTTGTGCGCGGGCGCGAGCCGGTAGGTGGCATTCACGCCGATGCAACCGTTGCGCGCAAAGAAGGTGGGCACGTTGTCATAGATCAGTCCGGGCAGCGGGCTGCGCGCGCCGGCCACATAGCCGCCGCCGTGGAAATAAACCACCACCGGGGCACCAACGGGCTTTTGCGCCGGCACGAAAACGTCCAGCTGGTTTCTCGGGTCGTCGCCATAGGCGATGTCCTTGTGAACCGTGACGCCGTCCTTGGGCGCGCGTTCCTGGAGTGGTTTGAAAATCGCGTAGGTGGCGTTCAGTATTTCTTCGTTGAACGCCTGCCCCATTTTTCGGATGGCGGCGGTGGTTGCCTGTGCCACTGGCGAGGACTGCGGCGAAATCTGCGACATGTTCGGGTTCTCCGGCGAATTCAATATTCGTGAAGTCGCGAGATTAACCCAGCCTTGTTTCGCGTGTGGAGGTGGAATTGAAAAGGGGCGCGGTTGCGCCCCTTTTCCAACGTTGCGGCAACACCGCCCGCTGATCAGCCGATATCGACCGGAACAAACATCCTCTGGTCGCCGCGCTGAACCAGCAACGCGACGCGCTTGCCCGCCTTGGCGACCTGTGCACGCAGCATCTCCGCATTGGCGATCTCGGTGCCATTGGCCCGCAGGATCACGTCACCGCGCTCGATGCCGGCGCGTGCGGCGGCGCCCGACACATTTTCCACCACCACGCCGCTCGCCAGTTCGGTCTGCTTCTTTTCATCCGCCGTCAGCGCTCGAACGGCAAGCCCCAGGCGTCCTTCGCCGCGCGCCGCGGGTTCAGCCGAGGCCACGCCCGTCGAGGGAAATTCGCCGACGGTCACCGTCAGGCTGCGCGCCTTGCCATCTCGCCAGACTTCAAGCGTGGCCTGCGTGCCGGGCTTGATTTCGGAGACCATCGCCGGCAACTCGCTGGAGGCGGCGATCTCGTTGCCGTTGAGTTTGCGGATCACATCGCCCGCCTTCACGCCGGCCTTGTCGGCGGGGCTGCCTTTTTCAACGCTGTTGACCAGCGCGCCCTGAACCTTGTCGAGTCCAAAGGATTCGGCCAGCGATGCATTCAATTCCTGAATCGCAACACCGAGGCGGCCGCGGCTCACCTTGCCCGTGGAAATCAACTGTTCCTCGACACGGCGCGCGGTTTCAATGGGAATGGCAAACGACAGTCCCTGATAACCACCGCTGCGGGAGTAGATCTGCGAGTTGATGCCGATGACCTCTCCGGCCAGATTGAACAACGGGCCACCCGAGTTGCCGGGGTTGA
The DNA here is from genome assembly GCA_903899705.1 of uncultured beta proteobacterium. Taxonomy (GTDB): domain Bacteria; phylum Pseudomonadota; class Gammaproteobacteria; order Burkholderiales; family SG8-39; genus 2-02-FULL-62-17. The sequence goes on from CAIUKQ010000202.1 coordinate 14,952, forward strand.
TCGCCACATCGGTCTGGATGAACGGAACGTAGCCGTCACCGGGCAGCGCGCGTCCTTTCGTCGAGATGATGCCGGCGGTCACCGTGTTTTCCAGGCCGAAGGGCGAGCCGATGGCCAATACCCAGTCGCCGACGCGGGAATTCCGAGAATCCCCGAGTTTCACGGTGGGCAGGTTGCTGCCGGCGATGCGCAGCACCGCCACATCGGTGGCCTTGTCAAAGCCAACCACCTTGGCGGTAAATTCACGCCGGTCGGTGAGCTTGACCGTCACCTCCTTCGCCTCGGCGACCACATGGGCGTTGGTGAGCACGACGCCGTCGGAGGAAACGATAAATCCCGAACCCTGGCCCTGCACCGGCGTTTCGGACTGCTGCCCACCGAACTGGCGGAAAAATTCGTAGAAGGGACTGTTCGGATCAACCTGGGGAGCATTTGCCGTGCGGCGCGTGCCGGAAACGCTGATATTGACCACGGCGGGGCCGTTCAGCGCCACGATCGATGCAAAATCGGGCAGGGCCTGTCCGGCCGGCGCTACGGCGGCGGGGCCCTGGCGGGTTACGGCTGCCGGCGGTGTTGGCTGTGCATGGACCGCGGAGAACATATAGCTGCCCACGGCACCCCCCACCGAAGTGAGTGCACCCAGCACCACTAAAGCGCGTTCATAGCGGTTGAAACTCATATCGCTCTCCTGTTCAATTGTTTTGTCGTACTCCGTTCCCCGGACGGGGCGCGGCGGGCGCGGATTGCTCCCGGTTTCATGGTTGGATAGATGGGATTCCCGGCCTGAAAGTTCAAGTTTTTTTTGAAACAGAATGTGACAATTCCCCGCGCATTCCGGCGGTCCTATGGATCAGCCGCTTCGTGTTACCTTCGACCTTCGAATTGTCCATGTCAATGGGAGGTTTTATGCCGGACACCATCCACGGTTCCGCCAACTATCAGGTCCTGAGCCCCTGGCCCTATGCCGACCCCGTGCCCGCCCGCGGAATTTCCCCGCGTCTGGATTCGCTGGAAGGCAAAACCATCGGCCTGTTCGCCAACGGCAAGCGTGCCGCGGTGCCGATGCTCGAAGCCCTTGAGCGTGAACTCAGGGCCAAATACCCGACGCTGAAAACGAGTTGGTACAAGTGCTCGGAATTCAATGTCCCGGAGATCCTCACCCACGGCAAGGAGGCATTCGAAGCCTGGGTCAAAGGTGTCGACGGCGTCGCACTCACTGTCGGCGACTGAGGTTCCTGCACAAAGTTTCTCGTCCACGACGCCATTTCTGTTGAGGATCTGGGTCGTCCCGCTGTAGCACTGGCGAACGAGGGCTTTGTGCCTGACGGGCGGTCTGCCGCGTCAAGCAAAGGAATGCCGGCTGTGCGTATCGTGCCGGAAGTGGTCCCCTGCGAGTCCAGTTCCCAGGAGGAGGCCGATGAGGGCATTCGTCTGGCGCTCACCGCGATCATCGATGCGTTCACGAAGCCCCTCAGCGCGGAAGAAGCAAGTCCCACGCCCAAGGTGAAGGAAGAGGCTGCGCGCATTGTTTTTCAGGGTCAGCTCGACGAGGTCAACCGCTTCTTCTACAAGCGCGGCTGGGGCGATGGATTGCCGCTGGTGCCGCCCACCGAGGAAGCGGTGGCCGAAATGCTCACCGGCACCGACCTGCCGCCCGACCATCTGGTGGGCAAGCTTGTGCCGAGATTGGGTTACGCCACGGTGGAAAAGATTGCCATCAACGCGGTGATGGCCGGTGCGCTGCCGGTGCATTTGCCCGTCATTCTCGCCTGCGTTGATGCCATCCTCGATCATGGTGCGCGATATTCAACCTACAACGTAAGCACCGGATCGTGGGCACCCTGCTGGATGATCAACGGTCCGATCCGCAAGGAAATCCACGTCAACAGCGGCTCGGGCGCAATGAGCCCCGGTGACATCGCCAATGCCGTGATCGGCCGCGCCATGGGTCTGGTGATCAAGAACATCGGTGGCGCGAGGAAAGGCATCGAGGACATGGGCGTGCTGGGCAACCCCGGAAAATATTCGCTCGTGTTCGCCGAGAACGAAGAGGAAAGCCCGTGGCCGCCGCTGCACGTGGAGAACAATTCGGGAACCAACCTGGGCGCGGATGCGAGCGGCGTGACCATGTTCTTTCCGAACTGCTACACGCAGATACTGCCCTACGGGTCGGATGCGCAGGGCATCATCGACGGCATGATCTACAACCTGCAACCGGGCCGGGGCGGCATGACCTGCCTGATCTTCAACCCGGTGCAGGCCAAGGCGCTTGCCAAGGCCGGATGGACCAAGCAGCGGATCAAGAACTACGTGGCCGAATATGCGCGTGTGCCGGCCTACCGGCATCGCTCCTATCATGACCACAGTCTGGCCTATGGCCGTCCGGGCATGACGCCGCACAATCCGCAGGACTCCATGTCCATCATTAGCCATCCGAAATTCATCGAGGTCATCGTGGCGGGAGGTGCCGGCGGGTTCATGGGATTCCTGTGTTCCTCGGCGAACAACGAGACTTTCGTGACCAAGAAAATCGTCCTGCCGGCCAACTGGAAGAAACTGGTGGCGAAGTACCGGAGCATGGTTCCCGCCTACGAGAGGTACTGAAGATGTAAGGCGCAAGGGGCCTGCGCCCCTTGCATATCCCCGACACAGGGGAGGTCACAAGGAGTTTGAACATGAAAACAACACAGAACGCCGCTGCGGCATTCATGCTGTCGGCGGCGCTATCACTTGCCCTGCCGGGTGCTGCGCAGGCGCAGGCCTATCCCGTCAAGCCGGTCCGCTACATCATCCCGTTCGCACCCGCGGGAACGGGCGATGTCTGCGGCCGCTTTCATGCGCAGAAGTTGCAGGAGCGATTGGGCCAGCCGGTGGTTATCGAGAATCGTGCCGGCGCCAATCAGGCGATCGGCATCGAAGCCGCCGCGAAAGCCCCCGGGGATGGCTACACCATCCTTCAGGCAGCCCTTTCGGGTGTCGTGATCAACACGGTGTTTGCCAATATCGCCGGGCAGAAACTGCCCTATGACGTGCAAAAGGATCTTGTGCCGATTTCCATGGTCTGCACCTCGCCCCTGTATCTGGGCGTGCACGTCTCGGTGGGCGCGAAGAACGTGAAGGAACTGATCGCGATTGCCAGGGCCAAGCCGGGCAAGCTCACCTATTCCTCCAATGGCGTGGGCGGCCTGCAGCACCTGGCGGTTGCGCTGTTCGCGCAGCGCATGAACCTCGATCTCGTGCACGTGCCCTACAAGAGCGGTGCGCAATCCACCACCGATGTGGTCTCCGGCGTCATCGACATGCTCTTCGGCGGATCGCTTCTCCTGCCGCAGGCCAAGGCCGGCAAGGTGAACATTGTCGCCGTGGGGAATCTGAAACGGGCCGGCGCCACGCCGGAGGTGCCGACCATGGATGAGCAGGGCGTCACCGGGTTCGATGTCATGTCATGGTTCGCGCTGATGGCGCCCACCGGCACGCCCCGGCCCATCATCGACCGCCTGCATCGCGAAACCGAGGCCATCCTGCGCCCCGGCGCCGGGCGAGAAGGCGTGGCCAACAATGACGTGGAGCTCGTGTCCAGCACGCCGGCCGAACTGGCCGAGCGCATACGCGGCGATTTTCAGGTCTGGAACAAGACCATACGCGAGACCGGCATCCGTCTCGAGTAGGCGGGGGAAGAGGGCGTCAGTCACTATGGATTATGAAGCCATCATCATCGGCGGGGGGCCGGCGGGGCTGTCCGCCGCGGCCGAACTGGCGGGGGCGAATCGTCGCGTGCTCCTGATTGAGCGCGAATCGTTTGGCGGGCAGGTCGGCAATCTCGAGTGGATAGAAAACTATCCGTCACCCGGCGAGCGTATCGAAGGCCCGAAGCTCGCCAATGCGCTGGTTGCGGCCGCCCGCGGCGTGAAAATGGAGTTGGGCGAGGTCATCGAACTCGAGTCGTATTCGGGTTGCCGTTCGGTCACCTGCGCCGATGGCAAGGCCTATACCGCGCCGGTTGTCATTGTCGCCGGCGGCCTTGCAACCCGGCCCCTTGGCATTCCGGGCGAGGAAAAATACCAGGGCAAGGGCATGATCCACTGCGCCTTCTGCGATGGAGGTTTCTACACCGGCAAACCCGTTGCGGTTTGCGGTGGTGGAGACTCGGGGATCATGGAGGCCTTGTACCTCTCAAAATTCGCCTCCGTTGTTTATGTCATCGAAAGTCAGTCGGACCTGAGTGCTTGCGCCGATCTTGCGAAGCGTGCGCACGCGAATCCGAAACTCGATTTGCGCACCGGAAAAAAGCCTGTGGCCGTTGAAGGCGGCGATTTTGTGACGGGGCTTGCCATCGAAGATGCGGCGGGCGGGCAGCGCGAGACGCTGCCGGTCCACGGCATCCTGGTCCATGCCGGATTCGATCCGGTGAGTGATTATCTCGAAGGCGTCGTCGCACTGGACGATGGCGGCTACGTTGAAGCC
>CAIUKQ010000203.1 GCA_903899705.1 uncultured beta proteobacterium
AATTCTGCTTTACGGGTAGCTCTACCGTGCACCTCGAATCCTTTCGCCGCCGCCAGTGTCATTTGCTTCACAATTCAACCCTCCCGTTTGCGCACCTTACTTTGACAACGCAATCGGGAACTTGTTCAGTGTTTCCCTAAGCATGCGATGGGTCACCTTCGTTACTTTCAGCTGGACTCATGCACTGGCGGGGATGGACCTGTTCTGGCACCGATTGGGCAACGTCGCTCTGCATGCACTGACCGTCATTGCGCTGTTCGCCCTGTTGCGGCGACTCTACGGAGTCGTGCTCCAAACGGCAGATTCGGCTGTCTGCGTTGACACCGGGGCCGCCAGCCTTTCGACGGATCAACTGGCATTCTTTGGCGCGCTGATATTCGCCCTGCATCCCATCAGTGTCTACGGCGTGGCCTACCTGGTCGAGCGTTCGATTGTCATGGCCACTTTGTTCAGCCTGCTCTCACTGCTTGCCTGGCTGGAAGGGCGGCTCGGAGGAAAGCGGCGATGGTTGTTCGCATCAGCGGCATTGTATTTCCTGGCGGTGTTCTCCAAGGAACATTGCGTGATGCTTCCCGGCGTAGCGATGGCGCTGACGCTGTTGTTGCGCAAACCCTCCTGGTCGCTGGTCCGGGAGCTCTGGCTGCCATTTTCACTGCTTGCCGCAATCGCGGCGTTGGTCATCTTGAAAACCAGGGGCTTTCTAGGCGCCGCCTACGAGCCCTTTGCGACCGAAGCGGTGGCACATCTGGCCAACGTTGATGCCGTTGGACTCTATGCCCTGAGCGTCATCACCGAGTGCACGTTCTTTTTCAAATACCTTTTCCTGTGGATCGTTCCGAACCCCGCCTGGATGGCGGTGGACTTGCGCGAGCACATTGCGACGGACATTCTGAGCTGGCCGGAAACGGCCGGCGCCGTTGCGTTTGCGCTGTACTTCCTGTTTGCCGTGTGGCTGCTGTTCAAAGGGGGACGCAGGGGGCTGGCCGGATTCCTCCTGCTGTTCCCATGGCTGTTCTACCTCACTGAGGTGTCTACGGTGCGGATACAGGAACCGTTCGTGCTTTACCGTTCCTATCTGTGGATGGGCGGACTCGCGGCGCTGGTTCCGCTGCTGCTGCCACCCTTGAAGACGAAATGGAAATTCGCCGCACCGGTTCTGATCTGCCTTTGCCTGCCGCCGCTCACAATGAACCGGTTGGACAGTTTTTCCTCGGAATGGAAGTTGTGGAATGACGTCGTCGCAAAGAACCCGGACAAGACGCGGTTTTTCGCCGAGCGCGGCTACAACAAACGCGGGATCGCCAGCATCAGGACGGGAAATTATCGCGATGCCATCGCGGATTTCACGACCTCCCTCGAAATCCATGACAAGGATCCCCTGATCTACCTGAACCGCGGAATGGCCCGAATGCAATCGGGTTATTTTCCAGACGCACTTGCAGACTTTGCCAAGGGACTGGAACTCAATCCCGGCGAAGCCGGTTTCCATGTCAACCGTGGCATTATCTTTGCCTCAACGCAGCGTTACGCGGAAGCCGTCTCCGAATTCGACCGCGCACTGGAACTGAGATCAGGCGACGCGGCGGCCCATTTCAATCGGGGACAGGCATTGCGTCTGATGGGCCGATACGACGAGGGAACCGCAAGCATCAGGAAGAGTTGTGACCTGGGACACATTCCTGCATGCAGGGCCCTCGACGCATCAAGATAAACCCGCGGCATCCGGTGCCGGGCCAATCCCCAACCCCTGCCATCCAGGCGGATCTTGCCCGAGTTACTTCCAGACTTCGGCCGCGACCTCGACGATCAGCGCAATTTTTTTCCACTGCTCATCCTCGGTCAGTGAATTGCCGTGGACGCTGCTGGCGAAACCGCACTGGCCGCTGATGGAAAGGTTTTCCAGCGGGACGTATTTCGAGGCTTCCTCGATGCGCCGCTTGAGGTCGTCCTTTTTCTCCAGAACCGGCGTCTTGGTGGACACCAGCCCGAGCACCACTTTCTTGCCCCGGGGAACAAAGCGCAACGGCTCGAATCCGCCGGCGCGTACGGAGTCGTACTCGAGAAAATAGGCATCCACCTTGGTGCGGTTGAAAACCACTTCCGCCACGGGCTCATAGCCGCCTTCGGCCATCCAGGTGCTTTTCCAGTTGCCGCGGCAGGTGTGCATGGCGATGGTCATACCGGCCGGCCTCCCGGAGATGGCCAGATTCAGCGCGTCGGCGAGCAGGCCCGGCATGGTGTCGGGATTGTCACCGCGCTTGCGGACAGACTCCCGAAAACGCTCGTCGCACAAGAAGGCGTGGCTGGTATCGTCAATCTGCAGGTAGTTGCAGCCCGCCGCATGCAGTTGCCGGATTTCCTCGGCGTAGGCGCGCCCGACGTCGACCCAGAGCTGATCGAGGTCCGGATAGGCTTCCCTGCTGATGGCACCGCGTCCGCCGCGGTAATACAGCATGGCGGGCGCGGGCATGCAGTTCTTTGGCGTAACATTTGCGACCGAACGCAGGAACCGGAAATCCTCCACCATCATGGGCCGGACGTGATGCACGCGTCCGACCACGCGCGAAGTCAGGCGAACGTCAGTGGAACCGACAAACGGCAGCGCATCCGGGTCCTCACGAACCTCCACGCCGCCCAGCTTGCCCATGAAATCATGATTCCACCAGGTTCGCCGGAATTCGCCGTCGGTGACCACCTGCAGGCCTACGCCCTCCTGTTTTGCCACCGCCTCGCGGATGCATCCATCCTCGACAGCACGCAGCCCCGCCGCGTCCAACACCCCCTTCGACGCGCGATCACGGGCCTCAACGAGGCGGGCAGGCCTCAAAAGGCTGCCCACGACTTCCGCACGCTTGGGACCCACCGACTCAGAACCGGCGGCGGTCGCATTTGCAGGGGTATTCATTGATGCTCCTCCTCCATTAGAATCCGGCTTCCGTCAGTGGGATTCCGTTGGGAATCCCGGAGCCCTGGGGCAACCGGAATCGGACCATGAAAAAAATAGAACTCACACTTGCGGTAAGCGACGCCGACCACACCCGCGACGTCGTCACCGGCAAGGTTCCCATCGAGGGCGTCGAGCTTACCGCACTCGATCTCACGCCCGAGGAGATTTTTTACCGGTTCACCATGTACCGGGAGTGGGATATCTCCGAGATGTCCATGGGCAAGATCATTTCACTTCACTCGCAAAACGACAAGAGCATCACGGCCATCCCGGTGTTCGTGTCCCGCGTCTTCCGCCATTCGATGATCTATGTGCGCGACGATGGAAAAATCACAAAGGCGGAGCAACTCAAGGGCAAGCGCATCGGAATTCCCGAGTGGGCGCAAACCGCCGGCGTCTATTGCCGCGGGCTGCTCACCCATACGGCGAAAGTGCCGCTCAATTCCGTGCAATGGGTGCAGGCCGGAGTCAATGAGCCCGGACGCGTCGAGAAAGTGAAGCTCAATCTCCCCAAGGGCATGAAGTACAGCATCGACCGCGAACACACACTCTCGGAACTGCTGCTTTCCGGAAAAATCGACGCGATCCTTTCC
>CAIUKQ010000204.1 GCA_903899705.1 uncultured beta proteobacterium
AATTCTGCTTTACGGGTAGCTCTACCGTGCACCTCGAATCCTTTCGCCGCCGCCAGTGTCATTTGCTTCACAATTCAACCCTCCCGTTTGCGCACCTTACTTTGACAACGCAATCGGGAACTTGTTCAGTGTTTCCCTAAGACGAAGCTGCGGATCACTGGTCCATTTACAGTGGAGGCGGTGCCCTTCGCTACTGTGCTTTCGCTCGATGAAGCCGAACAGCCCAAAGAGGCCGACGTCGCCATCGCCCGCTCCGGAGAATCTGCCCGCCAGCACTCCTGGCGCGACGAATTACTCAAAACCGGTATACGTGGCAAGGGAGGGCAATTTCTAAATTTCTCCAGCCTCGAAACGCTCCCTGACACGGCCTGCTTACATGCGACTGGCACACTGAATACGGGCGAACGAGCGGTTGTGAGTTTCGGGCCGGAACATGCACCGCTTGAACAAAGACAGGTAGAACACGCATTGCATGAGGCCGAGCGGCTCCGGCCGGCACCAAAGTTCATCGTCTTCTGCGCTTTCGCATTCGACTCCGAGGCGGCCAAGGATATCGACGAAACAAAATGGCCCGGTGTGACGCTACTCAAGGCGCAGATGAATACCGACCTGCTTACCGAAGATCTGAAGAAAGCGCGATCTTCCAACCAGAGTTTCTGGCTGATGGGCCAGCCTGACGTGGATTTGCGCAAACGCAAGGACGGGTCGTTCGAAGTCGAAGTAAACGGCTTCGATTATTTCGACACAACCAAGGGCGAACTTGTCTCTGGCGGCAAGGCGAAAATTGCCATGTGGTCGCTCGACACAGACTATGACGACCGTTCACTGTTTCCGCGCCAGGTCTTCTTCCCGATGGCGGGCAAGGGCGAGGGTTGGTCTAAGTTGAAACGCGACATCCGAGCAGAACTCGACGAAAGCCTGCTCGACCAGTTCCACGGCACAGTGTCCCTGCCCTTCGAGGCCGGCGATAACCGGAGAATCGCGGTGAAGATCGTTGACGACCGCGGCATCGAATCGCTAAAAGTCATTCCGCTCACTTAAAGCGCAGCCATGCCTGCGCCGAAATCGCTCATCATCAACTCACCCTATGCCTGCCCGGCGCAGCACTGGGCGCAGGGTCGTGGCGGCGCACTTTCACTGGTTGGGGCACGACGCGAGGCGGGTTACGAGATTTTCGATATCCGCAATAACACCCGCAGGACGGAACCACTGACGCTGGTGAACGCAATTCGAGAACGGGTGGATGCCTGGCGCGTCGCGGACTATCCGGGCATCACCAGCGTCACGCGCACGTTGCTCGAGCACTGGCACGATCGCACGGCGCGCGATCTGCCTTTCTATTTCTGCCAGCTCGAAGCCATCGAAACCCTGATCTGGTGGGTGGAAGCACCAACAGAGCACAAGCAGGGCATCAATGTGCAGGGGGACGGCGGCGCGTGGGAGCGGCTGTGCAACAAGATGGCCACCGGCAGCGGCAAGACGGCGGTGATGGCGATGATCGTTACCTGGCAAGTGTTGAACGCACTGACCTATCCGAAGCGCAATCGGGATTTCTCCCGAATCGTGTTTGTCGTCGCGCCGGGCCTGACGGTGAAGGAACGGCTGCAGGTGTTGTATCCGGGCAATCCCGGCAATTACTACGACGAATTCGGGTTATGCCCGTCGGATGCGTTGCGCCAGAAGCTCAACCGCATGGAAATTCGGGTGGAAAACTGGCATACGCTGATGCCTCTAAAGGAAGCCACCCGCTCGGTGGTCAAGAAGGGAAGCGAAAGCGACGAAGCCTACACGCGGCGCGTACTGGACAAGCTCGCAACGTTTCGCGACATCGTCGTAATCAATGACGAGGCTCATCACGCCTACCGCATTCCAGCGGAGATCAAGGTAAAGAAAAATGATGACTTCGATCCCGAGGAGGCGACACGTTGGATTGAAGGCCTGGACCGGATACACAAGACTCGACGCATCCTGCGTTGTTTCGATCTGTCGGCAACACCGTTTGCCCCTACTGGAAGGGCCAACACCGAGCAGGGACTGTTCGATTGGATCGTGTCGGACTTCGGGCTAAACGACGCCATCGAGGCGGGGCTGGTGAAGACACCGAGGGTGGTGGTGCGCGACGATGCCCTTCCCGACACGAAAACGCTGCGATCCAAGCTGTATCACATCTACCGGGACGACTCTGTAGCCGAGGACTTCAACCGTCGTGGTGCGCAACCACATGAGCCCCTGCCCAAACTCGTTCAAGATGCTTACACGATCCTGGGCGCTGATTGGCGCGAGACTCGGCGACAGTGGGCAGAAGCAGGCCACGCCTCGCCGCCAGTGATCCTGACGGTGTGCAATCGCACCGAAACAGCGGCGCGCATCGAGCACTACTTCAGTAAGGGTAACGCCCACTGGCCCGAGATGCACGCGCCTGATCGCACACTGCGCGTAGATTCCAAGGTGCTAGAAAAGGCGGAGATCGGCGAAAGCGCGACGGCAGACAAGGACTACGAAGCCCGCCTCCAGTCCATTGTTGCGGCCGCGAGCATCCCGCAAGACCGCAAGGATCGCCTGGCCGAACTTAAGAAGGAAGAGTTGCTGCGTGAGATCGTCGATAACGTCGGCAAACGCGGCACGGCGGGTCAGGATCTGCAGACGGTGATCTCGGTGGCCATGCTCTCGGAAGGCTGGGATGCCAAAAATGTGACTCATATCATGGGGTTACGGGCATTTACCAGCCAACTGCTGTGCGAGCAGGTGATCGGCCGCGGCCTGCGCAGGGTGGCTTACGACCTCGACGACAACGGATTGTTCAAGCCGGAGTACGTCAACGTGTTTGGCGTACCGCTGTCGATATTCCAGGATGTGGGCGAAGGCGGAGACGCCCCTCCACCACCCAAGCCCAGCACACAGGTCGAGTCGCTGGTTGAGCGCAATGCGTTTGAAATTCGCTGGCCGAACGTGCTGCGCATTGACACGGTGGTACGGCCAACGTTGGTGGTCGATTGGAGCAACGTCGCCCAACTGACCATCGATCCGGCGCAGACACCCATCAGCGCCGAAATCGCGCCGGCCGTCGGCGGTGCCACCGACTGGAACAAGATTCACGTCATCGATCTGGAGAAGCTGCCGGAGGAATTCCGGTTGCAGCGGCTGACCTTCAAAGCGGCGCGCAAGGCCTTCGATGAACTCGAAAAGAAATTCAAAGGCAATCGCGAGTTTCTGGTGGTTCAGTTGATACGGCTGGTCGAAGAATTCCTAGCATCGGACAAGATAGCAATTCCCTCACTGTTTCATCAGGAGCCTTTGAGAAAGCGCATTTTGCTGGCGTTGAACATCGACAGCATTTCACAGCATTTATTGCGCTTTGTCATTGAACAAAACCAGGAACGTCTTGAACCGGTATTCGACGAGGAGTTTCCCATCGGTTCGACGCGGGCGATGCGCACCTGGTACACGACCAAGGTATGCCATCCGACACAACGCTCGCAGATCAGTCATATGGTAGCCGATGGTTCGTGGGAGCAATACGGGGCAAACTTGCTGGAGACCAGCATGCTGGTCGCGGCCTATGCCAAGAACGACCATCTCGGCTTTCAGATTTACTACCTGTGGAACGGCGCACGCCGGCGATACATACCGGACTTTCTGATCCGGCTGTCGAATGGCAAAACACTGGTGCTGGAAATCAAAGGCGAAGATTCGGAACAGAACCGCGCCAAGCGCGCAGCGCTGGATATCTGGGTGAAGGGTGTGAATTCAAAAGGCGGCTTTGGCGTGTGGTGCTGGGACGTGGCATTTCAACCGGCGCAGATTCACGATATTGTTCAAAAATACGGCGCGGCTTGATTCATTCAAAAGGCCTGCGCCGCCATACGTAAGCATTGGAGCACCCAGTGCGAGACGCTACCATCAACCTGCGAGCCCGCTCCGAGCAAAGGGAGCTGATCGATCAGGCCGCACGGCTGATTGGCATAAGCCGCTCGGACTTCATACTTGGAGCCGCGTGCGACAAGGCGCAGGCAATCCTGCCCGATCAACTTCTTTTCACTCTAAATGACAAAAATTCAAGTAATTCAATAAGTTACTGAATTAACCATCTTCCCGTAATCTCGGACTCGAACGCCTTATGGCGGTAAAGGCTCCTTGGGGCGAGGAGTCAGCAAAGGCTTGATGCCTGCACTGCGTTCGCCTCCGCCACCTGCTGATGCTGGTGATCGTCAATCCGGTCGGCGCGTGGCCAGTACTGCGGCGGGTGTGGTGCTGATCGTTGCGGCGGTTGCCGGCCAGTCGCTTCTGGGCCTTTTCGGGATCACGATGGCCTCTTTCAAGGTCGGGGGCGCGATCCTCATCCTGTTACTGGCCATTTCCATGATGCATGGCACGCAAAGCGCCGAGAAGCAGACTCCCGATGAAGCCCGCGAGGCCGAAAGCAAGGAGAGCATTGCGGTGGTGCCGCTCGCGATTCCACTGCTCTCGGGGCCGGGCGCAATATCAACCATCATCATTTATGCCACGGCGCGCTCTTCGCTGGGGCACCTGGCCGCCATCGTTGCCTGCGGAGCACTGGTTGCCTTTGTGACGTGGGTAGCGCTGCGGGTGGCAACGCCTGTGAGTCGATGGCTTGGCAAGACCGGCGTCAACATTGCCACGCGGCTGATGGGATTGCTGCTTGCCGCGGTGGCGGTGGCGGTGGAGATTTTCACGAGTGGGATTGTCGTGCTGCTGCCTGGCCTGAAATAAAAGATCCCGCGTGAGCTATCCCGCTACTTGAACTGGCCCAATCCTAACGATCAACCATGGCCGTCAATTTAACCCCCAGGGCCTTGCATACGCGCTGAACCGTGTCCAGGCGCGGCTGCGCATCGGGTCGAAGTGCTTTGTATAGCGCTTCTCGCTTGATGCCGCTGGCTTTTGCTATCTCTGTCATCCCCCGGGATTTGGCGATATAGCCCAATGCGGCGGCAAGCTCGCCAGGCTCGCCTTCTTCCAATAGCTGACGCAGGTACTCGGCGACGTCCGCATCCGTTTTGATGTTTTCCGCCATATCGAAATCCGGCAAGGTGCTTATTTTGGTTTTCTTGCGCATATTGATTATTCCGTTATCTGGCAAATTGTAATCGATCGAGGACAAATTACACACGTTTGATCCTGAACGGCACAGCAGATCTGTATTGACTATCAGTCAATGGGCCAGTAGGATTTTGTATCTCATTTGTATTACAAAAGGTACCCAATGGCCGTTTCCCTTCGAATTCCGGACGACGTGAAGCGACGCGTTGAAAAGCAGGCTGGTGCCGGCGATACGACCGCCCACGCGTTCATGTTGGAAGCGATCCGGGAAAAACTCGTGATCGAAGAGACGAAAGCGTCGTTTCATGCTGAGGCGACGCGCAGGCTCGCACGCATGAAGAAGTCGGGGAAATCGTTGCCCGCCGGAGAAGTGTTCGACTACCTACGCGATCTGGCGCAGGGCGTAAAGGCGTCACGTCCAAAAGCGAGAAAGGTACCGTGACCGCGCTGTGATTGTATTTGCCGACGAAGCGCTATCCGATCTGGAACGGATATTCGAGTTCAATGCCGAACGCGACCCGGTCAATGCTCTCGAGCATCTTGGCAAGATTCAAAGCGCCGTATTGCTTCTGGAAGCGCACCCCAGGATAGGACGACCGATCGCCCGTGGCGCCACGCTGCGTGAACTTGTCATTTCCTACGGCAAGACCGGTTATATCGCGTTGTACGAGCATTCCCCGATGGAAAACCTGATCCGGGTGGTGGCGGTGCGTCACCAGCGCGAGGCCGGGTACAGGGATAACTAGAACATCAGGGATACCCCAGGGTACCCATCGGCGCCGCAGGCGGTTTCCACCAGTCACAACGGCCTTATTTCCACCCTGCGAAACTTCACCGTTCCGGTGACGTGCTGGAGCGCGATGGGCCCGCGCGTGTACTTGGCGCTTTGCGCGCTGGCGACGGAATTGCCATTGAGGGTCACCGTCAATTGCGTTCCCCTTGCGGAGATTTCGAACCTGTTCCATTGTCCGGCTGTCTTCAGGGGAGGCAGCACCTTGGCAAGATCGGTAATTGCCCCG
>CAIUKQ010000205.1 GCA_903899705.1 uncultured beta proteobacterium
CGGTAGGCACCGGCGAGCGACAAACGATGCCCCGGCAATTTGTCACGGAACAGGTCCGCTTATTGATATATTCATTAAGGCCACATCGCGGTAAAATTGCGCCTCTGGGGACGTAGCTCAGCTGGGAGAGCGTCGCGTTCGCAATGCGAAGGTCGGGAGTTCGATCCTCCTCGTCTCCACCAAAACAACATCCAAAGCAGTCCAGCAAAGGCCGATTTTCCGAAGTTCTCATAGGGGAAATCGGCCTTTTCACGTCCGGGCCCGTCCAAGGGGCTCCATTGAAATCTGGGGGCATTTGGGGGCATACTTGGGGGCATTTCTAGTTTCCACAGACTGGATGCCCCCAGAATGCCGCTAAGCGACACCGCAATCCGAAAAGCAAAGCCCTCCGAGAAACCAGCACGCTTCTTTGATGGTGGAGGCTTGTACCTGGAAATTTCTCCCAGCGGTGGAAAGCTGTGGCGTCTAAAATATCGCTTCGATGGCAAGGAAAAACGCCTGGCAATTGGTGTCTATCCCGATGTGTCTCTTGCGCATGCGCGTGACGAGCGTGACCGAGCCCGAAAGCTTCTGGCCCAGGAAATTGATCCCGGCGAACATCGGAAGACCCAAAAGGCTGTAAAAGCAGAACGTGCCGGCAATAGTTTTGAGGCCGTCGCTCGGGAGTGGTACGCAAAATTTGCTCCTCACTGGGCCGCATCCCATTCGGAAAAAGTCATCAACCGTTTGGAAAATGACGTTTTCCCTTGGATTGGCGCCCGTCCTATAGCCGATTTGACACCTCCAGAGGTGCTCAAGGTTCTTCATCGCATTGAAGGTCGTGGAGCGCACGACACGGCCCACAGGGCGCTTCAGAATTGTGGTCAGGTGTTTCGCTATGGCGTGGCCACAGGTCGGCTTTTGAGCGACCCATGCCGTGATTTGAGAGGAGCTTTGCGGCCATTGAAGCATGAGCATTTCGCCTCAATTACAGATCCGGCCGCAGTAGCCGAGCTTTTAAGGGCGATTGATGGCTTTCAGGGCACCTTCACAGTCCAGTGCGCGCTTCGGCTCGCTCCGCTGTTTTTTGTTCGCCCAGGTGAGCTTCGCAGGGCTGAATGGGAGCATTTTGACTTGGATAAAGCCGAATGGCGCTATCTCGTGACAAAAACCGACACCGAACACCTTGTCCCTCTGGCTTCGCAGGCTGTGGCAATCCTAGAGGAACTCCATGCTCTCACTGGACAGAGACGATACGTATTTCCGGGACGTGATCCGCACAAACCGATGAGTGATGCGGCTATTAATGCGGCGCTGCGAAGGATGGGGTACGACACCAAAACTGAAATTACGGGCCACGGCTTCCGCGCGATGGCCCGCACAATCTTGCATCAGGATTTGGGAATTGCACCGGAAGTCATAGAGCATCAACTCGCGCATCGTGTCCCTGATGCCTTGGGGAAGGCTTACAACCGGACCAAGTTCATCAAGGAACGGCGCAGCATGATGCAGCGGTGGGCAGATTATTTGGATAACCTTAAGGCGGGTAAAAAGCCAGCCGGCAATATAAAATCAAAAGCCGTTGAATCATCATCCTGAACAGCGAATGATTCGCAAAATTTATTCGCTGAATATCCTTGAATAGGGGGCCGCATGACCGACGAGAAAGTAGATTTACACCGTGACTACTACCCGCTCGCGGAAGCAGCGAAGATTGCAAAGCGAAGCATTGACGATTTTATCTACGAGGCTTCAATTGGAAACATTCACCTGTATGTGATTGCAGATGACTGGAAGGTGGGCAAAATGGATAGCCTAACTTCTGGGGTTAAACTTCCCAAACCGATGCACATCAAGTACATCGGTCCCCAGCCACCTGAACTCCCCGATGTCAGGGACCCTAAGTTCTCGGAAATATTGGCGGAGCGAACCGAAAAGCTAGAACAGTGTGACCAGGTTCTTGGTGGATACACAAGCTATGGCAGACGAGGACAGGCAAAACCTGTCTATGACACACCTCTGACTGGCTGCAAACCAATAGCAAAAAAGAGCTTTGAAAATTACAGGATTAATCGCGCGAAGGCAATTGTAGAAATTGACGGCAATGTACTACTCAAACTCAAGGATACGGTCCAGGAGCAAATTACGATAAGACCCGAACTCGACATGCTGGTTCACAAGGCATTACGGAAAAACATAATCGTAATAATGGTGGATGACCTGAAGGATATTCTCGGTCAATCCGGCGACGTAAGTTTACGCGATCTACGAAAACATCCGCATTGGCCGAGCGAGCTTGGGATCGCAATCGATACGTGGCTAGAATTGCGTGACAGCATCCCAAAAAACAAAAAGCCAAATGCATTCATGCAGGAATGGTTGCATAAGAAATATTCAGAACGTGAGTTGTCGGACGAAGCCGTCATCCGTATAGCGACGGTGGCAAACTGGGACAAGAAGGGTGGTCCGAAGAAAACTGACGGGGAATAAAAATCATTTAAAAACAGATATTTAAATGGGATCCCCGACCCATTTCACCCCTAATTGCCGATCTAAATCGGCTGGTCTAGACCCTTACTCGCTGGCAACCTCCTCCATGTTTTCGCGACGCAAAAGCCCCGGATTTCTCCGGAACGGCGAGACGAAAAACATATAGGAGATTGACATGAGTAACAGAAGTAAAACATTCATCCGCATCCGCGAGGTGATGGATAGATCGGGCCTATCCAGGTCCACGATCTATCAAAAAATCCAGGACGGTACCTTCCCCAAGCAGGTCATCCTCGGTGAGGGCGCTAGGGCCGTTGGTTGGATTGAAAGCGAAGTCGATGCCTGGGTGACGGAACAGATCCAGACCAGTCGGCTCGACGCAATTGCAGTGATGCCTGCCAGCCCGCAACTTGAAACTGCAGCATCGAATACGCGCGCAACCAATCGTGGCTCGCGTAATCACGTGATCGCGGGGGGGCAATAATGTCATATGCGATTGAAATGGCAAACGTGACTCCCGGAATCCCAGTAATTGCGCTGACGGAGGAAAGGGTTGAAAGCTTGGAATATGCAGGCTTCGAAATTGCCTTTGATGACAAAGAGAATCCGAAATTTGGGCTCCTGTTCTCCAACGATTCCGTCAGGCTTGATGAAGACTACGATGATGACGAGGACGAGCCGATGCCTTGGACAAAAGTATTGCAGGAGATATGCCAAGAGACTGGAATTGCAGAATTTTTCCTTAAGAAGGTTACTTGCTGTTCTGCATGGGATTTTGGATGTGTTGTGGTGCGTGTTGATGCCACGAGAATCCAGTCCGTCTATTCCAACGAAATGATCTCTGTTCTCAGAGAGAATCCTTCGATCGGACTCATTGAATACGGACAGACACCACACGCGTCTTCAGAGTCGACAGGCAACGCAAGTATCGAAAACCTCAACTCGACAGAATCCTCGAATATAAACACTGTTAAAAAGGCAACACAATGAACAACGTAAAACGTACTCCAATTAGTCAAGAAGCACTACTGAGCTTTATTTCGCAACTCGAAGCCCGTTACGCCGCTGGCGATTTAACTGTCCTCAACATCGTAGGCCAAGCCCCTGAAGGCGAAACAATAGTCGACTCCGACGGGCGGACTTATTACACAGAGGACATGCTGCAGGAACTACTTGAACACCGAGATGAATACACTTACGCAACGTCGTTGATGGCCTTGTATCAAGCTGCTACCTGCCTCACGCCGGCACACAAGACACATGCGACGTTTGTACTGCGCGATGCCGCTTACCTTGCGGAGACTGGCGAGTGGGGGGGCTACCTCATTAATGAAGCCAACGAGCTTGTACACATCGACGACGTGGACGACGACGAGATCGCGGAAGATGAGGAAGAAGAAACTTGCGCGCCAACTCCGATCGCCGTGAAGTACACCTTTAAGTGCGACAGCGGTGACTCCGACGAATCTGGTGAACTGAGCACTAATGAAAACCCCAGCGATGCAATCGAGAAGGCGAACGAGATATTCCAGAAATGGAAAGTGCCGATTTGCCTTCCATGTCGCCCGGAGGAAATGACCAAAATCTGGGAAGCGACACGAGAAATGATGGCTATAGAAGGCGTCGAGCCTGAGTTGTGCATCACCTGCATTGGATCGGCAAAAGTTCAACGGAAAATCGTCAAGGCAATGGAAGCGAGTCCATCAAAGACGAGCTCTCCTGAAGCGCTTTTGAATTTTATTGACCCATTGCTTTCGTCCGCCATCGAAAATGGTTGCGCCAGCTTTTCCATTGGGTTGGAGATCTACTCGAATTCACGGCTTATCTGCGACAGCACTCTCGCCGAGATGGTCAGAGGGACCACTACCGGAAGCGCATCGGTTCACTGACGTTATCCAGACCTGGCCGATTTTCTTAGGGAGCATTCTTCGCCCGGTTGTGTAAGAGACGAAACCACCAGTAGCAATCGCGTCACCGTTTCTGCTCTGAAAACGTTGACGACATTGGCCCCGATCAAGATTGACACCCTTGGTCGGGGCCTTTTTTATGTAGACCTGCACCGGCGGTAACGCCTACTTGACCGGTGCTGAATCTCTGCGGCCCGCTGATTCAATTTCAGCACCCCTCGTTGGTATAAGAAATACGGATGGAAGTAATTCCCTCCAGCTTTTCACTTTGATTCCTATACCCATTCCCGAGGAGATTTTCCATGCATTCGAGAAACGTAGTTGTTCGCACTTTTGCCAGAATCATTCGCTTCTTCCGCAATGTCGTGCTGTTCCTGAAGCTGAAAGCCCAGGGGCTGTTTGACGCAATCCTGAATTATTTCGTGACCTGGTTGTGCCGTTATTATCAGCAAGCCAATTTCAGCGAATACTGAAATGCTCCCGGCAGAAGAGCGGACAGTTCAGCGCGCGCTGAAGATACTTGGCCAGCAAATCCGTGAATCGGACGCATTGGCTTCTCCGCAAGCTGTTCGGGATTATTTACGTCTCATATTTGCGGCCAAGGAACACGAAGTATTTGTTGTCTTGCATCTGGACGCCCAACACCGGGTTCTCAAGAGTGAAGAACTCTTCCGGGGAACCCTAACCCAGACCAGCGTTTTTCCGAGAGAAGTTGTGAAGGCAGCGCTAAGGGCTAACGCAGCCGCTGTAATTTTCAGTCACAACCATCCAAGCGGCATTGCCGAACCGTCACACGCGGATGAGTTGCTGACCCGCACGCTCAAATCGGCACTTGCCCTTGTGGACGTCACCGTGCTGGATCATTTCATCATCGCTGGACCGAGCTGCCTTTCCTTTGCAGAAAGGGGGTTGCTCTAACAAATTTAGGAGAGAAAATGTCACACGAAGTTGAGTCAATGGCATATGTACAGCAGGTTCCCTGGCATGGGCTGGGGAATCGCCTCACACAAGGCCAGCCTCTGGAAATCTGGCTGAAGCAGGCCGGTATGGAATGGGCAATTCACGAAGCACCCGTTCAGTTTCAATCAGCCATTGCGAACTCCCAGCAATTTGAGGGACAAAAGGTTTTGTACCGTAACGATACCACTGCTCCACTTTCGGTGGTGTCGGACCGCTACCAAGTCGTTCAACCCCGTGAAGTCCTGGAGTTCTACCGGGACCTCGTGTCCGCAGGTGGATTCGAGTTGGAAACAGCCGGTGTATTGAAGGGTGGCAAGAAGCTCTGGGCATTGGCCAAGACCGGACGCGAAACTGTCCTGCGTGGTGGGGATAGGGTCAAGGCTTACCTGTTGCTGGCGACGGCATGTGACGGCACTTTGGCCACTACCTGTCAGTACACTGGCGTTCGTGTCGTGTGCAATAACACATTGCAGATGGCTGTCGGTGATGACACGGGTGCGATCCGTGTTCCCCACTCCACGAAGTTCGATGCCACTTCGGTTAAGCGGGAGCTTGGTCTCGGAATAACCGCATGGGACACCTTCCAGAGGAACATTCACACACTGGCGGAAAGGAATGTCTCTCCAGCCGAAGCCCAGAAATACCTGACTACGGTGTTGGGTGATCCAGTCCTGCCAATGGATGAACAGCCTCGGGAGAAGCTTCTCAAGTCCGTCCATGACCTGTACGCGGGAAAGGCCGTTGGGGCAGTGTTGACGTCCAACCAAAACTGACCCACTTGAGGGGGTAATTTCCGTCCAAATTTGACCCACACCGAATGACTATCCTGCTCAATATTTGAGCGGGGAATCAGGAGTGATCACAGTGGGCATGTTGGCAAAGATAAGGC
>CAIUKQ010000206.1 GCA_903899705.1 uncultured beta proteobacterium
GCCTTATCTTTGCCAACATGCCCACTGTGATCACTCCTGATTCCCCGCTCAAATATTGAGCAGGATAGTCATTCGGTGTGGGTCAAATTTGGACGGAAATTACCCCCTCAAGTGGGTCAGTTTTGGTTGGACGTCAACACCTCGCGCAAAAGGGCTTGTACTGGGGCTGAAAAGTTGGCGCGGGTGAGCGCCGTAAGGTGCCGACGGATGTCCGATGATTCATCTTCATTGACGTCGTCTTTTGGCGATATCGCATTGGCGAGTGGAACAAAGTCGGCGTTCTGAAGTTCATATCCGCTTTGGGCGATAAGCTGATACCAGTGCTCCCGAAACCCGATTCGACTAGGGTCGGAAAACAGACCAATACTTTCGGCAGCCGCCGTAGTTGCCTGAAACTCCGATATACGAGGATCCTCTGGCGGCAGCATTAACTCCTTGCGATGCAGGATTGGCGGATTTCGGGATTCTTCGTATGAACGATAGATGGTCCTTTGGGTGCTGACGTAGATTCGCCAGCTGCGCGCAAGAGCTGGAAACGGATCAACGAAAAACTCCGGGTAATGAAGAAATGACAGTTCCTGCCCGGATTGATGAAGCTTAACGACATTGAAATGCTCATCGGGCTTCAAACGGGGGGTTGATGCGGCGATCTCGATGATTTCCCGCCAGGGTTCCGGTAACAGTCCCAACCCGGATGTATGAATGTAAAGATGCTCTCCAACTGCCTTCCCAAAGTTGATGGCAGAAAAATTAATATTGGATGCTGCTGTAGTTTCCATAGGTATGGTGATGTGGAACTCTTGGAAAGGTCTTAAGAAAACAGACACACAAATTTGCGTATGCAATCAATTTTCGGTTAGTCGCCAAAAATCGGCAAACGCCGCTACTCGAACTCTAATTGCAACAATTGACTGTCGACAAACGATTTCACCAAGTTTGCCTGTGGCATGATCGTCCCATTCATAGGCTGCAAGGCGCCCGATGCCGCTATCGACTGACCGATTATCTGTTCGATGGTCTAAAGCCATCTCGGCGATGGTTTTATTTCTGTCCTCCCTAGTTCAGGCACAGGCGCTGCCGGCACCTGTGGTGAGCGCACTGGCAGCCGCCGGCATTCCCCAATCCCAGGTTGCCGTTCTGGTGCAGGAGGTCAACACCGACAAGCCCCTGGTCGCCCACCACCCGGGCACTCCAATGAATCCGGCGTCCACCATCAAGCTGCTGACCACCTACGCTGCGCTGGAACTGCTGGGCCCGACGTATCTGTGGAAAACAACGGCATGGACGGCGGCCGCGCAAACCGATGACGCCCTTGAAGGCGATCTTGTCCTGAAAGGGGGCGGCGACCCCAAGCTCACCTTCGAGCATTTCTGGCTGCTGCTGCGCGGCCTGCGCGCGCGGGGCATTCGCGAGATCCGAGGCGACCTCGTGCTGGATCGCACCTGGATCGACGGCTCCAGCCACGACCCCGCCAAATTTGATGGCGATCCCACGCGCGCCTATAACGTCGGACCGGATGCGCTGCTGTTGAACTTCAAGGCGTTCCGCTTCTTCTTCCTGCCCGATGCCACGCGGCGCAGCGTCAACCTGCTCACGGAACCGCCCTCGGCATCACTCGAAGTGAGCAATACGCTCAAACTCATCGACGGTCCCTGCGGCGACTGGCTCTCCCGCGTCAAACTTGATGTCAGGACAACAAACGGTTCCGCTCGCGCAGGCTTCGCGGGAAGCTATCCCCTGTCCTGCGGCGAGAAAGAATGGAATGTGGCGCTGCTGTCCCATCAGGACTACATCGCGGGAGTTTTCAAAAAGCTCTGGGAGGACATGGGCGGGGTGCTGCGCGGCCGCACGCGCGACGGCGCTGTTCCAACAATGGCACGCCTGATTGCAACGCAGGACTCCGCATCACTCGCAGAAATCGTTCGCGACATCAACAAGTACAGCAACAACGTGATGGCCAGACAGTTGTATCTCAGCCTGTCTGCCGAAATGCTGGGCGCCCCGGGCCGGACCGACAAGTCGGCGACAGTGATCAGAAGCTGGCTGGAACAGAAGAGCCTTTCCATGCCCGAACTCGTTCTAGAGAACGGGTCCGGCCTGTCGCGCGAGGAGCGCATCAGCGCAGGCAGCATGGGTCGATTATTGGTGGCCGCCTTTCGCAGCCCGGTGATGCCTGAACTTCTGGCATCGCTGCCGCTGGTGGCCTATGACGGCACGATGCGACGACGGCTGAAATTTGAATCCATCGCCGGTCAGGCGCACATCAAGACCGGTTCACTGACAGGCGTGCGCAGCGTTGCGGGATACGTTCTGGATCGTGAGGGCCGGCGAAAGGTTGTGGTGTTCTTCATCAACCATGCCAACGCGGCGGCTGGACAGGCCGCGCAGGATGCGCTGCTGCGATGGGTCTACGAAGCCCCCACCCGCTGAAGAAAATTTGCAATTAGTTATTAATAATCAATTGGTTGCGATATCTGTTGCGGCGCAGCCCGAACTTTAAAGTTTCAACTCCCGCCAAACGGCCTCCACCCGCGCCAACGTTTCTTCATCCATGGAAATCTCCCGGCCCCAGGTTCTTGTTGTCTCCGCCGGCCATTTGTTCGTGGCATCGATGCCCATCTTCGATCCCAGCCCCGCCACGGGACTCGCAAAGTCCAGGTAATCAATGGGCGTGTTCTCGACGAGCGTCGTGTCGCGCACCGCATCCACGCGGGTGGTCATCGCCCAGATGACCTCCTTCCAGTCCCGAATATTCACATCGTGGTCGGTGACGATGATGAATTTGGTGTACATGAACTGGCGCAGGAAGGACCAGATACCGAACATCACGCGCTTGGGATGCCCGGGGTATTGCTTTTTGATGCTGACCACCGCCAGTCGATAGGAACATCCTTCCGGCGGCAGATAGAAATCCACAATCTCGGAAAACTGCTTTTGCAGGATGGGCACGAACACTTCATTGAGTGCTTCACCCAATATGGCCGGCTCATCGGGCGGCTTGCCGGTGTAGGTGCTGTGATAGACCGGATCGCGGCGCATCGAAATGCGCTCCACGGTGAACACCGGGAAGCGTTCCTGTTCGTTGTAATACCCGGTGTGATCACCAAACGGTCCTTCAAGCGCCTCCTCGCCCGGATGAATGACGCCTTCGAGAATGATTTCCGCGCGCGCCGGTACCTGCAAATCCGAACCGATGCAGCGAACGAGTTCGGTTCGCTCGCCGCGCAGAAGGCCGGCGAACTGGTATTCGGACAAGGCATCCGGAATCGGCGTGACCGCCGCCAGCATCGTCGCCGGATCGGCGCCCAGCGCCACGGCGAGCGGATAAGGCTTGCCCGGATTCGCCGCGCAATGCGCGCGGAAATCCAGTGCGCCGCCCCGATGCGGCAGCCATCTCATGATGAGCTTGTTGGGTCCGAGCACCTGCTGCCGGTATATGCCCAGATTTTGCCGCCCCGGCGTTCCGTCGGCCTGCGCCAACGCACGGGTAATCACGAGGCCCCAGGTGATCAGGGGTCCGGCATCCCCGGGCCAGCAGGTCTGGATCGGCAGACGTGAAAGGTCGACATCGCCGCCTTCCCAGACAATTTCCTGACAGGGCGCCGACGCAACTTCCTTGGTGGCCATGTTGCGCACCTGCTTCAGGATGGGCAGCCACCGCTGCAGGGCGTCACGCAACCCATGCGGCGGCTCAGGCTCCTTGAGCGACGCAAGCAGCGTTCCGATGCGGCGCAACTCCACCAGCGGATCAATATCCGGATCCGCGCCCATGGCCAGCGCAATGCGTCGCGGGGTGCCAAACAGATTGCCCAGTACCGGCATGGAATGGCCCTTGGGCTTCCCAAAGAGGATGGCGGGTCCGGCGCTCCGCAGAACCCGGTCACACAGGGCCGTCATTTCGAGCCTGGGCGAAACCTCGGCATCAACACGCCGCAACTCGCCCATGGATTCGAGTTGCGCCATGAAGTCGCGCAGATCGCGATACGACATTTAACCCATTCCTTTCAGAGCGTAATCCACCGCAATACCGGCGAAGATTGCGCCGCCCACCCAGTTGTTGTGATTGAACGCACGAAAACACCCTTCGCGCCCGCGCTCGCGTATCCAGAAATAGTGCGTCATCATCATTGCAGCCGCCAACACCAGACCGCCATGATAGGCGATACCCAATTGCAGCCGCCAACCGACCGCCAGAAGAATGCCCAGCATCGCGGCGTAGCAAGCCATGACTGCGAGTACATCGTAACGGCCGAAAGTGATGGCGGAAGTGCGTATGCCAATGCGCAGGTCGTCATCGCGATCCACCATCGCGTATTCGGTGTCGTAGGCGATAGCCCAGAAGATATTGGCGGCGAGCAGCCACCAGGCCAGTGCTGGCAGTGCATCGAGCACGGCGGCAAACCCCATCGGAATACCGAATCCGAACGCCACGCCCAGGTAGGCCTGCGGAATCGCGAAGAAACGCTTGGTCAGCGGATAGGTGGCGGCGATGGCAAGCGCCGCCACCGACAGCAGAATCGTCAAATTGTTGAGGAACAACACCAATGCGAAAGCTGCAAGGCAGAGCACAACCACAAGGATCAACGCCTCGCGCACCGACACTTCGCGCGTCGCCAGCGGCCGCTCGCGTGTGCGTTGCACATGCGGATCGAAATCGCGATCGGCGATGTCGTTCATGACGCAGCCGGCGCTGCGCATGAGAAGCGTCCCCACGGAAAAAATCACCACCAGCTGCCATCGTGGATCGCCGTCCGCC
>CAIUKQ010000207.1 GCA_903899705.1 uncultured beta proteobacterium
GCAGATCACGGCCGCATGGATCTTGCCGGGCACCTTGCCCAGGATGCGCGGCGTGATCTGTCCGCCCATGCTGTGGCCAAAATAGACATTCTTCTCGCCCGCCCTTGCACGCACGAGGCTCGCACTCGCCTCGGCGATGAGGTCAAAGCTCAGGTTGTCGGGCAGCTTTGACAGGCCGTATCCCGGCGCGTCCAGCGCAACGACGCGATAACCGAGGTCCGCCAGCCGCTTGATCTGGAAGCGCCAGTATTCCTTGGCACCGTAAATGCCGTGCTGGAGAAAAATCGTCACCTTGCCCGCGTCGTTGGTGATGGAATGATCCGGAAGACTCATGTTGACCTCTGCTGTTGTTGTTCGGCGAATGGATGCCCTGCGCGATGCCGTGCGGATTGTGATCGCCGGCGGATCGCATTATCCTCCGCGCACAGCAACTTTTGAAAGCATCCGAATGAAAGCGATCCGCATCCACGAAAACGGCGGCCCCGAGGTCCTGCGATACGAGGATTGCGAACTGCCGCCACCCGGCCCGGGTGAGGCACGGGTGCGCCACAGCGCCATCGCCGTGAATTTTTCAGATGTCAATGTGCGTCGCGGCGGTTTCTACATTGCGAATCCGCAGCGCTACCCCCTGATCATCGGCAACGAGGGCGCGGGCGTGGTCACGGCGCTGGGCGCGGGCTCGACGGGCATTGCAGTGGGCGATCGCGTCGCCTATGTCGGATCGGGCGGGCCGTTCTACGAGAACACCGGGTCCTATGCCGAGGAACGCAACCTTCCCGCGCGCTGCCTGTTGAAACTGCCCGAGGGCACCGCCGAAGACCTCGCCGCGGCCCTGTTGCTCAAGGGCCTCACCGCCGCCATGGTGATCAACCGCGTCTACACACCCAAACCCGGAGACACGGTGCTCATTCATGCGGCCACCAGCGGTGTCGGACTGCTGCTCACGCAATGGTCAAAGCACCTGGGCGCGACGGTAATCGGCACGGTGGGTTCCGCCGAAAAGGCGGCCATCGCAAAGGCGCACGGCTGCGACCATCCCATCCTGTACCGTGAAACCGATTTCGTCGCCGCCGTGAAAAAGATCGTTCCCAAGGGCGTATCCGCCGTGTTTGACGGCGTGGGCAAGGACACCTTCATGGCCTCCATCGACTGCGTGCGGCGGTTCGGCATGCTGGTGAACTACGGCAATGCATCCGGGCACGTGCCGCCGGTGGACCTGCTGCTGCTCGCAAAAAAAGGTTCTTTGTCGGTCTCACGCCCGGCCTTCAGCACCTATATCGAGGAGCCCGGCGAGTTTCAATCGGCGAGCGCCGAGTTGTTCGACCTGGTCAAGCGCGGTGTACTCAAGGTGGAAATCAGCCACCGCTACGCGCTGCGCGATGCCGCGCAGGCGCATCGCGACCTCGAGGGCCGAAAATTTGCGGGCTCACTGATCCTCGTTCCCTGATCGACCACGGAGGCCTCATGATTGAAATCGAACAGTACGATCACCTGGGCATACGCGTCACCGACACGCAGCGCGCGATTGCGTTCTACGAGACGCTCGGATTCCGCTTGTTGAAGCGCGTGGAGCACGACGCCGTGGCGATCCTGAAAAACGCCGCGAATGTCGAAATCAATCTCATCCTGAACGGCGTCAACCTGACCGGCGGCAAGAACATCCTCATGGACGTTCCCGACAAGCATCCGGGCTACACGCACGTGGCGTTTCGCGTCGCCCATATCCTCCCGGTGATGGCCTCGTTGAAGGAACATTCAATCAGCATCACCCAGGGGCCGGTGACTTTCGGTGACGGGCACGTCTCGGTGTTCGTGCGCGACCCGGACCGAAATGTCATCGAATTCCGCGCGCGCCTCGATGAGGCTCAGGCGGCAACCATTGAAGGGCTGACGTTCTACGATCCCAAGGGATAGCGTCGCAGTCGCCCGCGACGTCTTGCAAATATCTATTTATATTCAAGGAAACGCTGATCAAGTCGGTTATCAATTCCCTGCCAGTCAGCGTTTCCCTCTGAAATGGGGGAGTTACGAGGGGGCGTAGGCCGGCGTAGGCCCCCTTGTTCAGTGCCTCCTTAATATTCAGACACTTACACCAGCCTTCCGGCACAGGTAATCCCACGAACGGTCAAAGCCCTTCAGGGATGCGGCACCCGCCTGCTTCGCATTGATTTCGCCGGGCGTGAGATAGCAGATCTCTCCCAGTTGCATGCCTTCGACAATCGCGCGGGCATTGATCTTCATCGCAATCGCGGTTTGCACGGCATCGGGAATGGTCGTGCCGGTCACCGCGCAACCGTGTCCACGCATCAGAGCCGCCTTGTTGGCGCGCAGCACGCTGGCCAGGTCACGCCCCTGGTCCATGGTGGTCACCAGCAGGTCGGTGTCGCCGAACTTGTCGCGGATTTCCCAGACCGGCACGGTCTCGCCGATGCGGCGTGCGTTGTGAACGGCCGGACGCATGGGCGTGCGGGTGATGGCGAACGGCAGCACTTCGTAGCAGTGGTTGTGCACCACCGACATCACTTCGGGCCGCGCCTCGTAAATGGCGCCGTGGATGGGCCGCTCGATATAAATGGGCTTGCCGTTGTCGTTTACCGGTGTGCCATCGAGTTCGAATTCCATGATGTCCTCGGCTTCGACCAGCCCCGGGCTGCGCGCCCACGAGAGCAGGTAGCGCTTCGGGTTGTCGGGATGGCGCGCGCTGATATGGCCCATCGCATCGACGATGCCCTCGTTGGCCAGGATGCGGTTGCCTGCGACCAGATTCTTGATGACGGTTTGGAGATTGTCCATTGCTGCCTTTCAGGTGATTCGTGATTTCATTTTTGCGTTTCCATCTTCTGCGCGGCTGAATATATCGGCAAATTCACCACTGCGTTCACGCGCCCGGCCGGCGTTCAGTCTTCCTGCGGAATTCCCGCCTCCCGGATCAGCTTTGCGTATTTCGCGAGATCCTCACGATAACGCACCTCGAAACCTTCCACGCCCACGCCCAGGGTTTCAACGCCGAGGTTGGTGAAGAATTTCTGGATGTCAGGCAGCTTCATGATGCGCACGCCTTCGCCGCTCATTTTCTGCACGATGTCGCGCGGCGTACCGCCGGGCAGGAAGAGGCCCGCCCAGGTGCTGAGTTCATAACCGGGAACACCGGCTTCGGACAAGGTTGGCAGATCTGGAAAGAAACTCGTTCTTGTGCCGCTCGCCACGCCCAGCGCGCGCAGCTTGCCCGCTTTGACCAGCGAGGTTGCGGCAGCGCCGGGGAGAAACGCGTATTGCACTTCATTGGCCATGATGGCCGGTGTCATTGCCGCGTCGCCCTTGTAGGGAATGTGAACGACATCAACGGCCGCAAGCGATCGAAACAATTCACCCGCAAGGTGGGGGCCGGAACCAACGCCATTCGATCCAAAATTGAATTTGCCCGGACTCGCCTTGATCTGGGCGATGAGTTCCTTCACCGAGGTCGCGGTGACCGCCGGGCTCACCATCAGGATCTGCACTCCGCGCACCATCATCAGCACCGGTTGCAGTTCCTTTGCGGCATCGTAGGAAAGCTTGCGAAAAAGCGCGGGCGCAATGGCCTGCCCGGACGTGTTCAACAACACCGTATAACCGTCGGCCGGCGCTTTGGCCACCACCGCCGAGCCGATGTTGCCGCCCGCACCGGGACGATTTTCGATGATGACCTGCTGCCCCCAGGCCTCCGAATACTTCGGCCCGATGACTCGCGCGTAGTTGTCAGTGGCGCCGCCCGCAGCGTACGGGACAACCAGGCGTATGGGTTTGGCGGGATAGGCCTGACTGGAAGCAGGCAACGGAACGGCAGTACTCAGGGCAAATGTGGCTGCGACAACGGCAAATCGATTCACTGATTCTCCTGCATGGAATGCGCGTCGTGTAGCGGGTCGCGCGGAACCGGCATGCTATGCCCGCCGTGTTCGAATGTCACGCACCGGGCGGCAAGCCCGTTCGCAAATCACACAGTAAAATCCCGAGCGCATCCCTGCCCCTTCGCAGATTGCACAAACACAAGGAAACAACCGATGCGGATTCCCGGTATTGCATTCATTCTTGTCGGCTCGATCCTCAGCGCGACCACAGTGGCGCAAACCTACCCGGTGAAACCGGTCCGCTTCATCGTTCCCTCGGGCACCGGCGGCGCCTACGAAGTCATCCTGCGCGCGATGCAACCACAGATGCAGGAAGAATTGGGACAGACGCTGATCATCGAGAACAAGGCCGGTGGCGGCGGCGTGGTCGGACTGGAAACGGTGGCCCGCGCCGATCCCGACGGCTACACACTGTTGCAGGTGGGAATCAGCCAGATCGTGCTCAACCCCCTGTTTGTCGGCAAGGTTCCCTATGATCCGCTGAAGGACTTCACCCATATCGGCATGATGGGTGAACTGGTCATGGCGCTCTATGCACACCAGTCAACGGGTGTAACGACCCTCAAGGGCCTTGTCGACTATTCCAGGGCCAATCCCGGCAAGGTGGGTTTCGGCTCCAGCGGCATCGGGCAGACGTTCCATCTCGCGGGAGAAATGCTGAAACTTCGCACCGGCGGTGATTTCGTGCATGTGCCCTACAAGGGCACCGCGCAGGCCCTGCAGGACTTCTTTGCGGGACGCCTGCTGATGATGTTCTATCCGCCCAGCGGCGTCATCATGGACCGGATCAAGAAAGGGGAACTCCGGCCGCTTGCCGCCATGAGCGAGAAGCGCCTGGCCAACCTGCCCGATGTGCCGACCTTCGATGAACTGGGCGTGGGTAACCTGGGCGTATCGGGCTGGGGCGGATTCTCGGGGCCGGCAAAACTGCCGCGTCCCATCGTGCAACGGATCAATGTGGCAGTGAACAAAGTCATTTCGCGCCCGGAAGTCGCCAAGGCGTTGGACAGCATGACCATGGTGCCGCTGCACAGCACGCCGGAAGAAATGACTGAGAAGGTGCGCCGCGAAATCGCCTTCTGGACCGAGATGGTCGCCAAGCTCGGGATCAAACCCGAAAACTGATACTGACCCGAAACACTGGTTATGACGTTTGACACCCTGCCCTCTGCAAAGGCAAGCTTCCTGCCCTCAGAAACCCTTCAATCCGAAAGACACCATGAAATTCCCGTTTGCAAAACAGTTTGTACTCGTGCTTACCCTTGCCATGCTGGCGGGCGGCGCATTCGCCGCAGAGTCATTCACAAAAACAGATTCCGTTGTCGGCAAAGGCAAGGAAGCGGTTACCGGCAAGGTTGTCGACGTCAACTACACCGGCTGGCTGTTCGATTCGTCAGCCAAGGGCCAGCGCGGCAAGCAGTTCGACAGTTCGGTCGGCCGCGGCCCCTTCTCGTTTCCCCTGGGCGCGGGACGCGTGATCAAGGGCTGGGATGAGGGAGTGGCCGGCATGAAAGTGGGCGGCAAACGCACCCTGATCATCCCCGCGGAAATGGGCTACGGCGCGCGCGGCGCCGGCGGCGTGATCCCGCCGAACGCAACGCTGGTGTTCGACGTTGAATTGCTGGACGTCAAATAGGCGACGCCACACAATTGAAGGATGAGGCTCATCAGGTCTTTTAATTGCCAATATTTTTCGAGGCAAAACGATACATTGTTTATATGTAACTTGTTGTTATTAAATTAGTAATTATTATTTTTCATGGCATAATTCGTGGCATAACTAGCTCCACTGCCACTCATGCGCCCACCCAATCAAGCCGCTCGCGATCAACTGGTTTCCGTGCTGGGCCGGATGCCGCGTGCCAGTGCGCCGGAAATCGCCGCGGCACTGAGCATCAGTATTCGATCACTGCACCGGCTATTGGCCGAACTCCCTCCGGAACACTGGGTGTGTGCCGGGCAATCGCGACGCACCCGTTATGCACGCACGCGGGCGTTGCGAGGGAGTCACGCAGCGGTTCCATTGCATGCCGTGGATGAAACCGGGCAAGCAAGGGAGTTCTCAAGCCTTTCGCTGCTGCATCCGCAAGGCGCGCTGATGCCCATGCAGGAGTCCTTGTGGCCGGTACCGCCGGAATCCCGGGATGGTTGGTGGGAGGGCCTGCCCTATCCGCTGTATGACAGCCGCCCGCAGGGTTTTCTCGGGCGTCAATTTGCGCGCGCCGAACATCAACGACTGGGCGTTTCGCCAACCCCCGGAGATTGGAACGATGACGACATCGTTCATGTCCTCAGCCAGTCGGGTGTCGACGTCAGCGGCAATCTGCTGCTTGGAGAGCCGGCCTTCAGGCGTTGGCTCGCCATCAAGATGTCGCCACCGGAACCCGTCCCCGAGAAGCGGCTTGGCGATCATTACCTCGAATGCGCGCAACAAGCGTTGCGGGATGGCGTTCCCGGCTCCAGCGTAGCCGGCGAGTTCCCAAAGTTCACAGCACTGCGCCTGCAATGCCATGCGACACCGCATGTCCTGGTGAAATTCGCCGGCGCAGGCGGTTCGGCGGCGGAACGCCGCTGGGCCGACCTCCTGGTTTGCGAACACCTCGCGCTGGATTGCGCCGCAAGCCTCGAAGACGTCACATGTGCGCGCACTCGCGTGATTCAGCACGGGGACCGGACTTTTCTGGAATCCGAGCGCTTTGACCGGTTTGGCCTTCACGGGCGCGGCGCCTTGTGCACGCTCGATGCGCTGAATAATGCCTTTCTGGGAGCGGCCACGACCGATTGGACCTCACCGGTGTCTCAACTGCATGCCCTGGACCTGGTGGAAGCCCGCACCGTTGCCGCTGTCGAACGACTGCAATGGTTCGGTCGCCTGACAGGCAATACCGATATGCACCTGGGGAACCTGAGCTTTCATGTCGAACAACGCCTGCGCCTTGCCCCAGCCTACGACATGCTGCCCATGATGTACGCGCCGCTGGCCGGCGGCGAAGTGCCGCCACGCGAATACACTCCGCCCCTGCCCCTGCCCGCGCAGCGCGAAGTCTGGAATGTTGCCTGCGCGTCGGCGTTGGCTTTCTGGCGGCGGGCAAGCAACGATGCACGCATCAGCGCCGCGTTTCAGGCGATCTGCGCGGGCAACCACCGGGCGCTCACCGAAACGGCGGAGAAACTTTGATCGAATTGAACACGACTGAAATAATTGAAACCGTGGTAACTCCCACGATTTTGGTCGAGGCTTCCGGCCGCAGCGCCGGCGGCTTGATCCCGCCTAACGCAACGCTGGTGTTCGACGTTGAATTGCTGGACGTCAAGTAGGGAGTGCTTGCAGCGAGCCCCTCTCATCGTGCCTGATCGAAAAAATCAAACCGACACCCCTATCGCACCAGGTGGTATAGTTAATCCATGAGGCGAGTGTTTCGAATCCGCACTTTCACGCGTTGGATGCGCGGTTCGGGATTGACCGATTCGGCCTTGAGTATTGCGGTATCCGAAATGGCGGACGGATTGATCGACGCCGATCTGGGCGGACATGTTTTCAAAAAACGAGTGGCTTTGCCAGGCCGTGGTAAGCGCGGTGGTGCGCGAACGATCGTTGCGGCAAAGCTGCCGGATCGATGGTTCTTCTTGTTCGGCTTCGAGAAAAATGAGCGAACCAACATAGATAACGATGAGTTGAGAATGCTTCGGGAAATTGCCGGAGAACTCTTGGGGTTCAATGACCGGAAACTGGCAGAAGCCATTGCCAACAACGAAATTGTCGAGGTCCTCGATGAAAGCAATAAAACGTAAGAGCCGGATTCTTGATGAAATGCACGATACAGCCCGGGGGCTTCATGCATCGGGCCTGATCGACAAACGCAGGATGGGTGAATTTGCGGCACTTTCCAACCTGGACGTCAAAGCACTGGCGCCGAAGGAAATACGACTGCTGCGGGAGAGCGCGCACGTCAGCCAAGCCGTATTCGCGGCCATGCTGAATACCAGCCTGTCCACCGTTCAAAAATGGGAAATCGGCGACAAAAGACCAAGCGGGCCGTCATTGAAGCTACTCTCCCTGATTCAGCGAAAGGGAATTGACGCAGTCTTATAAGCATCGCCGCGAAAAACGGCGGAAACCGGGGTACGTCCCCGTTTTTGCGGCGCCGGAATGGCGCCGCCAAATCGTACTGCCACGAAACGCCCAGGGTCATGAACGTCTGAATCGGCGTTGCACCGACGATATTGTTGAACTCGGGGCTGCGACGATTGAGGAGCAGCATGAGCTTGGATCCACGCTGCCACTCCATGACAAATCCCATCGTGCTCTGCACAACCCAATCCTTTGCGCCAATCTGGCTGGCGTAGGGATCCGACCGGAAGAGGCTCCCGTCGATGAAGGTGTTGTGAAGTACGCGCCTCACGTCCATCCGGAAGAGCGTGTACCAGCGATCTGCGGGCGAAGCCATGCCGCCAAGCGCCGGCAATTCGATGGTCCCCACAGGCGAGCCCGCCAGCCTCTTTCCGACTCGCAGACCAATGCCGCCGTTGACCGAAGTGAACATGGTGCCCAACATGCCGCCAGCATGGCTTGTGATGTCATATCCCAGGTCATCCTGGCCGGACGTGGAGTGCCGCAGCCTGTCGCTTCGCAGGTAGTTCATCTGGATCCCGGGTTCGGTCTTGAGCTGGTTGGACCATCCTTGCGGCTTTTTTATATCCATGAGACCGTGAACGACTTTCTGAGCCTGTTCAGCCAGAGAAGCCGGTCCCACGACCCCGTAATCAAGCTCCAGCGTCTCCAGCTGGTCATCGCTGCCTTTGGGGCGACGTTGCACGATTGTCCCCAGGTAAAGCCATCCACCCCAGTACCTGTCAAGCGGTTGCGGAGCAGGATCAGTGATTTTTTGCGGAGTAAACATCAGTTGGCCAAGCGCGTAGCCATACTGCACCTCCATCTCCTCCCCCCGTCCAAACTGCAGAAGGTTGGCCAGGCCCGGGGGGCCGCACAAAACCCACAACGGCGGCTCGTTGACATCAAGTTCACGCATGAACTTGACGCCGTTGGTGTACCAGCGATCGGTGTTGCGAGCGCCCAGATAGCCGGTAAACGCATCGTTCTCGATCAGGGCGTGATAGGTGCCGTGCGGCTTCTCTTTGAATGTTGCCTTTGCGGCATCAGCGCAGACACTCGAGCCGGGCCCGGCTTGAGCATGGGCGCAGATGCAGGTGAAAAAAGCGGCGACGACAATTGCGACCTTCATGAATCCTCCCGTAAAAAACTGGCAGCCGAAAGCCTGACCACCGCGCCCCCGGTTCGGCGAAACCCGCAGACTAATCGTAGAATGAGAATCTATTCACAGTTTCGCTGGGGGCGTCACTATGACGAAATCCGAACTCATCGCACATCTCGCTGATCATTTTCCACAACTGGTGTTGAAGGACGCAGAGTGTGCGGTAAAGATGATTCTCGACACGATGACCGAGGCGTACCTCAAAGGCAATCGTATCGAGATTCGCGGCTTTGGCAGCTTCGACCTGCGGCTCCGGCCAGCCCGAACAGGGCGAAATCCAAAGTCGGGGGAGAAAGTGCATGTGCCAGAGAAGCACGTGCCACATTTCAAAGCCGGTAAAGAGCTTAAGAACCGCATTGCCACAGCTCCAAAGAGCGCCCCGTCACGCCGGACGGATCAACGAATGACGGCTTTGGAGCAGGATCGCGGGTAACCGCTTTGCCGGCTGATTCACTGGAGGTCACCGGCCAGCAGCGGACACCGATTCACGCAAACGCACCGTCGGATAGGAATCGGTTCAACCAGTCTTATTATTCCTTCGCCGTGCCTGAGCCGACGATCGATCGATGACTTCGCACAGTTCCTCGAGTGTATAGGGTTTGAAAAGCAATTCACCCACTCCGGCCTCAGGCGACTGGACGCGCAGTTCCTCTGTGATATTTCCTGAAGCCAATACGATCGGCAGATCGGCGCGGATCTCGCGCAGTGCACGCGCCACCTCCAGCCCCGACATACCCGGCATGTTGTAGTCCGTCACCACAAGATCGAACCGCCCCGGTTCGGCGCGCGCCGCCGCAAGGGCTTCGTCCTGGACGGTGTAGCCGCTGACGCGATAGCCCTTGCGCTCCAGCTGTCGCTTCATCATGGATACGACGGACTCCTCGTCGTCGATGAACAGAACATGCACGCCATCACCTGTCTTGGTTGCATCAGCGGCGCGCACCGGCTTGCGGCCCGGAGCGAAGCCCAAAGAAGGGGGCGAAACGGCCTCCGGAAAATAGATGCGAAAGACGGTTCCCTCGCCGGATTGACTTTCCACCTGTATAAAGCCGTGGTGCCCGCGCACGATACCGTGCAGCACCGACAAACCGAGTCCCGTGCCTTCACCCAGGGGTTTGGTCGTGAAAAACGGTTCGAACAGGTGTTCCCGGGTCGCAGCATCCATGCCCGCTCCGTTGTCTCGCACGCTAAGGCAGGCATAGCGACCGGGCTGCAATTGCCCGAGCGGGTCGTAGGCAGATCCTGAGTCGCTCGATCCGTCCTGGCCCATTTCAAAGGCTTCGAGCCGGATTTCTATCGTCCCCGGCCGCGCCTGAATCCCGATCGCATACCAGGCGTTGTTGCACAGATTCAGCACCGCCTGCTCGATCTGGATTGCATCGGCCAGCACCTCCGGCGCATCCACAGCACATTTGACGTTGATGATCACCCCAGCGGGCAGCGTCGCGCGCAGCAGTCGCGCCGACTCCTCCAATACCGGCACCAGCGATATCACCTTGCGTTCCGTGACCTGCCGCCTGCCAAAAACCAGGATTTGCCGCACCAGAGCCTTCATTCTCAAGCTCGCCTTGGCGATCTCCTCCAGGCACTCCAGCGCCGCGTGCCCAGGCCCCACATCCTTCCGCGCCAGTTCCATATTGCCGATGA
The DNA here is from genome assembly GCA_903899705.1 of uncultured beta proteobacterium. Lineage (GTDB taxonomy): Bacteria > Pseudomonadota > Gammaproteobacteria > Burkholderiales > SG8-39 > 2-02-FULL-62-17. The sequence continues at coordinate 10,811 of CAIUKQ010000207.1, forward strand.
CCACCGCCAACGCGTTGTTGAATTCGTGCGCCACGCCACCGGCCAGTATTCCCAGCGCCTCCATCTTCTGCGATTCGCGCAATTGCACTTCCAGCGTTGCACGCTCGGCCCGTCCACGTTTGCGATTGCTCAAGTCGCGCAAGATGGCGGTGTAAAACCAGCCCTCCGTGTTTTTCCACGACGAGAGTGAGAACTCGAACGGGAAATCGCTGCCGTCATTTCGACGTCCATCGAGTTCAACTGACTTGCCCAGTGCTTGCGCCACTTCGCCCGCAGCCATCCACGAAAAAACATCGCGATGACCCTGGCGCAAGCGCTCGGGGATGAGGATCGCCAAAGGTTGGCCGATTATCTCGGCATTCGTATAGCCAAAGAGTCGCTCCGCAGCCGGGTTCCAATCAACGACCTTGCCGGAGCTATTGGCGGTGACAATGGCATTGTTGGCTGATTGAACGATTGCCCGGTAACGCGCGTCACTCGCGCGCTGGACGGCCTGGGCTTCTTTTATTGTGCTCAAGTCGGTCAGTGTCATGCGAACCGCCACATTGCCGGCGCCGACTGTCTGCCGCTGGCAGTCCAGCAGCGCCTGAAACACTGCGCCATCACCGCGCTGCAAGGTCAGTTCAACGCTGCGTTTGCCCTGTCCGTCACCTTGGCGAACGCGACGAAAATGCCGAGCCCAGTTTTCCTGATCTTCAGCAATGACCAAAGAGATGAAACCTCTTCGCAGCAATTTGCTGCGCTCCCGCCCAAGCAGCGCGGAACAGGTAAGGTTGCTCTCCGCAATCGTGCCGTCGGAGGACAGGGTCAGATAGCCGACCGGGGCGAACTCATACAGATCGACGTAGCGGTCACGCGCTTCCGTCAGTTCAATCGCCGCCTGCCGCAAAGCCTCGTTCTGCATCTCCAACTCAACCTGGTGCACTTGCAGTTCGTGCAGCAACTCTTCGGCCGAGCGCGCGGGGCCTTCGTCCCGTGGCGCATTGTCGATCTGCCTCGCGGCTTCGGCCCTCAGACGCAGATCCTCCTGTTTCATGTCGTCCGAAGTACTCATTTTTTTTCCCCGGCCTCAATGGCCACCATCGCCAGCAGGATCATTTCGGTATCACCCCGCGCAGTCACAATACGTCGGGCGTTGAGCACCATGCGGCGTAGGCCCAGACCGGGGAAGTCGTGTTCCACCACGTAACCATCCAGCACTTGCTTCTGGGGCAGAAGGTCTTCGAGCAGTTGGCGCAAGGTCGGGATATTCCACTGGCCGTTGCCCAGATCGTAAATCTTGCGCCCTACCGTATCTTCCGGCTTGACCTCGAAATGTTGGTAGAACGAACGGCTGGCGGAGACAACCTGCAACGCGCTATCGAGCACGATCAGCGGCTCGCTGACCGTGTTGACGATGCCCTCGGCCAGGAGGACTCGCGCCTTCTCCTCCGCGTCAAGCTTGATGCTGGCGAGCTTGAAATCAGTCACGTTGGTGAAGGTCAGAACCACGCCCGCGATGATGTTGTCCATCGTCCGGTAGGGCTGCATGCGCGCCAGATACCATGCGCCGTCGCTCGTGCGCACCTCGCGCTCTTGTGGAATCAGCGTATCGAGCACACCCTGGAGAGCGGCCAGCAGGTCTTCGCCCTCGATATTCGAGGTGATGTCTCCCAAGGGGCGACCGACATCGGTGGCGATCAGCCGGTAGACTTTAACCGCCTCGGGCGTGTAGCGCCGGATGATCAGTTGATGGTCGAGGAACAGCGTGCCGGTATTAGTGCTGTCGAATAGATTCTTCACGTCATTCTGCATGTCGATCAATTGCTCGACTTTGGCGTTCAGCTCGCTATTTACCGTGATGGTTTCCTCATTAAGCGATTGCAGCTCCTCCTTGGAGGTCTCCAGTTCTTCATAGGAGGACTGGAGCTCTTCGTTGGTGGATTGCAGTTCCTCGTTGGTGGACTTGAGTTCCTCGTTGGTCGCCCGCTGATCTTCGACGGTGGTTTGCAGATTCTCCTTGGCATAGGCGAGTTCGCGCTCCAATTCCTCGATGCGCTTCACTGCGGCCGTCGGGGGACCGCCCTTGCCACGACCTTGTTTGGCGGTGGGCGCGGGCTTGGCGGGCCCGGAGACGTCCTTGAAGCTCACCAGCAGCAGAGGTTCGCCACTCTTGTCCCTCGGCAACGCGCGCACGCTCAAGCTCACCGCGGTGAAGCCACCCTCGGTCTTCACCGATGCTTCCCGGTCTAGCGTCGGCGCAGCCTGAGACGACACTTTGAGAATGGCGGCACGCAGGGGCAATTGCAGGCCCTCGCGCGCCATCTCAATGACATTGTTGCTGGCCGGACCGGGTGCCGGGCGCAGGTATCTGCCGGTGTCGCCATGCACGAACAGGATGTTGCCTTTGGCGTCTGTGGTCACCGAGGCCGGCGCGTAGATCTGCAGCAGTGAGCGATGGCTCAGCTCACCGACATTGCCTTCGCTGCCCGCGTTCGGTCTGCCAACCAACGTCGCACCCGTCGCCCGTTCTGCTTTTCCGACAGCCTGAACGCGCTGATTGATAATTCCGGGGTACGTGGCGGCACCGGCATGTTTCGCCCGGTAGAACTTCCACCTGCGCTCGAGCGTTGAAAACAGCTCCGGGTGGTTGGTGATGCTCTCCGAGACGGACAGAAACAGGACTCCGTCGGGCTTAAGGGCGTAGTGAAAGATGGGAATCAGCCGGTTCTGCAATTCCGCCTCCAGATAGATCATCAGGTTGCGACAACTGAGCAGGTCGAGCTTGGTAAAGGGAGGGTCCTTCACCACGTTCTGTACGGCGAACACCACCGTGTCGCGAACCTCCTTCTTGATCTTGTAGCCGGCATCGTCCTTTACAAAGAAGCGGCGCAGGCGCTCAAGGTTCACGTCCTGGGCGATAGTGGGCGGGTAGCGTCCCGCGCGCGCCACGCCAATGGCGTCATCGTCGAGGTCGGTGGCGAAGATCTGAACAGTCAATTCCTGCTCGTGTCTGGCCTTGCGCTCGTCCAACAACTCCAACAGCACCATGGCAATCGAATAGGCTTCCTCGCCAGTGGCGCAACCGGCCACCCAGACGCGGAAGACGTAGCCCTCGGGCTTGTGCGCCAGCAGCGGCGGCAGAATCGTTTGCTTCAGTGCGACGAAGGCCTCGGGGTCGCGGAAGAAACTGGTGACTTTGATCAGAAACTCCTTGAACAGCACACCGATCTCGGCGGGATTCTCCTTCAGGTAGCGCGCATAGACCGCCGCATCCTCGATATGGTGCTGCGCCATGCGCCGCTCGATGCGACGGCCAATGGTGCTTTTCTTGTAGAGGGAAAAATCGTGCCCGGTGCTTTTGCGTACCTGCAGCAGAATCTGGTTCATTCCGCTCAGGGCTTTATCCGTCGCAATGGCCGGCACTTTCTGCCTGAACACTGAAATCCGGGTAATTTCTTGCAGCATCGCCGGCATTTTCTCGACCGGCAGGATATGGGTGGCGCAACCGGCGGCGATGGCGCTTTGCGGCATGCCGTCATACCTGGCGGTGGCGGGTTCCTGCACCATGCATACGCCGCCGACGCCGAGGATGGCGCGCAGGCCCAACGTGCCATCAGTGGCTGTGCCGGAGAGGATGACGCCGATGGCTTTTTCGGCCTGATCCTCGGCGAGCGAGCGCAGGAAGGCATCGATCGGCATGCGATGCCCGCGCGCCAGTTCCGGCATGGACAGCTGCAATACCCGATTGAAAATGGACATCTCGCGGTTGGGCGGGATGATGTAGACGCAGTCGGGCTCTACCCGGGTCTGGTCGGAGACCTGCAACACCGGCATGGCGGTAACGCGTTGCAGAATTTCCGTCAGAAGGCTCTCATGGCCCGGATCCAGGTGCGGCACCAGCACGAAGGCCATGCCGGTGTCCGCCGGGCAGGCGCGAAAGAACTGCTCAAAGGCTTCAAGCCCTCCGGCGGAAGCACCTATTCCGACAATGGGGAAGGTGGCGGCGGCCGCTGGCTGAACTTCATCCATGCCCCCCCCGCGGAGAGAGCACGCGCCCGATGGCCACGCACCGCCACCGGCTTGGCCAATGCCTTGCCGTGGGTGCTTGGGACGCGTTTTCTGGTGACCATGAAATTCTCTTTGAGATGCGGTTGACACGTTTGCTCTGGCAATACGCAACTATCACATTACTCTGGCACTACACGTTTAATACAATAATACCGTTGTCCGTGACAAA
>CAIUKQ010000208.1 GCA_903899705.1 uncultured beta proteobacterium
CTCGAAAAGAAAGGCGCTGGCCACCGCTTCCTCGACGCTTGCGCCGGTAACCGTCGCCCCATGCGCGCGCATCAGTACCGCTCGATGCGGTCCCATCACACCAGCAAGTGCGGCGCCGCGTACACGGTCGCTCACCAGTTTGGGATCGGGATAAACGGGAATACCGCTTTAAAGCAACGTCCCCATGAGGTGGATGGGGCGCAATGTCTGGCCGCTTGTGGTGAATGCCGTCGAGTGCATGCCGTGGTAATGGATGATGCAGCCCACATCGGGACGCGCGCGCAACACCTCAAGATGGATCGGGTATTCCCCCGGCGGGTCCCCCGCACCTTCGAGCTTGTTTCCGTCAAGGTCATAGATCAGAAAGTCTTCAGCGTTCGCTTCCATACCGAGCGAATGGCGCGTGACCATGAAACGGTCGGTGCCTGGCAGGCGAGCGCTGATGTGTCCGAATCCTTCGGTGAATCCGCGCCGGTAGAGAAATCGCCATGCCATCAGCGTTTTGGTGCTCAAAAGGCCGGACAAGGCGTTACCCTGCTTTAGGTTAAGCGTCATAGTATGCTTGATCGAGTTCGCATTTTGTCCAGCCTTGGGAATCAACTGCGCTGCAAATCATATGGACGGGAGCAACGCCATGGAACACAAGCCATACAGCGGCCACCGCGCGGGTGCCGCAATTTCGCTGTTCGCGATCGCTCTCGTTTTCACGCCTGTGACCGCGGCGCTGGCGCAGGCATACCCGACCAAGGCGGTGCGCCTCATCGTGCCCGCTGAGCCGGGCGGTGGCCTCGACATCCCGGCGCGCAGTGTCGCCCAAGGCCTGTCTCAGCGTTTCGGGCAGACGGTCTTCGTCGAGAACGTTGTCGGAGCCGCGCAACAGCTCGGCGTGCTCGCGCTGGTCAAGGCCCCGGCTGACGGCTACACCATTCTGTACGGCGGTTCCACCCCCATCACCATCGCCGGGAACTTCGATCCCAGGCCGCCCTACGATGCAAGGCGCGAACTGATCGGGGTTGCGGTGGTCGCGCGCAATCCCCGGCTGATCGTCATCTCCCCCGATGTCAAGGCGAGCACCCTCACCGATTTCTTTGCGTTGGCGCGCCAGCAACCGGGAAAGTTCTTTTACGGATCGCCGGGCATCGGTCACTCCTTCCACCTGCTCACCGAACTCCTCTCGACGCAGGCAGGCATCAAGATGACCCACGTTCCTTACAAGGGCAGCGCGCCTGCAAATCGCGGAATGCTGGGTGGCGAAGTGCAGTTCCTGATCCAGTCGCCCGAAGCGGTCGCGCCATTCCTTAAAGCCGGGAAAATGCGCGCGCTCGCAACGCTGGACCACACCCGTCTGGAGTCGCTTCCGGATGTGCCGACGCTGTCGCAAGCCGGGGCAAAGGATCTGGATTTCGAGGAGGGTTGGCACGGGATTTACGCGCCGGCCAAAACTCCGCGCGACGTGCTCTCCGTGATCGAGCGCGAGATAATGAGCCTGGTGAAGAATCCCGAATTCGCCGCCACGATGAAGGCGATGAATTTTGTGCCGGTGGGATCCGGCATGCAGGATATTGCCAAGCGACTGGAGACCGAGTTTCGCGTCTGGCCGGAGGTGGTGAAGGCGGCCAACATAGGGGTCTCGCGACAATAAGCAGCGGTACAGGTCGATACCGTAGTTTAATTCGACGCCAATTTATTGCGGCTCGATATTGGCAAGCTTGGAGAGCCTGGCCCAGCTGGCAATCTCCTTCGTCTGAAAATTCGCCATGTCCTGCCTCGAACCAGGAAAGACCTCGGAACCAAGGTTCCGGGTGAATTTGGCCGTTTCCTCGCTCGCCAGAATCCGGGCGAACAAGACATTCATGCGATCAGCAATTGCAGAGGGAGTGCCTGCAGGGAATGCAGCTGCGAACCAGACGGGGATGGATTGGAATCCCGCCACGCCCGCCTCGACCATCGTCGGAACAACTGGAGCAAGAACTGAGCGCTTCTCTGTCGAAACTGCCAACGGCCGGTATCGCGCACCACGTGCCAGGGCATTTGTGGAGTCCGAGAAAACGAAGTCGATATCGCCGTTCGTCAAACCGAGAAGCGCCTGCTGCATACTCTTGTAGGGAATCTGCACGGCCTCGGCACCCACAAGAGACCTGTACATTTCCGCAGCTACGAGCGAAATACCAGATGGGGCACCAAAACTTGCCATTTTCCCTTTTATTTTCAATAGTATAGTCAACTCCGCAACCGAGGCAGGGCCGGGCTTCTGCGAATCGACAACAAGAACGAATGGCGACATGGTCAGGGTTCCGACCGGGACAAAGGACTGCACTGGATCGAAGGGAAGCTCCTTGAACATGTAGGGCGACACGACGAAGGTCACGTTAGGCGCGATGAGCATCGTGTAACCGTCTGGCCGGGCCTTGGCAACTGCGCTTGCAGCAATATTTCCGAAGGCCCCGGCGCGGTTTTCGAC
>CAIUKQ010000209.1 GCA_903899705.1 uncultured beta proteobacterium
GCCACGAGCAATCAAGCGACGACCTAAAAACTATCCGACAATGGACAAACCACGCGCCACAATTACAGAGCATGTCCGCAAACATGGACACCCGAAAAAGATTAAGTAAGTACCATTCGGCGTAGGCCCCCTTGTTCAATATTTCCTTACGTATCTACAACTCAATGATCTTGTTGAATGACATTTATTGACGGCGAATGTTAATGACAGACGCGTTCAAATCAGGATGTGCTGACCGTTCCCTACATGGCGACCAAGGTCGCGGCACAGGTGACCGGTTTGGGTTGCGCTTATCTGCCGGCGGTCACTTATAGGTCAACAAGAGATTTGAACCCCCCATAGATCATGCGTTTCGCGTCAAAGGGCAGCTTCCCGGGACTCATCATGCTGGCGAGGCGCGGGTCAGCCATCACTTTTTTGAGCACGTTGTCCCGGTGCGCGCGCGACCTGTAGACGATCCAGGAGAAAACCACGGTCTCGGTGGGTTTGACTTTGACGCAGCGCGGAAATGAAGTTGCTTTTCCTGTCTTCACGTCCTCGGCAACGCATTCGGTATATTCAAGGGCGCCAAGTTCCCGCCAGACTTTGCCGGCTTTCTGAGCCATGCGCCGATATTCCGGCAGATTCTTTTTCGGGACTGGCACGACAAACCCATCAACATATTTGCTCATGTGCATTCTCCTTTGCTGGTTTCAACCTGCCCAGGACTGCCTTGACGCCGTGATGTCGAGCGCCTTCGTCGGCGATCCGGAAACTGTGTCCATAAATCCTGCCTGCCATTCTCGACCTGTCAGAATGGACGTGGAGACTAAGTTTTATACATATTAAAAATCAAATACTTAGATGCGTTCACCCCAATGGAGATTTATGACAAATCAGGGAAAACAGGCGCGACGGGCTAGTCTTCGCAGCGTACGCCGACCACGTTGTTGACCTGACCCTCCGGCCATTCCGGTGAACGCCAGCGATAGAGGCCGGGCGCGATGACAACCAACTCCCAGACAAGCGGGTAGTCCTTGGGCGTCTTCGATCGATCCCAGTTGTACTGGATGATCATCACCCGGTTGTTTGATTGCACGATATTGGCGGTGAATCTGTCGACTTCGTCGCCGGTGACAACCCGCCATTTGCGGTCGAGGAGAAATGTCAGCAAATTCGCCTCGGGGTTGACGTCAAATCTAACCCGTAGGTTTTCCGGCGCGCAGACGGGATTGGTATCGGTGCTCTCACTCCAGGAACCTGCCAGCAGCTTGCTGTCGAATTGCTGCGACAAGGCGGGCGCCGATGTGAACAGCAGGCAGGCTGCGGTGAATGCGAAGCCGGGTTTTGTCATGAAATGTCAATCTGGCAGAGGGGGCGTGGTGTTGAAGTGCAGGGGGGGCCTCACAGTACAGGAAACAGGATAAATGCAACGCCAAATATGCAATAGGCAACGCCTGCGTTGAAATGCCACCGGTTTGCGCTGGTCTGAAGATCGGCGTGTTCGCGACGCAGACTCAAGTTGCCGTAGGCACTCGCGCCAACCGCGATGATGCCGGCGACAAGAATCGAATATGAGGCCATCAGCGACACCGCCGTGATGACTTCCAGGGCATTTGCCCCGTCCTCCGGTTTCAGGAAACGAAAGGGCAGTTTCACGCCCGCGGCCACCAGAATCGGGGTGAGCAGGGAACTCCAGAGAATAATCCTGTTGAATTTATTCATTGAAACGCGGTTCAGTCCTGTAGAGGAATGCCCGCTTCCTTCACTACACGGGCAAACCGGGTGATGTCCGCCTTGTATCGCGTCTCGAATTCCTCCGGGGTGCTGCCGACCACCTCGCTGCCCATGGCCTGCAATTTGTCGCGCACGTCCGGTGAGTTGATCGCGCGCACCGAATCGCGGTGAATGCGGGAGACGATGTCGCGCGGCGTCTTTACCGCCACGAACAGTCCCTGCCAGCTGACGAATTCGTAGCCCGGCAGGTCGCCCTCGCCGATGGCCGGGATATTCGGGAGGGTCCGTGACCGCTTCGCGCCGGTCACGCCCAGCGCGTGAAGCTTGCCTGAGTTGATGAAGGGCAGGGCGGTGGAAATGGGCACGATGGCGGCCTCGATTTCACCGGCCATCAGGGCGGCGTTGAGCGGCGCATCACCCTTGTAGGGAATGTGCGTGAATTCCGCGCCCGCGGCGCTCTTGAGCAATTCGAACGCGAGATGCGGTGCCGCGCCGATGCCGGTGGATCCGTAGTTCAGGCCGCCGGATTTAGCCTTGGTGAGGGAGATCAATTCCCTCACGGATCCCGTGGGGAGTTTGGGTGAGGAGACCAGCACGAACTCGGTGCCGATCAGTTGCGTGACCGCGGCGAAATCGAAAGGGTCGAACGGCAGTTTGCGGTACAGGGCCGGACTGGTGGCTTGTCCAATCGGGGTGAGCAGAATGGTGGCGCCGTCAGGCGCCGATTTGGCGACGAGGTCCGCGCCGATATTTCCACCGGCGCCCGGCCGGTTGTCCACTACCACCGGCTGCGAAAAGTAGTCGGAGAGTTTGGGCGACAGGAGACGCGCAACCACATCAACTGCGCCGCCCGCGGCATAAGGGACGATGATTCGCACTGGTTTGTTCGGATAGCCCTGCGCGGCAACCGGGCCGCAGGCAAGGGCGAGCAGGGACAGCGATACGGCGAACTGGGTTTTCATGGCTGCGTCCTACGAAGAATTGGAAGGGAGGTGACGGCCGGGTGTCCAGCCATGCGGTGCGAGGTATTTGCGTGCGACCTCAAGCGGTTCGGGTTCAAGCGGCGTGGCGTTGGCCGCATTCCAGCGGTCGAAAAATCCGTACAGCGCAATGAGCGAGGTGATGTCCACCAGTTCTTCATCGCTCCAATGCGTGCGCATATCGCGAACCATGTCATCGGTGACCGCGCAGGGCACCGAGGCCGTGGCAAAGGCGTAATCGAGCGTCAGCTTTTCCTTTTCCGAGAATAGCGGGCTGTTGCGGTAGTCGTGGATTGCCGCGAGCTTGGCTTCGGCGCCGGCATGCAACATTGCGTGCGCCGCGTGCGCAAGCACGTAGGCGCACCCGGCCACGCGGCTCGCCACCAGCGTGATCATCGCCTTCATGGCCGGGTCGATGAGGCTGCCCTCGCCGCTGATGGCGCCGGTGGCGATGCGGAAGGCCTTGACGCTGGCAGGGCGCCGCTGAAGGATCATCATGCTGTTGGGGTAAAAGCCCAGGCGCTTGCGGAAATTGTCAAAGCCGTCCTTCAGGTCAGCGTGAGTGTCCCAGGGCAGGGGTGCCAGTCGTGGATTGCCATTTGTATTCATCGACGCCATGTTCCTGTGCAGGTATTCGGGGTACTACTCGGGCTTGATGCCACCAAACTCAAAGATGCGCGCCCAGCGCACCGTTTCGTCGTCGATCGCCTGCGCCATCTCGCGCGAGCCCAGGTTGGTGACATGGATGCCGACCTTCTGCACCGAAACGGCAAATTCGGGTGTTGCCACCACCTTGCGCATTGCACCTTCGAGCCGCGCCACCGCATCGGGTGGAGTGCCGCCGGTGGTCCACACGCCGTTCCATGTCAGGAACTCGAATCCGGGAAAGCCCAGCTCGATCATCGTTGGAACGTTGGGCAGGTCCGGATCGCGCTCGCGCGAGGTCACCGCCAGCGCCTTCATTTTGCCCGCGCGCACCTGCGGCAGCGAAAACACCATGTTGTCGAACTGGAAGTCCACCTGCCGGGTGATGATCGCGGCGGTATTGTCGCCGCCGCCCTTGTAGCCGATTTCCACCAGCTTGGCGCCGGTGTCGCGCATGAACTGGATGGCGGCCAGCTGCAGGAAGGATCCCCGTCCCACCGTCGCGTAATTGAGTTTGCCCGGATTTTTGCGTGCGACATCGACCAGTTCCTTCACGCTGTTGATGGGATGGTCAGCGGCCAGCACCAGAACGTTGGAGGTATAGCCCACCTGCACCACGGACTGGAGATCCTTGATGGGATTGAACGACAGATTCTTGTACAGGAAGGGCGCGGTGGGAACGACGGAACCCGCGATCATCAGCATGCTGCCATCGGGCGGGCCCTTGGCGACAAGCTCGGTGCCGATCATGCCGCCCGCACCGGCGCGATTCTCGACGACGATGGCCTGGCCAAGCATGGGAGAGATCTGAGCGGAAATCAGCCGGGCGAGCACGTCGGCGATGCCACCGGGCGGGAAGGGCACGATCCAGCGGATCGTCTTGCCGCCCGTTTGCGCAAAGGCGTTTGCGCTGGTTGCAAGGAAGATCAACGGCAACAGGCTGCGGATGATGCGGGTGACTGGCATGAAACCTCCCTGTGACTTCGCTTGTTCGGCGCTTGTTCGATTAACCGTAGTGCAACGCCGCGTACTCTATCAGTTTGATATGCATCGACGCGGACTGCGAGCACAACCCGCCTCTTGCGGGCATACTGCCGCCCGTGCTTGGCATCTTCTACACCTTTCTCGCAACCATTACCTTCGGCATCAACAGTGCCACGGTGAGGCGCGGCGTCATCACCGGCTCGGTGACGCAGGTTGTTGTGGTGTCGATGCCCATCGGCTTCGCGATGTTCGTCGCCGCCGCGCTCGGGACCGGCCAGTTCTCGCGCATCACCGAATTTTCCCCGCAATCATTTGCCTTTCTTGCAACGGCGGGGGTGGTGCATTTTGTCGTTGGGCGGTATTGCGGTTACCGCTCGATCCAGGCCATGGGGGCGAATCTCGCTTCGCCGGTGCAGCAATGGTCGCTGCTGGTCACGCTCACGCTGGCGATCGCCTATCTCGGGGAAGCCCTGGACGCGCTCAAGATCTTCGGTATTGCGCTGATGGTGCTGGGGCCCTCAATCGTGGTGGGCGCGCGGCGGATGCGGGCTCCGAAACCTGAGGTGTTGACTGAAAAGGCGATCGAAGCTGCAAGTGAAAAGCCGAAATTCAAGCCCAAGCTCGCGCAAGGTTATTTCTTCGGGATCCTGTGCTGCTTTTGCTGGGGCTCTTCTCCGATTCTGGTGCGTGCCGGCCTCGATGGCACCGGACTCGCTCTCGCAGGCGGTGTTGTCTCCTACAGCGCGGCCATGATTGCCGTCGCGCTGGTGCTGTTGCTGCGAGGGCCACGCGCCGATGCCCGAGCCATCGATCCGGCCAACATGAAATGGTTCATCTGGATCGGCGTAACGGTATGCCTGTCGCAGATTTTTCTCTACATGGCCATGGCCATCGCCCCGGTGACGGTGGTCCAGCCTCTGATGCGCCTGTCCAACATATTCGGCGTGCTGTTTGCGTGGTACATGAATCGGGATCACGAGGTCTTCGACAGGAGCGTCCTGAGCGCGATCGGTTTATCCATGCTGGGCGCCGCGGCTCTGGGAATAGAGTCGAGCCTTCTGATCCAGTGGCTGGGATTGCCGGCCTCGATTGCGGGTCCGCTGCTGTGGCACTGGCCGTCGTAAAGGCGGGAATTCCTCAACCGCGTTGAGTCGGTGCTCCGTTCGCCCGTGCTAGCATCGCAGGCGTTTTTTCTCCCTGATCATTTACGGATAACTCCATGAAATCGTCCCTCTTTTCCCCGTTTTCCATGCGCGGCCTGACCATCGACAACCGCATCATGCTCTCGCCCCTTTGCCAGTATTCCAGCGTCGATGGTTGCATGAACGACTGGCAGATGACGCACCTGGGCATGTACGCCATGTCGGGCGCATCGTTCGTCTGCTTCGAGATGACTGATGTCGAGCCGGCCGGCCGCATTACCTATGGATGCTCGGGGCTTTGGAATGACGAACAGGAGGCGGCGCTTGCCCGCGTGCTCGCGCATTGCCGCAAATACGGTCAGGCGAAATATGCACTTCAGATCGCGCACGCCGGACGGCGCGCATCGAAAAAGGCGCCGTTCGAGGGTAGTAAGCCAATGTCAGTTGCACAGGGTGGCTGGCAGGCGGTTGCGCCCTCCGCGATACCCGAGGGCGACGGCAGCGATGCGCCGCATGCACTCACGATCCCGGAAATCAAATCGCTGGTGGAGAAATTCGCCGCGGCGACAAAGCGCGCGGCGCGCGTCGGATTCGACGCCATCGAACTGCACGGGGCGCATGGCTATCTGCTGCACCAGTTCCTGTCGCCGCTGTCGAACCAGCGCACCGATGAATACGGCGGTTCTCTTGCCAACCGCATGCGTTTTCCCCTGGAAGTGTTTGCCGCCATGCGAGCGGTGTGGCCCGCGGACAAGCCGCTGGGCGTTCGCATCTCCTGCACCGAGTGGATGCCCGGCGGCTGGGACATCGACGAGGCTGTGGTCCTGTCGCATGAATTGAAAAAACTGGGCTGCGACTGGATCGATGCCTCCAGCGGCGCGGGTTTCAAACAGGCCAAGATCCCCTATGCCCCCGGCTACCAGGTGCCGTTTGCGGAGCGCATCAAAAAGGAAGTCGGCATCGCCACCATCGCAGTCGGCTTGATCACCGAGTTCGACCATGCGGAGAAGATCGTAGCGAGCGGACAGGCCGACATCATTGCGCTGGGCCGGGGCCTCATGTGGAACCCGCGCTGGGGTTGGCACGCGGCAAAAGCGCTGGGTGAAACGCTGGATATCCCGCCGCAGTATTTGCGGGTAAGGCCGGGGGCATAGTCAGGCGCTTTACCCGCGACGAATTGGATTTGTCGTGCCACCGTGGCGAACTTGGCCGGCACCAACAGGGCTGGTTGAGAAAGGCGGGTTGAACAATCATTTGGCCTCCCTTATAGTGCCCCCATGCCTTTATTGATTACCGACCCCAAAGCGGAGCAACTCGCGCAGGAACTCGCCCAAAGATTCGGCGGCACTGTTCCCGATGCGGTTGTGCGTGCACTTGAAGCGCAATTGGTCAGCCTGAAAGCACCAGGCGCGACCGCCGTCACCCGCGATGCCATCCTGAATATTGCGGCGCGCTGCAAGGCGCTACCCGATCTTGATCCGCGTGGCGCGGACGAAATTCTTGGTTACGACAAGGCCGGAATCCCGCAGTAAATATGATCGTAGATACCTCGGCGCTGGTCGCGATTCTTCTGGACGAACCGGATGCCGAAAAACTCTCCGCAGCCATTGCAGCAAACACTCCGCGAATCATCAGCGCAGTTTCCGCCCTTGAGGCGTCCATCGTCATCGAAAGCAAAAAAGGCGAGGCCGGACTCGCCCTGCTTGATGAACTATTGAATCTTGCACAATTCGAGATCGTCGCCTTTGACGATGCGCAGCAACAGCTCGCGCGTGTAGCCTATCGACGCTACGGTAAAGGCCGTCACCCAGCCGGATTGAATTTCGGCGACTGCTGCGCTTACGCGCTTGCCAAGGTCCGCAACGAGGCTTTGTTGTTCAAGGGCAACGATTTCAATCTGACCGATATCACCGCGGCGCGACTCTTTCCGGCGCATTAGGATTTTCATGGGGTGCGGCAGGGGGAGGGGTAGCCGGGACTGCCGGTTCAATATGGCGGGTGACTTCCGGCTTGCGTGCCTTGAGCGACTTTTGCTGCTAAGACCTTACTTTCAGTACAATTTATAACCAATTGTTTTTTATAAAAATAATTTTCAAGAAAGAACCTCGAAAAACGTCCTAAGTCCCTGTCCTGTTTGAAAAAAAGCCGAATTTTGCTTGCCGCTGAGTTTTCGGTGGTATAAAGTAGCGATTAGTAGGTTTTGGTGGGAATTTATGGAAATTCTCGCCGATCAAGGGGGCTATCGTGTTTCTGGGGACTACGGCACTTACTCTCGATGCGAAAGGGCGGCTGGCCGTCCCGACCAAGCATCGCGATGCCCTGACCGCCGGCGGGCGCGGGGTGGTGCTGACCGCGAATCCCGACAGTTGCCTCACGCTCTACACCGCCGATGCGTGGAACCCCATCTGCGCGCAAATGCAATCGCTCACGACGTTCGATGAGCGCGCGCGCTGGTGGAACCGTTTGATCGTCGGTCACGCGGAAGAGCTCGAACTCGACGGACAGGGCCGGATCCTTGTCTCGCCCACGTTGCGTGATTTCGCATCGATCACAAAAGAAGTGATGTTTGTCGGCCAGGGCGACCATTTCGAAATCTGGGATGTCGCTGCCTGGAAAGAGAAGCTTGCCAAAGCATTGCCGCAGGTGGCCTCCAGTGCGCCGCCCGGTACCGACAAATTCCCGTCGTGACCCATGTTCCCGTTCTCGCCCAGGAATCCATCGATGCGCTTTTTGATTCGGCGCGCGGGGATCAAGTCCGTGAAGAGCTTCGGGACGCCATTTTCGTGGATGCCACCTTCGGCAGGGGCGGGCATACCCGGCTGATTTTGGAGAGGCTCAGTCCCCGGGGCCGCCTGATCGCGTTTGATCGCGACGTGGCAGCGATAGAAGAGGGCCGGTCGATCCACGACGCACGATTGGAATTGATACATGCGCGCTTTGGCAGGCTCAGGGAGGAACTGGAGGCGCGTGGGGTGAACGAGGTGTCGGGGGTGTTGATCGATCTGGGCGTGTCTTCGCCGCAACTCGACGATCCGGAGCGCGGATTCAGCTTTCGCGGCGACGGACCGCTCGATATGCGGATGGATACGACCAGCGGTGAGACGGTGGCGCAGTGGCTAGATCGTGCAGACGAAGGCGACATAAGGGAGGTAATAAAAAGCCATGGGGAAGAACGGTTTGCTAAACAGATTGCAGCGGCGATTGTTGCTGCTCGGCAGGGAGGGCCTATTACCCGTACCGGGCAACTTGCCGATCTCGTGGGTGCGGCCGTCCGGACGCGTGAGCCCGGCCAGAATCCGGCGACGCGCACGTTTCAAGCTCTACGGATTCACGTCAATCAGGAGCTTGAAGAGTTGTCGCTAGTGCTTCCACAGGCGGTGGCCATGCTCGCGCCGGGTGGGCGGCTGGCGGTGATCAGCTTCCATTCACTGGAGGACCGCATCGTCAAGCGCTTCATGCGTGATGAATCGAGCCCCGGCGCAATGCCGGAGCGGCTCCCGGTGCGCGCGTCGGAACTCGCCCCGCCGCGAATGCGTCTCGTCGGCAAGGCCGTGCGCGCCGGAGTAGGCGAACTCCGCGCCAATCCGCGTTCGCGAAGCGCCACGCTAAGGGTAGCGGAGAGGCTTGCATGATGACCGGCCTTCGCACCGCCATTATTGATCCTGTTTTTGCCGCGATTCGGCCCCAATCTGGGCGGACCATCGCGAGCCATGGAATGTCCGCTCCGTGCTACGTCTGAATCTGATCCTGTTTGCGATATTGATCATCTGCTCGCTGGGGCTGGTGAGCTCGCAGCATCAGGCAAGAAAGCTGTTCAACTCCCTCGAAGAGGAAAACGATCGCGCCAAGCAGCTGGAGGTGGAACACGGGCAGCTGCAGCTCGAGCAAAGCACCTGGGCGATGCACACGCGCATCGAGAAAATCGCCACGCAGACGCTACGCATGCGCGCCCCCGATGCGCGCCATGTGCAGCTGGTGCCAAGCCCGCAGGCGGCCAAATGAAATTCTCCACGAGCCCCGTGCTGGATCTTCGCCTTCCGGTATGGCGTTCGCGCCTGCTGATGCTGCTGTTCCTGTCGGGCTTCGGCGCGCTGGGCGCGCGGGCGGCCTACCTTCAGGGCTGGAACGACGACTTCCTTCGCGCCAAGGGTGAATCGCGCTACAGCCGCGTGCTTGAAATCACCGCGAACCGCGGACGCATCAGCGATCGCAACGGGGAGGTGCTGGCGATTTCCACGCCGGTAAAATCCATCTGGGCGACGCCTGACGAAATAAAATTTGAAGGTGACAGCCTCGCGCAATTGGCCAACCTTCTGGAAATATCCCGCGAGGACATCGAGAAGCGCATTCAGTCCACGGAAAAGGATTTTGTCTACCTCAAGCGCCAGGTCCCGCCGGAAGTTGCCGATCGCATTGCCGAACTGCGGATTCCCGGCCTTTTCCAGAGCCGGGAATACCGCCGTTACTACCCCGGCGGTGAAGTCATGGCGCACGTTCTGGGATTTACCGGCGCCGATGACACCGGTCAGGAAGGCATCGAACTGGCTTTCCAGGAAGAACTCGCCGGGAAGGCGGGGGCCCGCCGCGTCATCCGCGACCGCCGCGGGCAGATCGTCGAGGACATGGAGTCGATCAAGCCGGCGCAGGACGGCCATGACCTGATGCTCTCGATGGATGCTCGCATCCAGAGCCAGGCTTTTACCCAGTTGTCGGCGGCAATGGAGACCCATCACGCCAAGGCGGCGGCGGTGCTCGTGCTGGATGTCACGACGGGTGAGGTGCTGGCCATGGTCAACCTGCCTTCCTACAACCCGAACAACCGCTCGAAGCTCGTGGGTGCGCAGTTGCGCAACCGCGCATTGACCGATACCTTCGAGCCGGGCTCCACCATGAAGCCGTTCACGATTGCGCTGGCCCTTGAGGAGGGCCGCGTGCGCCCCGACACCGTGATACAGACGGCACCGGGCAGGCTGACCATCGGCAAGGCGACCATCAGTGATGCGCATCCGCTGGGCGCGCTCAGTGTTGCGCAGATCATCCAGAAGTCGAGCAACGTCGGCACCTCCAAGATCGCAATGACACTGGACCGCGAGGACATGTGGGACATGTTCAACAGATCCGGATTCGGCATCGTGCCCAGCATTTCATTTCCCGGTGCGGTGTCCGGAAAGATCAGACCTTTCAAGACCTGGAGACCCATCGAGCAGGTCACCATGTCCTATGGCTATGGTCTTTCGGTTTCACTGTTTCAACTGGCGCAGGGCTACACGATCTTCGCGCGCGACGGCGAACTGGTGCCGATATCCTTTGTCAGGAATGCAGGCGTCACGGCCGGGCGCAAGGTGATCTCGGCGGAAACCGCCCGTGCAGTGCGCGCGATGCTGGAGGCGGCCGCCGGTCCCGGCGGTACCGCGCCCCGCGCGCAGATCATGGGTTACCGTGTGGCGGGCAAGACCGGAACCGCTCACAAGGTGGAAGGCCATGGTTACGCAGGGCACAAATACCGGGCCTCGTTCGTGGGGTTCGCGCCGGTGAGCAATCCGCGCCTGGTGGTGGCCGTCACCATCGATGAGCCCAGCGGTGGCAAATATTTTGGCGGCGACGTTGCGGCGCCGGTGTTCTCCAAAGTGATGGAGGGGGCGCTGCGCAGTCTGGGCGTTGCGCCGGATGCTGCAATGAAACCCGTGGAAATGCCGCCCGAGCACGAGCGCGTCGAGGAGAGTATCTGATGCGCCCGGCGAATGAATGTGCAACGGAGCAATTCCTGCGGGGCGCGACAAGGCGATGACCCGGTGGCCAATCCTGTCAACGACCTCCTCGACTGGTTCCGCGCGAAGGGACTCGCGGTGAATAGTCTCGCCATTGACAGCCGGCGCGTGAACCCGGGAGACGTGTTCATGGCCTATCCCGGAGAGTCAGGCGACGGTCGCAACCATATCGGCGAGGCGATATTGCGCGGGGCGCAGGCGGTGCTTTGGGAGGAGGAAGGGTTCGAATGGTCCGGACAGATTGATTTTCCGCAACGCCCGGTGCGCCACCTTCGCGATTCGGCAGGCCTGATTGCGCACGAGGTCTATGGCCGGCCTTCGGAGCGCCTGTGGACCATGGGCGTCACCGGCACCAACGGAAAGACCTCGTGCAGCCAGTGGCTTGCGCAGGCCTGTGAACTGGCCGGCGCGCACACTGCGGTAATCGGTACGCTTGGGATGGGTTTTCCGGGCGAGCCCGGAAGCGATGCGGCGGCGATACTGGAGCCCAATCCCAACACAACGCCCGACCCTGTGACCCTGCACAGCCGTTTTGCCGAGCTGCTGAAGGCAGGCGGGCAGGGCGTGGCCATGGAAGTCTCCTCGATCGGCCTTGAGCAGGGGCGCGTCAACGGTGTGGTCTTTGGGGCGGCCCTTTTCACCAATCTTTCGCGCGACCATCTCGATTACCACGGCGACATGGAAACCTATGCGCGCGCCAAGCAGCGCTTGTTCCTCACGCCAGGGCTGCGCCATGCGATTCTCAACCTGGATGACGTGCAGGGCGTGCAGATTGCGCGGATGCTCGCGGGCAGCGGTGTGAATCGTATCGGCTACAGCTGTGTCGATGACGTTGCCGCGCATGCCGGGCTTGAATGCCACATTCAGGTACACGCGATTCATATCTCCTCTCAAGGCTGCGAGTTCACCGTGACGACCTCCTGGGGCGAGGCGCAGGTGAAAAGCGCGCTTCTTGGGCGGTTCAACGTATCCAATCTCGCCGGCGTACTTGGAACCATGCTGGGTTCGGGAGTGCCGTTCGAGCGCGCCATCGACGCCATTGGGCGCATGCAGCCGGTGGTGGGCCGCATGCAACGCCTCGGCGGACTGGGCCGGCCCCTGGTGGTGGTCGACTATGCGCATTCCCCGGACGGCCTGGAACAGACTCTTTCCCTGCTGAAGGACATCGCGCGTTCGCAGGGCGGGCGGATTGCGGCGGTCTTCGGGTGCGGCGGCGAGCGCGATCGCGGCAAACGCGCATTGATGGGCACGGTCGCGGCGCGCCATGCCGACCGGATTGTCCTGACCAATGACAACCCGCGCGGTGAAGATCCGGAGGGAATCGTCGACGGTATCGCCGAAGGTATCGACGTGGTCTATGAACGCATCCTCGACCGTCATGAGGCGATCAGCCGGACGGTGCGAGAAGCCGGGCCGCAGGACATCGTGCTGATCGCGGGCAAGGGGCATGAAACCTACCAGGAGATTGCCGGCCGGCGCCTGGCCTTTTCCGATGCGCAAGAAGCGCTGCGTTCGCTCGAGGCCTGGGGGGCATGATGAGTCTTGCAGAAGCCGCCCGCAGCCTGAACGCGAAGCGTGTGGGTGTGGACGTGCATTTCAATTCGGTGTCCACCGACAGCCGCCGGTTTGAACATGGCGCGCTGTTTGTCGCGTTGCGCGGCGAACGATTCGACGGCCATGATTTCATCGGACAGGTGGCTGCGGCGGGAGCGGCGGCGGCAATGGTGGACGGGCGGTATGCAGGGGATGCCGGACCGCTTCCCATGCTTGTGGTGGAGGACACCCGCGTTTCGCTGGGCAGGCTTGCCGCCGCATGGCGGTCGCGGTTTGACATTCCGCTCATCGCGGTGGCCGGCTCCAATGGCAAGACCACGGTCAAGGAAATGATCGCCGCGATTCTGCGCGAGCATTTTGGCGAATCACAGGTACTTGCCACGGAAGGCAATTTCAACAACGACATCGGATTGCCGCTCACCCTGTTGAGGCTTCGGGAGGGTCATCGCGCGGCGGTGGTGGAGATTGGCATGAACCATCCGGGCGAAACGGCGATGCTCGCTGCCATGGCGCGACCCACCATTGCCCTGGTGAACAACGCCCAGCGCGAGCATCAGGAATTCATGAAAAGTGTTGCCGATGTCGCAGCCGAACACGCGGCGCTGCCTGCAAGCCTCCCCCGCGAAGGCGTGGCGGTCATCAATGCCGACGATGAGCACGCCGCCATCTGGCGCGATGCCGCGGCGCGGGCGGGGGCGACAGTCACGGATTTTGGCGTTGAAGGACAGGCTGCAGTGCGGGGGCACGTTGTGCCCGGCCGGTTCTCCAGCAGCATTGATGTGTCCACAGCGCAGGGTTCGGCAAGGATCGAATTACCCGTGCCGGGATTGCACAATGTCCGTAATGCGCTTGCCGCCATCGCCGCTTCGATGGCCGCCGGCGCGTCGATTGCGTCCGCCGCACGTGCGTTGCAGGTGTTCAGTGCGGTCAAGGGCCGCATGCAGCGCAAACAGACAAACAATGGCGCCGTCCTGATTGACGACAGTTACAACGCCAATCCCGAATCGGTGCACGCGGCCATCGACGTGCTTGCGGCCTGCCCCGAGCCTCGCATTCTCGTGCTCGGCGACATGGGCGAGGTGGGGGAACACGGGCCGGCCTTTCACGCGGAGGTCGGCGAACACGCGCGCAGTGCGTGCCTCACCAACCTGCTGGCACTGGGCGAGCTGACCCGGCATGCACTGGCCTCCTTCGGAGCCGGCCTGCACGTGGATTCTGTCGAGGAGCTGGTCGAGGCGTTGCGCGCCTATGACCGGACGGGGGCGACTTTGCTGGTCAAGGGTTCGCGCTTCATGCGCATGGAACGCGTGGTGGATGCGCTTTCCGGTGCGGCTGCGGGAGGGGCCCACTGATGCTGCTGAGTCTTGCACAGTGGCTGGGCCAGGATGCACGTGTGTTCAACGTGTTCAATTACATTACGCTGCGCGCGGTGCTGGCCTGCCTGACCTCGCTTGCGATTTCGCTGATGGCAGGTCCTACGGTGATCCGCAAGCTCACTGCCTACAAGATCGGGCAATCGGTGCGCGATGACGGACCGCAGACCCACCTTGTCAAGGCCGGCACGCCCACCATGGGCGGCGCGCTTGTGCTGATGTCCATACTCATCACGACATTGCTTTGGGCGGATCTGTCCAACCGCTTCATCTGGGTGGTGCTTGTGGTGACCTTCGGTTTTGGGGCGATCGGCTGGGTGGACGATTACCGCAAGGTTGTGCATCGCAACCCCAAGGGATTGTCCGCCTCGGCAAAGTTCTTCTGGCAGTCGCTTGTCGGGCTGGCGGCGGCGGTGTACCTCGCGTTCGCAGTATCCGCGCCGGGGAGCGCGCAGATACTGGATCTGTTTCTCGCCTGGATGCGAAGCGGTTTCGAGATGAACCTTCCCGCCAGGGCCGATCTGATGGTCCCGTTCTTCAAGGATGTGGCCTATCCCCTGGGTGTCTGGGGTTTCATCACCATGACTTATTTCGTGATCGTGGGCACCTCCAACGCGGTGAACCTGACTGACGGCCTGGACGGTCTTGCCATCATGCCGGCGGTGATGGTCGGCGCGGCGCTGGGCGTGTTCGCGTATGTGGTCGGAAACACCGTGTATGCGAAATACCTCATTTTTCCGTACATCCCCGGCGCCGGCGAACTGCTGGTTTTCTGCGCCGCTCTGGCAGGGGCGGGACTGGGCTTTTTATGGTTCAACGCCTATCCGGCGGAAGTGTTCATGGGTGACGTCGGCGCGCTTTCCATTGGTGCGGCACTGGGCACGGTGGCGGTGATTGTGCGGCAGGAGATTGTGCTTTTCATCATGGGCGGCGTGTTCGTCGCGGAGACCCTGTCGGTGATGCTGCAGGTGGGCTGGTTCAAGTACACGAAGAAGCGCTATGGCGCGGGGCGCCGGATTCTTCGCATGGCGCCGCTGCATCATCACTTCGAGGAAGAAGGCTGGAAGGAAACGCAGGTGGTGGTGCGCTTTTGGATCATCACCATGATGCTGGTGCTGTTCGGATTATCGACGCTGAAGCTGCGTTGATGGGCAATGCAGGCGTTGGATTAAAGGGAAAGACGATACTCGTGCTCGGACTCGGTGAAACCGGAATCTCGATGGCCCGATGGCTCTCAGGCCAGGGGGCCTCGGTGCGCGTTGCCGACAGCCGGCTGGATCCGCCGGGCGGGCGCGAACTTGCCGCCACTGCGTCGGTGAGCCTGCACCTGGGCGGATTTCCGGACGCCGCATTCGATGGCGTTGATCTTGTTGCGGTCAGTCCCGGTCTTTCACCCCAGGATCCGGCGTTTGCGCGTTCACTCGCACGCCGGCCGGGTCTCCCCCTGGTCGGTGATGTCGAATTGTTCGCCCGGGCTCTCAGGAATTCGGAAAAGCGGGCACGCATCGCTGCGATCACCGGCACCAATGGCAAGACCACGGTAACCGCACTGACCGGGGCCATGTGCCGTGCGGCGGGTATGGATTGCGAAGTGGCTGGCAATATCAGTCCGGCGGTGCTCGACGCATTGGCGCGGCGCGATGTGGGTGGCCGTGCGGCGGACTTGTGGGTCCTGGAGTTGTCCAGTTTTCAGTTGGAGACCACCCACTCGCTCGAGGCCGATGCTGCAACGGTCCTCAATGTCACCGAAGACCATCTGGACCGCCATGGATCCATGGACAACTATGCGGAGGCGAAAGCGCGGATCTTTGCCGGGCAGGGCGCGCAGATACTCAATCGCGATGATGCGCGTTCCCTGGCCATGGCCATACCCGGGCGCATGGTGACCAGTTTCGGATCCGATGCGCCCCGGCGAGACGGGGATTTCGGTTTGATCCGTGAAGAATCGTCGATCTGGCTCGCACAGGGCTCAAACCGGTTGCTTGATACACGCGAAATGAAACTGACCGGATTGCACAATGCCGTGAACGCTCTGGCAGCGCTAGCACTGTGCCGTGCCTTGGGTTTGCAATTTAATAATATTATTCAAGCACTTAAGGAATTCCAGGGGTTGCCGCACCGTGTCGAGCTGGTGCGCACCCTGAGCGGCGTGCGTTATTACGACGATTCCAAGGGGACCAACGTCGGTGCCACGGTGGCCGCGTTGCAGGGGTTGGGTGCGAGCGACGGCAGGGTGGTGCTGATCGCCGGCGGTGATGGCAAAGGGCAGGACTTTAGTCCGCTTGCGCCGGCCGTTTCGCAATACGCGCGCAGTGTGGTGCTGATCGGGCGCGATGCGCCGTTGCTCGTTGAGGCGCTGGCAAGCACCGGCCTGCCCCTGATGCGCGCCAATGGCATGGAAGACGCGGTTCGTATCGCCGCCGTTGAAGCGCGCTCCGGCGACGCCGTCCTCCTATCGCCCGCCTGCGCGAGTTTCGACATGTTCCGCAACTATGCGCATCGAGCCGAGGTTTTCCGGGCAGCGGTGGAAGGGTTGGGCGATGCTCCTTAGCGCCGACACCCACCGCCAGGGCGGCTTCGAATATGACGCAGGGTTGCTATGGGCGGCCATCGCCCTGCTGGGACTGGGATTGGTGATGGTCTATTCCGCCTCCATCGCTTCTGCCGAGGTGAGCCGGTTCACCGGCGGCAGGAGTTCGTATTTCCTTTCACGTCACCTGATTTTCCTGGTGGCTTCGGTCGGACTCGGCCTGTTCTTGTTCCAGGTGCCGATGAGTACTTGGCAGAGGCTCGCGCCGTGGCTTTTTCTTGCCGGCGTGGCTTCGCTAGCGCTGGTTTTACTGCCGGGAACCGGACGGGAGGTCAATGGCGCGAGGCGCTGGCTTTCGCTGGGGATCGCGACGGTGCAGCCATCGGAGGTCATGAAATTCTTTGCGGTTCTGTATGCTGCCGACTACACCGTGCGTAAATCCGCACTGATGCAAAGCTTCAAGCGGGGCCTGATGCCCATGGTGGGTGTGATGCTGGTTGTCGGGTGGTTGCTTTTGCACGAGCCGGATTTTGGCGCTTTCGTGGTGATCACCTGCATTGCGATGGGGATCCTGTTTCTCGGAGGCATGAACGCGAAATGGTTTGCCGGACTGGGCGTGCTGCTCGCCATCGGATTCGCCGGGCTTGTGGTCTCCTCGCCCTATCGCATGCAGCGGATATTCGGATTCATGGATCCCTGGGCGGACCCTTACGGGCGCGGGTATCAGCTATCACACGCCCTGATCGCCTTCGGACGCGGCGAATGGCTGGGTGTCGGCCTCGGGGGCAGCATTGAGAAGCTTATGTACCTGCCCGAAGCGCACACCGACTTCCTGCTCGCGGTCATCGGCGAGGAACTGGGCTTTGTCGGGGTCACGCTGGTGATAATGATTTTCGCATGGCTGGTTCTTCGCGCCCTTGCGGTGGGCAGAAAGGCCGTGACGCTGGAGCGTCCGTTTCCGGCGCTGGTAGCTCAGGGCATTGCGCTGTGGATAGGCGTTCAATCGCTGATCAACATGGGTGTGAACCTTGGCCTGTTGCCCACCAAGGGGCTCACTCTGCCATTGATGAGTTTTGGCGGGACGGGAATCATGGTCAACTGCGCAGCGATGGCGGTATTGCTGCGGGTGGATTGGGAGAACAGGGCCTTGATGCGCGGAGAGACTCTGTGATGGCGGCAACAATCGTGGCGCGCACCATCATGATCATGGCCGGTGGCACCGGCGGGCATGTGTTTCCGGGACTGGCGGTCGCCGATGCCCTGCGCGCGCAGAACTGGCACGTCATCTGGCTGGGTAGTCACGCCGGCATCGAAGCCAGGCTGGTTCCCGCCCGTGGCATCGAAATGGCTTGGATGGATTTCGCAGGACTCAGGGGCAAGGGGTTTGCTGCCATTGCCCTGCTTCCCTTGCGGTTGCTGCGCGCATTCTGGGCCGGGGCGAAGGCGATTCTGACCCACCGGCCGGACGTTGTTCTCGGTCTGGGCGGGTTTCAGTCATTTCCGGGCGGAGTGATGGCTGCCTTGCTCCGGCGGCCTTTGGTGATCCACGAACAGAATTCGGTGGCGGGTCTTGCGAATCGTGTTCTATCGCGGGTTGCAGACCGCGTGCTGACTGCGTTCCCGACGAATCTGCGAAAAGCGGAAACGATAGGCAATCCGGTGCGGGCCGACATCACGGCGGCAAACGATCCACGTGCGCGCTATGCGGCGCGCAGCGGTCCGTTGCGGCTTCTGGTGATGGGCGGCAGCCTCGGGGCCAAGGCGCTCAACGACACGGTACCGGCGGCCATCGCGTTGCTGGCCGGCAACAATCGTCCGACGATCGTCCATCAGGCGGGTCGCGGACACCTTGCGGCAGTCGAGGCGACCTATCGCGACGCCGGTGTTTCCGCCCGCAGCACGGAGTTCATTGACGATGTGGCCGCCGCACTCATGGATGCGGATGTGGTCATCTGTCGCGCCGGCGCGCTGACGGTGTCCGAGCTTGCCTGCGCCGGGGTCGCCAGCGTTCTTGTTCCCTACCCGCATGCGGTTGATGATCATCAAACCGGCAATGCGCGTTACCTGTCGGGTGCGGGTGCGGCGGTGTTGCTGCCGCAAACGCAAATGACTGCAAAGCGTCTGGCAGATCTGCTTGCCGGCTTCTCGCGGGAATCTCTTGCCGTCATGGCCACAAGCGCCCGCGCCATGGGTAAGCCCGGAGCGACGCGCCGACTGGCCGATGTTTGCATCGAGGTGGCGGCGTGAAGCACAAGGTCAAACGCATCCACTTCGTCGGCATCGGTGGCTCGGGTATGAGCGGCATCGCCGAGGTGCTGCTGAACCTGGGCTTCCAGGTGAGCGGTTCGGATCTTGCCGCGGGGCCGGTCACCGAACGTCTTGCGAGCCTTGGAGCAAAAATCGCCCTGGGTCATGACGCAGCGCATGTCGCCGATGCCGATGCGGTGGTGGTCTCGACCGCGGTCAAAACGGACAATCCGGAGGTTCTGGCCGCGCGCTCGCGGCGTGTCCCCGTCGTGCCGCGGGCACTCATGCTGGCTGAACTGATGCGCCTCAGGCAGGGCATAGCGGTGGCCGGGACGCATGGCAAGACCACGACAACAAGCCTTGTTGCCAGCGTTCTGGCCGAAGGCGGCCTCGATCCGACATTCGTGATCGGTGGGCGCCTCAATGCCGCAGGGTCCAACGCCCGTCTGGGAGCGGGCGAGTTCATCGTGGTCGAGGCGGACGAATCGGATGCGTCATTCCTGCACTTGCAGCCGGTAATGGCGGTGGTCACCAATATCGATGCCGATCACATGGAGACCTACCAGCATGACTTCGCAAAGCTGAAACAGGCCTTCATCGAATTCCTGCAGAACCTCCCCTTCTATGGAAGCGCGATTCTCTGCTTGGATGACCGCAACGTGCGGGAAATCCTTCCCTTTGTATCGAAGCCCGTGGTGACCTACGGCATGCACGCCGAGGCGATGGTGCGCGCGGTGGATGTGGTGGACGGCGAACAGATGCGTTTCCGCTGCCTTAGGGAAGGCGCGGCGCCGCTGGATGTCACGCTCAACCTGCCCGGGCGGCACAATGTGCTCAATGCGCTGTCGGCCATCGCGATTGCAGGAGAATTGGGCGTCACCGACGCCGCCATTGCAAAGGCACTGGCGGAGTTTCGGGGCGTCGGACGGCGGTTCCAGCGCTACGGCGAAATCGCTCTTGCCGGCAATGCCGGATCGTTCACGCTGGTCGATGACTACGGCCACCATCCCGCGGAGATGCGTGCGACCCTGCAGGCGGCGCGCGGCGCGTTTCCCGGCCGGCGCATTGTCCTTGCGTTTCAGCCGCATCGATTCACGCGGACCCGGGACCTGTTCGAGGATTTCGTCACAGTGCTCTCGGAACCCGATGCCCTGCTGCTGGGTGATGTGTACCCCGCGGGCGAGGCGCCCATCGTCGCTGCCGACGGCCGCGCGCTTGCACGGGCCGTGCGTGTCGCGGGCCGGGTGGAACCGGTGTTTGTATCCGATATTGCCGACATGCCGGCCGCAATTCTGAAAGCGGCGCGCGGTGGTGATGTCGTCATCACCATGGGAGCGGGCACGATCGGTTCCGTGCCTTCTCGCATCGTGCAGGCCGGGAAACGATGAACATGGCCGATCTCATTACTTCAGGCATTGGCCGCATGCGCGGACGGTTGCTCGCCGCCGAACCCATGGCGAGGCATGTCTCCTGGCGCGCGGGCGGCGTGGCTGACCGGGCCTACATCCCCGCGGATCTGGAGGACCTTGCCGTGTTCATCCGTCAACTGGCCCCCGGGGAACCGGTGTGCTTCGCGGGTCTGGGCAGCAATCTGCTGGTTCGCGACGGCGGGTATCGCGGCACGGTGGTGCTGATGCACAGCTCGCACGCCGAAATTCGCAGGGTGGACGGAATGATCGCGGCGAGCGCCGGTGCGGCCTGTCCGAAGCTTGCCCGCTATGCCGCTGTCCATGATCTGGAGGGCGCGGAGTTTCTGGCCGGCATACCCGGCACTGTCGGCGGCGCGCTCGCCATGAATGCGGGCTGCCATGGATCGGAGATCTGGGAATTTGTCGGCGAGGCGACCACCATCGATCGTGCCGGCACTCTGCACCGGCGCGCCCCCCCTGATTTCGAGATCGCGTACCGGCATGTGGCGTTGCGCGGTGATGCGGTGCTTGGCGAGGACGAATGGTTTGTCGGTGCCCGGTTCGATTTTGCGGCCGGAGAGGGCGCGCTTGCGCGGAGCCGCATTCGAGAACTGCTGGCACGGCGCGTCGCCACGCAGCCTCTGGGGCTTCCCAATGCGGGTTCGGTGTTCCGCAATCCCGAAGGCGACCATGCTGCGCGACTGATCGAGGCCTGTGGTCTCAAGGGAACATCGATCGGCGGCGCACAAATTTCGGAAAAGCACGCCAATTTTATCGTCAATCCGGGCGCGACGGCGACGGCGGCGGACATAGAGGCGCTGATCGCCCACGCGATGCGCGAAGTCCGTCGAAAATTCAGCATCGACCTCATTCCCGAAGTGCGGGTCATCGGCGAGGCTGCGGGCGGTGCGGCATCCGGTGAGATCCGGGTTCGGAAGGGGCGGGCATGAGCGCGACACTTCAGCATCCGCCGGAATTCGACAAGGTGGCGGTGATGCTGGGCGGTCGGTCGGCCGAGCGGGAGGTCTCGCTCAAGAGCGGATCGATGGTTCTCTCGGCGCTCAAATCCGCCGGCGTGGATGCCCACGCTTTCGACCCGGCGCAAAAGCCGCTCGACGATCTGACGCGCGAGGGATTCGCAAGGGTGTTCATTGCGCTGCACGGCCGGTATGGCGAAGACGGCACCATACAGGGCGCGCTCGAATTGCTGGGCATCCCCTACACGGGATCGGGTGTGCTGGCGAGCGCCCTGGCCATGGACAAGATGCGAACCAAGCTCCTGTGGCTGGGTGCCGGCATATCCACGCCGAACTACCAGCAACTGAGCGATAAAACCGATTCGGAAGCCCTGGTCCGCCATCTGGGCCTGCCCATCATGGTGAAGCCGGCAAGCGAAGGCTCCTCCATTGGAATGAGCAAGGTGCTGCGCGTGGAGGATGTGGCTCGCGCCTATGCGCTGGCGGCTTCCCACGACAAGATGGTCATCGCCGAGCAGTTCATCGAGGGAACGGAATTGACGGCGGGGATTCTGGACGATGCCCCCCTGCCGCTCATTCGCCTTGAAACGCCCCATGATTTTTACGATTACGACGCGAAATACCTCGCCAATGACACGCGCTATATCGTTCCCTGCGGACTGTCGCGGCAGGCCGAGGAAGATCTGCAGGCACAGGCGCTGCGGGCCTATTCACTGCTGGGTTGCCGCGGCTGGGGGCGGGTCGACCTGATGCTTGCACGCAATGGCAGGCCGTATTTTCTGGAAGTCAACACGTCGCCCGGAATGACCGACCATTCCCTGGTGCCGATGGCGGCGCGCGAGGCCGGTATGTCATTCGTGGATTTGTGCCTCCGCATTCTGGTGCTGGCCGGGTCGGGCTCGACGGTTGCGGGATCCAAGGTCGCGACGGGAGGCGCCCATGTGGGATAACCCGCGCGCCATGAATCTGGCCGCCAACCTGCTGTATGTGCTGGCAGGGACAATCGTGCTGGTCGCCATCGGGGTTGAACTGGTACGCTCGCCGGCGTTTCCCCTCAGGGTCATAAGTATTGAAGGTGAACTTGCCCGGGTCGAGCGCGGAGAAATCGTTGATGCCCTGCAAGGCAGGCTGCAGGGCAGCTTTTTCACCTCGGACCTTGATCTGGTGAGGGAGCGCTTCGAAACAGTTCCGTGGGTGCGCCATGCCGTGGTGCGCCGTATCTGGCCCGACCGAATCGAGGTGCGCCTCGAGGAACACGCCGAGTTGGCCCGGTGGGGCCGTCGCGAAGACAGCAAGCTGGTGAACATCCAGGGCGAAATATTCGCGGGTGAGTCGGACAGCGACCTGCCGGTGTTCTCCGGCCCCCCCGATTCCGAGAAGGACGTGGCCCGCGGCTATGTGGAGTTTTCCGGACTGCTTGCACCCCTCGGATTGCGGCCCCGCCAGGTCATCCTGAGCGAAAGGCGCGCCTGGCAGCTGAAACTGGATTCCGGACTGGTGGTGCAACTGGGGCGTGACCTTCCCAAGGATGGCGTGCACGAGCGGCTTGGGCGTTTCGTGGAAGCGTATCCGCGGGCGCTGGGCCAGATCAAGCGCCGCCTCGACTATGTCGATCTGCGCTACCCCAACGGATTCGTGCTGCGCGTGCCCGGATTGCAGCGCGCCGATGATCTCAAATCGCCTCATCCGAAAGCGTAGGCTCATTAATATGGCATCGAGAAGCGAAAACAAGAACCTGATTGTCGGACTGGACATCGGCACCTCGAAGGTGGTCGCAGTCGTCGCGGAACTGGCGCCCGACGGCCGGCTGGAAGTCATCGGTTTGGGCAGTCACGAGTCGCGCGGACTGAAAAAGGGCGTCGTGGTCAACATCGAGTCCACGGTTAACGCCATCCAGCGGGCGCTTGAAGAGGCCGAACTGATGGCCGATTGCAAGATTGCGCGCGTCTACACCGGTATTGCCGGAAGCCACATCCGCAGCTTCAATTCCACCGGGATGGTGGCTGTCAAGGACAAGGAGGTGACCGCCCTGGATGTGCAGCGTGCCATCGATACAGCCAAGGCGATGCCGATTCCGACCGATCAGCAGGTGTTGCATACCCTAACCCAGGAATTCATTGTCGACGGTCAGGACGGAGTGCGCGAGCCGATGGGCATGAGTGCGGTGCGTCTGGAAGTCAAGGTGCATATCGTCACCGGCGCGGTGAGCGCGGCGCAGAACATCGTGAAATGCGTTCGCCGCTGCGGCCTGGAGGTCAGCGACCTGGTGCTGCAGCCGCTTGCCTCGTCGCTTGCGGTGCTGACCGAGGACGAAAAGGAGCTGGGCGTGTGCCTGGTTGATATCGGGGGCGGCACCACCGATATTGCCGTGTTCCGCGAAGGCGCCATCCGCCACACCGCCGTGGTGCCCATTGCCGGCGATCAGATCACCAATGACATTGCAATGGCCCTGCGCACGCCGACCGCGGATGCCGAAGAACTGAAGATCCGATTCGGCTGCGCACTTCGCCAACTCGCCGACGCCGGTGAAAACATCGAGGTGCCGGGCGTGGGTGACCGCCCATCGCGCCAGTTGTCGCGCCAGGTCCTCGCCGAAGTGATCGAGCCGCGCGTGGAAGAGCTCTATTCGCTGATCCAGAAAGTGCTGCGTGAATCCGGCTATGAGGAACTTCTGTCCTCGGGGCTGGTGCTGACCGGCGGCAGTTCGGTCATGCAGGGAATGGTCGACCTGGGCGAGGAAATTTTCCACATGCCGGTGCGCCTTGGCGTGCCGCGGTATGCGGGCGGTCTGTCGGATGTGGTCCGCAGCCCGCGATACGCGACCGTGGTCGGGCTGTTGCTCGAGGGGCAGACCCAGATGGAACGGGGGCTGCTTGCACGGCAGAGTGTTTCGATCAAGCACGTGTTTTCGAGGATGAAGGAATGGTTTCAGCGAAATTTTTAGAAAGCGTGGAACCGGCGGACTGGTCCGCCAGACACCCACGGTTTTTGGTTTTTCAGGAGTTGCTATTCGGCGGGGCCTGAATTTCAGGCGCGGGGTTTGATTTTTTTATTTAAATTCAATAAAACATGGAGGTATAAAAAATGTTCGAAATCGTGGAACCTCAATTGAACGGTACGGTGATCAAGGTGTTTGGCGTCGGTGGTGCCGGTGGAAATGCGGTGGACCACATGATTACCAATGGCGTTCTCGGCGTGGAATTTGTCGCCGCCAACACGGATGCGCAGGCCCTTTCCCGGGGCCAGACGAAAAACCAGATCCAGCTGGGCGCAACCGGACTTGGAGCGGGTGCGAAGCCCGAAGCGGGCAAGAGTGCCGCCATGGAGGCCCGCGAACAGATCACCGAAGCATTGCGCGGGGCGCATATGGCGTTCATCACCGCGGGCATGGGTGGTGGCACCGGCACGGGAGCTGCACCCGTGATCGCGGAAATCGCCAAGGAAATGGGGATACTGACGGTTGCGGTGGTCACCAAACCGTTTTCCTTTGAAGGCTCCCGGCGTCTTGCGTCCGCAGAGGCCGGTATCGAGGAACTCACCCGCCATGTTGATTCGGTCATCGTCATCCTCAATGAAAAACTCGAAGAGGTGCTCGGCGAGGATGTGCTGATGGAAGAGGCCTTCGCGGCGGCGGACAATGTGCTCAAGAATGCCGTTGCCGGAATTTCCGAGATCATCAATGTGCCGGGACTGGTCAACGTTGACTTCCAGGACGTGCGCACGGTGATGGCCGAACAGGGCATGGCCATGATGGGTTCGGCATCTGCATCCGGCGTGGATCGCGCGCGAATTGCGGCAGAGCAGGCGGTCGCAAGCCCCCTGCTCGAAGGTGTCAATCTATCCGGTGCGCGGGGCGTGCTGGTCAACGTCACCGCCAACAAGGCCAGCCTCAAGATGCGCGAGACCAGGGAAATCATGAACACGATCCGGGGGTTTGCCGCCGAAGATGCCACCATCATCCAGGGTGCGGTGTACGACGAGTCCATGGGCGATGAACTGCGGGTTACCGTGGTGGCCACAGGACTCGGTCAGCCGGTGACGTCGCGCCAGTCCAAACCGCACCTTGTTGTTTCGCAGAAAACCGGCACGGACAACATGTCGGTGGGAAACGGCGCCGATTACAGCGCAATGGACAGTCTGCCGGCGGTAATCCGCAAGAACCGCAGCCAGACGGTGGAGGCGCTGGCGAACAGTGGCGTGGACAAGTACGACATCCCCGCGTTTCTGCGCAAGCAGGCTGACTGAGTGCCGATGCTACAATTGAGTGCATAGGACATCCGCGGCGTTACGCTGCGGATGTCAATATGAACAACATTGTCCGGGATCAGGCCTTGCTTAAGCAGCGGACTCTCAAGACGTCGATACGTGCCACCGGTGTCGGACTGCACACCGGCGAGAAGGTGACCATCTGCCTGCGTCCCGCCGCGCCGGATACCGGCATCATCTTTCGT
Organism: uncultured beta proteobacterium; assembly: GCA_903899705.1. Lineage (GTDB taxonomy): Bacteria > Pseudomonadota > Gammaproteobacteria > Burkholderiales > SG8-39 > 2-02-FULL-62-17. The sequence goes on from CAIUKQ010000209.1 coordinate 25,777, forward strand.
CGCGTCGATCTGCGCGAGCCCGTCGACATCCGGGCTGATGCCCGTCTGGTGACCGATACACGCCTTTGCAGCCAGCTTGAACACGCTGGCGCCAAGGTGGCAACGGTTGAGCATCTGATGTCGGCTTTCTCCGGGCTGGGAATCGACAACGCGTATGTGGATATCAACAGACCCGAAGTTCCCATCATGGACGGATCGGCAGGTCCGTTTGTGTACCTGATTCAATCGGCCGGAATCGAAGAGCAGCCGATTGCCAAGAAATTCCTTCGGATGCGCCAGACGGTTCGCGTTGAAGAGGGGGACAAGTGGGCATGCCTCGCACCACACAGCGGATTCCGCCTGTCCTTTTCAATTGATTTCGCCCATCCCGTGCTGGAGCGGTCGGTTCAGTCAGCAACGGTGGATTTCGCGAATACCTCCTATATCCGGGAAGTGTCGCGGGCCCGCACCTTCGGATTCATGCAGGATGTTGAGAACCTCCGCAACAACGGCCTCGCGCTGGGCGGCAGCCTTGACAATGCCATCGTGATGGACGAATTCCGGGTGTTGAACACCGAAGGCCTGCGTTTTGACGATGAATTCGTCAAGCACAAAATCCTGGACGCCATTGGCGACTTGTACCTGATTGGCCACCCGATCATTGGGGCCTTTTCCGCGCACAAATCCGGGCATGGGCTGAACAATCAACTGGTGCGCAAGGTACTCGCGCTCAAGGACGCCTGGGAATGGGTCACTTACGATCGCGTGGAAGATGCCCCGGCAGGGTTGGGCAGTTTGGCGCTGCAGGCGTCCGTCTAGGTTATTTCGGGCTGCTTGCGGCCGGGTTTATCGGCGAATTCCACCGCCACAGGCTCATGCTCCAGGCGCTATTTCCGGGCGCGTGATGCGATCGAAATCAATACATTTTTCAATTTAATATTAACGACTTGCTTCGATAATTCCAGTATGTCGCGGGCGCAAGCGGCACCGATCTGAACCGTTGTTTTCGAAGCTGTCGCCGCCCTGACCCGGGGTTGCACTTCAATAACCACTGCGGTAACCTGCCTTCCAGTTTGCTGCAGGTGCACAGAAATTTTCTTGGGTAAACCTCCAGCCAGAAGCCTCAACTTTGCAGCGACTGCATTGTTTTCGGCGAAGATAACCAGCTTTCCATCCTTGTAGTTGGCAATAGAGCAGTACTGGGCGATCTCGCCCGGCAGTACGGGAATCACAATTCTGCGTAGTTCCAGCAAGAAATTTGCATGTGAAATCAGTGAGTTACTGTTATCACTTTGCAGAAGAAACTCACCTAAATGTGCGCGCATTTTTCTGGGCCTAGCGGGCTGCGGGTTGACTGACGAGGAATGAAGCTTTGCATATTATTCTAGTTCCAAGCCGTCTCGCTGCTGCCCGAAGCATTACGCTGGGACCGGTCCATCTGGCCGTTGCTGCGTCCCTGGCCATGCTGGCGATGCTGCTGGTCGCGATGGGCCTTTTCTACCTCACTTTGAGCTATTCCGCCGAGATGAAACTGCCGCTGCTGGAATCGGCGCTGGCTTCGGTGCAGGAACGAGAAGCGAAAAAGGCCGAAAGCTTCCTCCGCGAAAATCTCAATGCCATGGCGGTCAAGTTGGGGCAGATGCAGGCGCAATTGATGCGCCTGGATGCGTTGGGAGACCGGGTGTCGTCGCTGGCCGGATTGAAACCCAGCGAATTCAGGTTTACCGAAAATCCCGGCCGTGGCGGCGCGCTTTCCACAAGCATGCCTCCGCAGAATATTTCCATGGCTGATTTCGGTCGACAGCTCGACATGCTTTCCCGCAATCTGGAAAACCGCACGGACAGCCTTGGGATACTGGAGACGACCTTGTTCGATGTGCGCGTCAAGAGGCGCCTGCTGCCGACGGTGACACCGGTTGAGGCGAGTTGGAACGCCTCGAGCTTTGGCTGGCGACTGGACCCCTTCACCGGGCAGAATGCCATGCACGAGGGGATCGATTTCATCGCCGACACGGGCACCCCCATTTTTGCCGCGGCGGGCGGCGTGGTTCTCACCGCGGAAGTGCACCACCAGTATGGGAACATGATCGAGATCGATCACGGCAATGATTTTGTTACCCGGTACGCGCATACCTCGAAGATGCAGGTCAAGCCCGGCGACGTGGTGCAGCGCGGACGCAAGATCGCCGAGGTGGGGTCGACGGGGCGTTCCACGGGTCCGCATCTTCACTTCGAGGTGCGTTACCGGGGTGTGGCGCAGAATCCTTCGCGTTTTTTGCAGGCTTCAGCCCGCTAAGCCGCAAAGGCTTTCATGATTTTCCTTTGATGTGCCATCCGCCACAGGCGGGAAGTGCCTGTCCCGCATGATAAAATCCGCGTTTTTCCGCGAAGCGGCCAGCGCCTGATGTCCAACATTTTCGCCCAAATCTCCCGTATGCCCAGGGCGGTTTTCGGCAGCCGCAATGACCGGCTGTTGAAACGCTACCGCAAGACCGTGCAGGAGATCAACGCGCTCGAGCCGGCCATGGCCGTGCTCAGTGACGCGGAACTGACGGCCAAGACTCCCGAGTTCAAGGCACGACTGGCAGGTCGCATCGCCGGTGCTTCCGAGGAAACCCGCGCGGAAGTGGAGACCGAAGGCCTTGCGGAGCTGTTGCCCGAGGCCTTTGCAGTGGTGCGTGAAGCATCCAAACGCGTCATGAAGATGCGCCATTTCGACGTGCAACTCATCGGCGGCATGGTTCTGCACGACGGGAAGATCGCGGAAATGCGCACCGGCGAAGGCAAGACGCTGGTGGCGACGCTGCCCGCATACCTGAATGCACTGTCGGGTCGCGGTGTTCATATTGTCACGGTCAATGACTATCTGGCGGCGCGGGATGCCGACTGGATGGGAAAGCTCTACGGGTTCCTGGGCCTGACGGTTGGCGTGATCCTGTCGCAGATGGAGCACAGCGACAAGCACGCAGCGTACGCGGCCGACATCACCTACGGCACCAACAACGAATTCGGCTTTGACTACCTGCGCGACAACATGGCGAACGCGCTGCCGGAGCGTTTCCAGCGCAGACTCAATTTCGCGATTGTCGACGAAGTCGATTCGATTCTGATCGATGAGGCCCGTACCCCGCTGATCATTTCAGGGCAGTCCGAGGATCGCACCGAAGTCTATTACCGCATGAACGAAGTGGCGCCCCTGCTGATCAAGCAGGAAACCGAGGAGGGGCCCGGGGATTTTCTCGTTGATGAGAAGGTCCA
>CAIUKQ010000210.1 GCA_903899705.1 uncultured beta proteobacterium
CACGCTGCCCGCAATGTGGATCGCGCCGGAGAAAAGCAGCAGCTTTTCAGTGAGCGTGGTCTTGCCCGCATCAGGGTGCGAAATGATCGCAAAACTGCGGCGTCTGGCGACTTCTTTGGCGATATCACTCATGTTGGAGCCCGGTCAGACGGCCCGGCATCGGGGTGCCGGAGGGTTAGCCGCATGGGGGCGCGATGTTAGCAGATTGGCCGGGCACCACCCGTTCCGATGACCCCTCAGCCGGACTAATCGGCCTTGATGCCCAGGGCCTTGACGATGCGCTCCCAGGGCGCTGCGTCATCGCGAACGAACTTTGCAAAGGCCTCGCGCGACAAATCCAGGGGCGAGAGACCCTCCGGATCAAAATGGGCGCGTATCTCCGCCGACGAGGCAATGGTCACAATCTCGCGATTGAGCCGGTCGACCACCGCGTTGGGCGTGCCGATTGGCGCGAAAACCCCCTGCCACCCAAGCTGCGTCATGCCCCCCAGACCCGCCTCGCGAAAGGTGGGGACGTCGGGAATCAGCGGGGAGCGTTCCGGGCTGGTCACCGCCAGCGCCCGGACCTTGCCGCCCTTGACCTGCCGGGCGGACGTCCCGATGGTGTCAAACAGCATCTGCACCTGGCCGCCCATGAGGTCGGTCAGCGCGGGCGCGAGGCCCCGATAGTGAACATCCGGGACGGTGATTCCCGCCAGCGTCTCAAAACGCTCGTTCAACAGGTGCATGGCGCTGCCGGCCCCCACCGCGCCCGCATTGACCTTCGCAGGTTCCTTTTTCGCGTAGGCGATGAACTCCTGCACCGTGCGCGCCGGCATATCGGGGCTGACGACAAACACGTAACCAAAAACCGCGACCGGCGCGACCGCGACGAATTCATCCAGCTTGTAGCTGGAATTCTTCTGCACCAGCACATTGACGGAAAAACCGTTGGTGGTGAACAACAGCGTGTGGCCGTCCGGCGCGGCGCGCGCAACCATGCTGGTGCCGATCATGGTGGCGGCACCGCCCTGGTTTTCAATGATCACCGGCTGGCCCAGAGCGGCGGCCAGGGGTTGTGCCATGAGACGCCCCATGCGATCCACACCACCGGCCGGCGCGTAGGGAATGACGACACGGATGGGTTTGGTGGGGTAGGACTGCGCCAGCGTTCCGGAGGCGGCAACGCCTAGAAATGCAGCTGCAAGAAAGTGGATTCTCATCAATCGGCCGCCTTCAGTCCCGTCTCGGCAATGGTCTTCTTCCAGCCGGCCAGATTCATTTCCAGCATTTTCGCAAATTCTTCCGGCGTGGAGCCGATGGTGCGAATGCCCTGCTCAGCAAATGTCTTTGTGGTTTCGGGATCGCGGACGATTTCACGCACGTCGGCGGACACCTTGCGCACGATCTCAACGGGTGTGCCGCGCGGCGCCAGCAGGCCGAACCAGCTGTCAAGGCGCGTCACACCGATATCCGAAAAAATCGGCAGGTCCGGATAGATGGTTGAGCGCATGGAACTCACCAGCGCAAGGGGCCGTACACGGCCAGCCTGGATCATCGGCATCACGGAAGGAAACGAGGAAAAGCTCGCATCGATGCGCCCGCCGGCGAGGTCGGTCATCGCGGCCACTTCGCTCTTGTAAGGAACATGAAGCAGGTTAACGCCGGTCGCCTTGGCGAGGGCCGAACCATTGAGGTGATAGGTGGAGCCCTGGCCTGTGGAGCCGAAGGTCATGGGTGTGGGCGCCGCTTTGGCGGCCACCAGGAACTCCTTCATGGTCTTGAACGACAGATCGGCACGAATGGCAAACATCACGTCGACTTCCGCCATCTGGGTGATGGGCATGAAATCGCGCATGGTGTCGAAGGGCAGCTTGTTAAACAGGAAAGGCGTCTGCACATGAGCCGTGAGTGTGGAGAGGAGCGTATAGCCGTCGGGCGGAGCTTTTGCCACCATCTCGGTGCCAACGATCAGACCGACGCTGGGCTTATTCTCGATTAGCACCTGAACGCCCCATTTTTTGGAGAGCTTTTCCGCCAACAACCGATTGACGCGATCAGGGGCGCCCGCGGGGGCGACGGGAACGATAAAGCGGACCGGCTTTACCGGCCAGGTTTCCTGGCCGTGCGCGAGCGGCCCCGCCATTGCAAGAATGCCGGCCAAAGCGAGCAATCCGTTGTATTTGTTTTTCATACTCGTCCTCAACATCGTTGGAGTTATCAAATCAGGGCGGCAGTTTATCTAACCTTTACGTCAAAAGGTGCGGCACTGCTCCGTCGCGTGTCCGCGGTCAAACTGGCCGAATCCCCAATTGTCGTATATTGTTTGGCATCGTCGCGGGCCTGCCCGAACCATCCGGCCGGCCGGCAACCCACTATTTTGAGGAGGAATCGCATGGACAATGATCTGAAACGCGCACTCGGCCAGGCCTGGGCGCCTGAATTCAACCGCGTCATTCGCGGCGTGCACCACTTGGTGCTCAACACCGAAGACATGAAGGCCACGATCGATTTCTATAGCGGCGTCCTTGGCATGCCGCTGGTCGGCGCCATCAAAGTGGAGGATGGACTGGGAACGGGGGATGACAACCGTGGCAATCCGCCGTTTGAAAACCTGCGCCACTACTTTTTCGACATGGGCAACGACAGCATGCTGGCCTTTTTCGAAATGCCCAAGGGCGCGAAGAAACAGGGCGACCGCGATGAAATCGGCAACATGCAGCATGTGTCGTTCGTGGTTTCCGCGCAGATGCAACTCACGCTCAAGGAACGCCTGCTGGCGCTCGGACACGACGCACAGGGCCCCGTTCGCGTCAGCCCGGGAAGCGACTCCCTTTATTTCTGGGATACGGTGAACAACATCCGCCTGGAGTTCAGCACCGCGCCGAGCCAGGGTGATAACCAGGCGGTGATCGCCCATCGCAGCCAGACCAAGACCATGGCGCGCAAGGAACTTGAGACGCTCACCGACGACCGCGAATGGATCGAGCGCGCGATCAAGGCGTTCAAGGACTAGCGGGCAGCCTGCGTTCGCTGATCAACCGCCATATGCGCTGCGGCGTGGCGGGTATGGGGACATCGGTGATGCCCCAGGGCGAGAGGGCATCGATGATGGCGTTGACGATGGCGGGCGGTGCGCCGACGTTTCCCGCTTCGCTCCCGCCCTTAACCCCCAGCAGATTGGTTTTAGTTGGAACCGGAGCCGCTTCCGAAACCATGTCCGGCATGTCATCCGCGCGTGGCATGCCGTAGTCCATGAAGGAACCGGTAAGCAGTTGTCCGGTTTCGCGGTCGTAGACCACCTCTTCCATCAAGGTTTCCCCGAGTCCCTGCGCCACTGATCCGTGAAGCTGGCCTTCCAGCGTGACCGGATTGACGACTGTGCCCGCATCGTCAACCGCCGTCAGAATGACCACCGCGACGAATCCGGTTTCCGCATCCACTTCAACTTCGCAGATCATGCATCCGTTCGGATAGGTGTTCGGCCCGGGGTGGCTGCCCACACCGTCGAGCCCCACGCCGAACGCCTCCGGGAGGCCGACTCCCTGATAAGATTTTTTCGCGACCTCGGCGAAGCCCACACTCCGATCGGTGCCCTTGATGCAGAACGTGCCACGGACAAACTCCACATCGGATTCAGAGGCCTCCAGCATCCACGCCGCGATCCGCCGTCCTTTTCTGATCACCTCGTCCGCCGCTCGCTTGAGGGCCGAACCACCCGCGATCATGGTTCGCTGCGCGAAGGACCCCCGTCCGAAAAGGCTCTTGTCCGTGTCGCCCTGAAACACGCGCACCTGATCAAGGCGAACGCCCAGCCATTGGCTGGCCATCTGGGAGAACATGGTTTCATGGCCCTGCCCGGTAGAGAGCGTGCCCACATGCAGGGCCACGGATCCGTTCGAGGCCACACGGATTTCCATGCGTTCGGACTGGTTTCCGGCGCGCTGGCAATGCATTGCCAGGCCGATGCCGCGATTGAGACCCCGGCGCGCACTGTCTTCGCGTCGCTTCGAGAAACCGTTCCAGTCGGAAAGCTGCAGCGCCCGATTCAGCACGTGTTCGAAATTGCCGCCGTCGTACACATTGCCGCCGGGTGTCTTGTAAGGCATGGCGGAAACAGGAATGAGATTGAGCCGCCGCAGGGCCACCCGATCAATGCCCATTTCACTCGCCGCCTTGTCCACAAGCCGGTCAGTGACAAAACTTGCTTCCGGCTTTGCCGACCCCCGATAGGGACCGGTGGGACAGGTGTTCGTAAAGGTCGCGCACACCACGGCATGAATGAGCGGCACGTCGTAAGTGCCGGTGTAGCTGACGGCGGCATTGTTGGGGGGCACCCCGGCCGAATAGCTGAGATAGGCACCCAAATCAATACAGACCGACGAACGCAGCGCCAGTATCCGGCCACGAGCATCGAGGGCCAGTGCCGCTTCGGTAATCTGATGTCGGCCATGCTGGTCGGACGCCAGGCTTTCGCCACGCTCACCGGTCCATTTGACCGGACGTCCGACGGTCATCGACGCCCAGAGAATCAGCGCCTCCTCGGGATAAACGTTGGCCTTCATGCCAAAACCGCCGCCGACATCCGAGGCTACGACCCTGAGATCGGCCTCGGAGATCCGGAGAACTTCCGCGACGATCTGACGGACATAGTGCGGTGACTGCGCGCTGGTATGGAGCGTGTAACGTCCATCCGCTTCATCCCGATGCCCGAGCACCGTCCTTGGTTCCATCGAATTGGCTGAAGCCCGCGGATAGTGAAGCTGCAACTTCGTGACGTGTGCAGCGCTGTCGAATGCCGCATCAACGAGTTTGCGATCACCCCGCTCGATACGGAATCCCACGTTGTCGTTGGCCTCATCCCACACTTTGGGCGCGTTGTCCGCCAGTGCGTCAGGCAGCGTCACTGAAGGCAGGGCCTCATATTCCACGACCACGAGTTCGGCGGCATCACGGGCCTGGGTGAGTGTCTCTGCGACAACCAGCACGACGCATTCGCCAAGGTACCTGACCTTTCCGGATGCAAGCAGCGGTTGCAACGGTCGGTGATACCGGATTCCCTCGGGAAGAATGGGGTAGGCGTAGCAAGCCAGTGCGCCGAGATTCTGCTCTTCTATTTCACCGGCAGTCAGAACCGCCAGCACTCCTGCGGCGGACAACGCGGCATCACGATCAATCCGTGCAATGCGCGCATGCGCCTGCGTTGACCGCACAAAACATGCGTAGGCCATGTCGGGAAGATTGAGGTCATCCGCGAAGCGCCCCCGGCCCGACACCAGCCGGCGATCCTCGACGCGGCGAACCGGGGCGCCGATTCCGGTCGGCGATGGCTCGATCGTCACTCCGCTTTCGCGCCGGAACGCTCGACAATGTTCTTCCACGCACCGGCTTCGCGCCGCATGCGCTGTGCCGACTCTGCCGGCGTGGCACCGCCGATGGTCCAGCCCTGGTCGAAATAGCGCTTCTGCAATTCGGGTTCGGCAAGCGTCGTGCGAATTTCGCGCGCAAGGCGGTTGACGATATCGGCATTGGTGCCGCCGGGCGCGGCAAGCGCCCACCAGTTGCTCAGCAGGACGCCATCAGGAATGCCGGCCTCGACGGTAGTCGGCACGTCGGGCAGAGCCCTCAGACGCTCGGGGGCGGCCACTGCCAGCGCGCGAAGCTTGCCTGACTTTAACAGCGGGGCAATGGACCCATAACTGTGGACGATCATCTGGACTTCGTTGGCAAGAAGCGCCACCACCGCGGGCTGGTTGCCGCGAAACGGCACATGCGTCATGTTGGCATTCATCGCATCGCTCAGCATGCGACCGGACAGGTGCGGCACAGTCGCGGCGCCCGGCGAAGCGTAGTTCAGCTTGCCGCGATTGGCGCCGGCATACCGTGCCAGCTCCGCATAGTTGCCTGCCGGTGTTGCGGCATTGATCACCAGAAGGTAAGGCGTGTCGGCGACGATGGTGACCGGAACAAACACCTGCAGAGGATCAAAGCCGAGATCCTTGTTGAGAAACTGGTCGATGACGAAATTGTTGGTCGGCCCGAAGAGCAGCGTATAGCCGTCTGCGGGCGATTTGACGGCCTCGCGCACACCGATCAGTCCGTTGGCGCCGGTGCGAAAGTCGACAACGGCGCTTTGGCCGAGGCCCTTTTCGAGTCCTGCCTGGATGCTGCGGAAAATGATGTCTCCGCTGCCTCCGGCGGCATAGGGAAGAATCACCCTCAATGGTTTTTCGGGCCAGGCGGCAGTAGCCGATCCCCAATGCCCGGCGAGCAGCGCCACCACCATGCCGAGACGAGAGAGGCCTCGCAGCACATTCTTTTTCATGTCCCGCCTCAGATCCTGTAGCCGAATATATCGATGCCCGCCATTTGCTCCAGCGTGCGTCCGAACCGGTATTTCAATTCCGGCCCGTCAAACGGCGGTTGCTCAAGCCGCTGCTCCGCATCGGTGAAAGGCTCGACTTCCAGAACCACGAAGGTGTAGGCGTCCACGTTACGGCCCATTGCCTTGTCAAAATCCCGCGCGAGATCTTCCAGATTGTCGAAAACGAATACGCGCTCGATTCCGAATGACCTCGCAATGGCGCCATAGTCGTTCTCCATCCCGTTGGGCAGGGATGCGTTCGAGGTGGCCCCGTAGGCGCGGTTGGAAACCAGCAGGTGAACCATGTTCGGCAGTTTCAACTGCCGCTCCACCATGAGCATTCCGGGGTTCATGCAGAACGCGCCGTCGCCCATGAACGCCCAGAACTTCTGCTTCGGCAGTGCGCAGGCCATTCCCGATGCAAACAGCGTGGACAGGCTCATCGAGGCATCGAGGTAGAAGGTCTTGTCGCTGTCTCGCGTGGTGGTCCACCAAGCCTGACCCGAATTTCCCGCGGAGGTGATGACCAATTCGTCGGTCCGGCGGCTTGCGAGATATTTGAAGCAATCGACGTACTTCATGGCCATTACCTCAACAGGTCGCGCGTCAGCGCGACGATGGTCGGACGGGAATAGGTTCTCGAGTGGTGATAGGCGCGGCCGATTTCCGGAATATCCGCGGGTTTATCGATCACCAGATAGGGCACCGAAATCGCATCCATCACCGGCTTGAGGTACAAGCCGTTCGACACATGGTGCTTGTGGTGGTCACCGAGGGCGCCACGAAGCGTAATCAGCATCAGCAACGGAATTTCATAGCTGTAATTGATCTTGGTCATGGCATAAATCGTGGTCATGAAACCCGAGGCGCCCATGAGCGCCGCCGACCCCATCCCGCCCATGTAGGCACCGGCGCAAAGGCCAATCGCCGACTCCTCACGGTTGACCGGAACATGCCTGAAACGGGCGTCACCGTCGATTTCCCGGATCAGTTCGCTGATCCAGTTGTCTGGAAGGCTTGCGACCAGTTTGACACCGGCCTCCCCGAGTTGGTCCGCAATCCGGATGGCCACATCACGGCTTTTGGACGGATTCGTGGAATCACTCATGCAGAAGCCCTTTGCTTAATGGTTTATTTCGGTCGATTCTCCGCTTTTCACCCCGACCTGGTCACTTCGATTATTTACCGCTTTTCGACAGGCGCGCATCAAGGCGCGGAAAAACTCGCCGGGTATTGTCTTCGTAGATCTTCTTCTTGTCCATGTCGGTCAGATACGACACCGCATCGACGTAACGCTTGGTGTCGTCGAAATAAAACCCGGTTTCCGGATCGATACCGCGGACCGCGCCCACCATTTCCGAACCGAACAGGATGTTTTCCACCGGAATGACCTTGGTCAGCAGCTCCACCCCGGCGTGGTGATAAACGCAAGTATCAAAGAACACGTTTTTCAGCAGCAACTCCGTGAGCGGCGGCCTTTTGAGGTCCTGCGCCAATCCCCGGTACCGGCCCCAATGATAGGGGGCCGCCCCGCCGCCATGCGGAATGATGAACCTCAGCGTCGGAAAATCCCTGAACAGGTCCGAGGTCAGAAATTGCATGAAGGCTGTGGTGTCGCCGTTGATGTAGTGCGCGCCGGTGCCATGGAAATTCGGATTGCAGGAGGAACTGACATGGACCATCGCCGGCACATCGAGTTCGACCATTTTTTCGTACAGCGGATACCACCAGCGGTCGGTCAGCGGCGGATCGGTCCAATAGCCTCCGGCGGGATCTGGATTGAGATTGCAGCCGACGAATCCAAGCTCCCTGACGCAGCGCTCCAGCTCGGGGATCGAGTTCGCCGGCGGCACGCCCGGCGACTGGGGAAGCTGGCAAACGCCCACGAAATTCTCCGGATAGAGATTGCAGACCCGGTAGACCAAGTCGTTGCACACCGCAGTCCACCTCAGACTGACCGCTTCATTGCCGGTGTGGTGCGCCATCTGCCCGGCAATCGGGGAGAAGATGGTCAGATCGGCGCCGCGCTCCCTCTGCATTTTCAACTGGGATTTCTCAAGGCTCGTGCGAATGTCATCGTCGGAAATGGTGAGCGACGCATCAAATGCACCACCCGCTTCATGGGCGGCAATCTGCCTCGCGCGGAATTCCCTGAGCGGTGTCGGCGCGGTGGTGTAATGCCCGTGGCAGTCAATGATCATGGTGATGGCCTTTGTGGGTGTGGTGCGTTCCATGGTGATGTCCGCCATGTTGGTGCCTGTCCAGGTGCTGGCGCAGTAAATCCCTGCGGTAGTCGTTGCCGTTGGGCGTGCGCACTGTGATATGGACGTGGAACTTTTCCGGCTCTTCGTTGTCCAGGAACACGCCCTTGTGCATGTCGAATTCGATCAGCAGGACAGGGCTGTAGACCTTGTATAGAACGTATTTTTGTCGCTGGCGCCGCCGATCCACGCAAACCAGGTGTCGGCCACAAATTGGGAGTATTTCAATTCAACCTCCTTGTGCCTGATACGGGAACGGCACGTATCACGCCCCCTTGGGCCTCGCAACGCCGCTATTCGTCACGAATGCCCGCGTCCCGAATCAGCTTTCCCATGCGAACAACCTCGCCCCTGATTTTTTCGGCAAAGACTTCCTGCGTGCTCCCGACCGCCTCCATGCTCAGGCCAAAGAGCCTGCTTCTGGTGTCCGGCTGGTGGAGGACTTTCGCGATTTCCTGATTCAGGCGGCTGACAATCGCCGTTGGGGTTCTGGACGGCGCCCACATGCCATAGATGGATTCCGCCTCGAAACCGGGCACTCCCGCCGCTGCAACCGTGGGCAGCTCGGGATAGGTTGGGGAAGGCAACGCGTTGGTGACGGCAAGCGCTTTGAGTCTGCCGGATTTGACGTGTTGCGCGACGGCGCCGGCCGGTGCAAACGTCATCTGGATATTGCCGGCCAGCACATCATTGATGGCTGACGTGTTGCCCTTGTAGGTCACGCGCACGATGTCCACACCGGTCATTGCCTTGAACAATTCGGCGGCGAGATAGGTGGTGGTTCCCGGGGCGGCAGCCCCGTAGTTGAGTCCGCCCGGCTTTGCCCTGGCAAGGGCGATCAGCTCCCTCACCGAACTGGCCGGCAGCGACAGGGGCACCACCAGAATAGTGGGCGCGATGACCGTCAGGGTGATGGGTGCAAAGTCGTTCACAATATCGTACGGCACGGATTTGCGAACCAGCGGCAGAATCCACAGGGAGTTGCCGTAGTAGATCAGGGTGTGGCCATCGGGAGAAGATTTCATCACCGCCTCGGCGGCAACCGAGCCACCCGGGCGGTTATCGATCACCACCTGCTGTCCCAGGGGACCCGAGATTCCATTTGCAATAAGGCGTGCCATCAGGTCGCTGCTACCGCCGATTTCGGAGGTGACGATGCGCAGCGGCCGGTTGGGGAAATTCTGGCCGAACGCCATGCCAGCCATCAACGCCAGAATGCTTATTAAAATCAGACGAATCGGATGACCCATTGGACCTCGATAAAATCAATGCACGGCTTTGGCTTTTGTAACCCCCCGCGCATCCCATGCCACGAAAGGCCCCACTGTGAACACCGGACTAATCCGCCTTTGCTCCAGAGACCTTGACGATGCGCTCAACACGCTCCAGGTCCTCGACAAGAAGCTTTTCAAATTGCTGTGAAGACAGCGCCAGCGGTTCAAGGCCAATTTTCATGAGCCGCTCCGTAATGAGCGGTGTCTTCAACAGCTTTCCCATTTCGACATTGATGCGTTCCGTCGATGCTTTTGGCATTGCTGCGGGCCCGAGCAATCCGAACCAGGAACCATAGTTGAATCCGGAATAGCCGCTCTCGGCAATGGTGGGCAGGCTGGGGAAGAATACGGAACGGGTGGAGGGGCTCACGGCCAGCAAGGTGATGCGCGGCTCCTTTACGAGCGCCATGGCCCCGATGCTGGGAATCATGATCGCCTGGATGCGGCCCGCCATCAGTTCGGATGACTGGTCAGAATTCGATTTGTACGGAATGTGCGCGATGTCCAGTCCCGCCGCATTGACAAAGTAGGCCATCGCGAGGTGCGTCGAACTGCCGCTGCCGGCGCTGCCGTAGTTGAGCTTGCCCGGATTCGCTTTTACATACGTCACGAACTCCTGTACGGACTTTGCCGGCACCTGCGAACTGATCATCAGAATCTGGCTTCCGGTGCCGACGTGCGCGACCGCCGCAAAATCCTTGATCGGGTGATAAACCGGTTTGGGGGCCAGCACCGCGCTGATGATGTGGCTCGCCGCTGCCATCACAAGGGTGTATCCGTCAGGTTCGGACTTGGCGACAAATGCGGTGCCCACGCCGCCGCCGCCGCCAGCACGGTATTCAACGATGATCGGCTGGCCCAGCGCCGCGCCGAGTTCGGCGTTGAACGAGCGCGCGAGGATGTCCTGCCCGCCGCCGGGTGCAAACGGGACGATGATTCGAATGGGCTTGCCGGTCTGCGCGATGGCGCCGGCGCAAAACAGCAGTGCCGTCGCTCCCGCACAAACGATGCTCGATGCTTTCATTTTTGCACTCCCTGAATAATGGTTGCCATCGGTCGCGCCCGGTTTCATCCCGGTTGCCGACTCCGATGCGATCCGACGGACCTTACTGCTTGCCTGCCGCCCCGAATCCGCAGCAGGCAACAGCCCTATTCCAGCGATCGCGTCAGATCGTTGAACAGATCGTCAATCTTCAGTTCGCGCGGAACAAGTTTCTGCTGCGATGCATAAAGCGCCGCCACTTCGAAGTTGCGCTTGTTGTTCGAGTACCCGATGGGTCGGTAGTCGATGCCATCGGCGCCCAGCGGTTCGTTCGCGGCCTTCTTGCTCTCTTTCATCATGCGGAAGATCTCCCGCACGGCATCGGGGCTTGATTTGAGCAGCGATTCCTTCACAACGATGACATGGTTGAGCTGGATGGCGTTGTAGCTCTTGTACCAGGCCGCGATTTCCTTCGACGGATCCGTGATCACCGACTTGATGTTGGGCAGCTTGAGGTCGGGGATCATCACAACCGCGGCGTCGATTTTTCCGGCGAGCAACATTTTCATGAAAGTCTCGCCGTGCGGTGCGCGCTCGGTGTCTGCCGGTTCCTTGTATTCAGGCACGTGCCCGTCTTCGAAAGTCACCCACTGGATTTTCGACAGGTCCACGCCATAATCGTTTTGAAGAATGCCGCGCACCCAAGTGGGTGTGGTTTGCGAATAGGTGCGCACACCGACGCGCTTGCCTTCCAGGTTCTTGGTGGTGACAGTGCCAAAATCGGTGTTGTAGGCAAGCTGCGCATGCTGGAAGCGCCCGCCAATGGCCACCGGCAGGGCCGCGATCGGCTTGTTCCAGCCCCGCGCCTGCAGGTAGGTGATGATCGCGAGTTCGGCGACGTCGAACTCGCCGGCAATCACCCGCTTGAACTGGTCGTGCGGCACATCGGCCTTCGCGAAATCCAGCTCCACCACATCCGACTTCACCGTGCCGTTCTTCAACGCCATGGTGTTCGGATAATCGCCCAGCATGGCATGAAGTTTCAGCTTGCTCATTTCCTGTCTCCTGATTCCGGTTGCAACAGTCGATCTAAAAAGGGCCCAGGCCCCTTTCCCCGCGGGATGTGGATCCCGCAGTCTTTGACTTGCTCAATCTGCCAGCGACGGATACAGGCTTTGCGCGGTCTTGCGGAATATCTGCTCCTGGTCCTTTGCGGGCAACGCCGACAGGGCGGCCTTGCTTTCGTCAAGAATTTCCTTGAGCGTTCCGGTGGAAGCGGGATAGTTCGAACCCCAGGCAATGCGGGAGGAACCGAATTCACCCACGAGTTTGGCGAAAAAGGTTGCTGGCGTCGCATTCCCCTTCGTTGCCGCGCGCGCGCTGTTGCTGGTGAGCTTCAGATGAACATGGGGATACTTCACCAGCTCGAACAGCGGGGCCGCTTTTGCATAGGGCGGGCCGTCTTCCATCTCGGGTGACATAAGGTGATCGATGATGATCCGCACTTTGGGAAATTTTGCGGCCAGGGTGTGCACCATCGAAAGGCCTGGCGTACGCACCTGCAGGCACATCGGGATCTTCAATTCCTCGACGGTCTCCCATGAAGGAAAAGTCTTCGGGTCGTCGAGCCAGTTCGATTGCGTGGTCATGGTGCTGCCCACCGTGAACAGGCGCAGGCCTGTGAGCCCTTTGCTCACCCAGTAACGGATCCGCTCGGGGCCGTTGTCGGCCAGAACATCCGCCGAGAACACGCCGGTGAAGCGCTTGGGATGGGCAGCCACCGCCTCGGCAAGGTAGGAGTTGTCATGACCGTAGCAGGTCGATGCCTGGACGATCGCCGACTTGTCGATGCCCGCCTCGTCCATGGCCTTGACCATTTGTTCATAGGAAACCGGTCGCTCCTGCGACCACACCGACGGATGCCCGCCCAACGGCGCGCGCGGAAATTTCACGAGATCGGTGCTGATGACGTGGGGATGGATATCAATGGCTTTGAATGACATGGCGCAATCCTATGGTAAGTATTTGAATAATATGTGCTTTATGGGCCCGCTTAGAGATTGACGAATGCCTCTTCGACGGAAAATTTCTTCGGGGTCATGCCCTGCTGATGGGTGTAGTCGATCGTGCATTGAATCGAAGCCAGGTTGCTCTTGACGCCGTAGGGCAGCGGGTCTCCCAGAAGCGGCATGAAGCCCGCGTATTTCTTGTCATCCGCAGTCGTGATCTTGCCAGCGTGCAAGCCGGCCACGTATTGGTTCTTCGCTTCGAGGAAAGCATCGTAGATCGCCTTGGCCAGCCACGGGTGGTCGGCGAGCAGCTTGTCCTTCACAACGATCAATCCATGCATGGGGTAGACGCCCGTGCGCTTGTACCAGGCTGCCTCCAGCTCTTCGGAGTTCGGAAACAATTCGTTGTAGACGGGCGCGGCGACCTGTTGCTTGTCTTCCCAGCCCGCCTTGGGGGCGCCCTCGCGGCCGATGCCGGCACGCGCGTTGAATCCCGCCTGGATTTCCCCGGATTCCATCAGATTCACCAGCGATTTGCCGTCGGGCGCGTGAACCACGTTTTTCGGCAGCGGCATCTGCGTGACGTGCTCCTCATCGTCGACCACCCAGGTGACCTTGGAATTGTCCACGCCATATTCGTTGGCCAGAATGCCGCGCGTCCAGACACCGGTCGTCACCGTGTAGGCGCGAACACCGACCTTCTTTCCCTCAAGGTCCTTGGGCACCTTGATGCCCGCATCATCGCGGCATACCAGACCGCCGTGATGGAAGCGGCGCATGACAAAAATCGGCAGCGCGGTGAAGGGCGAGCCATAGGCTTTCGCAATCAGGTAGGTCATGGGTGCCAGTTCGCACACATCGAATTCGAGATCCCGCACCATGCGGCGGAACGCCGCGATCTGGGGGTCCACGGTGATCATGTTGGCGTCGACACCTGCGATCGGGATGCTGCCGTTCTTGACGGCGATGGTGTGTCCATAGGTTGCGACGGCGATATCAAGTTTCAATGGTGCGGACATCTGGGATTCCTGTGATGAAAAGAACAGAGGGTGAACCGGAAGGCTGGCGATGAAACGCCGGCTGTCGTTGCTGCGGCGCTATTGCAGCGGAATGTTTGCCTTTTCGATGACCACCTTCCATTTGGCGATCTCGGAAATCAGGAGCTTTCGCGTCTCATCGGGCGTGCTGCCCCGGGCTTCCGCGCCGACATCGCGCATTTTCTGGATCACGTCGGGAGATGCCAGCGCAACGTTGATCTCCCGGCTCATGCGCTCAACGATGGGACGGGGCGTTCCCGCCTTGGTGGATATTCCGTTCCACGATGACGAGAGAAACCCGTTGACACCGCTCTCCGCGATGGTGGGCACGTTGGGCATGCCATCGAACCGCTTGTTGCCGGCCACCCCGAGCAGCCGCACCGAATTGGATTTCACCTGCGAAATCACCGCCGGAAAAATCTCGAAGCCGATATCAAGGTTGGTGGACCGCAGCGCAAGGAGCATGTCGGGGGAGGCCTTGAACGGAACGATCTGCATGTCTGCTCCAACCATCGACTTGAACAGTTCCGCCGTGAGGTTCTGGGTTGAACCAATGCTGATGCTGCCGACATTGAGCTTGCCGGGATTGGCGCGGGCAAACGAAACCACGTCGGCTGCCGACTTGAAGCGCGACTCGGGCCCGGAAATCATCACCAGATCGAAGTACGCCAGGGTCGACAACGCCGTGAAGTCGCGCAGCACGTCAAAGGGCAGGGATTTGAAAAGGTTGGTACTGATGGCGGTGCCGTTACCGGTGATGACCATCATGTGGCCATCGGGCTCGGTCTGCATGGCCGCCTGGGCCGAAGCGATCATGCCCGCGCCGGGCCGATTCTCAATCAGCACCTGCTGACCGATGTTTTCGGACATCTTCTGCCCCATGATTCGCGCCGTGATGTCGGCCACGCCGCCGGCGGCGAAAGGCAGGATGAACCGTATCGGACGGGTCGGCCAGGACTGGGCGGACGCGCCTGCAACCCAGCCTGCCAGAACCACCGCCAGCAAAATGCGGCGCCCATTGCGGACAGTCGATCTCCTCGATCCATTCATGGTGAAATCCTCCTCAAGCGGCATTGAAAGCAACGGGCGCATGGCACCCGGTCACCCCGGCAACCTCCAGATTCACCGAAGCGGGCGACGATCATGGAACGTCATGACATTACCGTCCAATGAATAAAATTGTCCATAACATAACCATTCGGTAATATCATCCCTTCCAGCGAGGAGAGAGCCGAATGGCACAACTGGACTGGTACCTGAGAGGAGACCTGAAACCGCGCCACCTGCACCTGCTGGTGGCACTGGATGATTTTCGCAACATCGGCAAGGCCGCCGGCCACGCCAACGTGACGCAACCAGCCATTTCAAAGGCGCTCGCCGAACTCGAGCGCGGACTGGGGGTCAGGCTTTTCGAACGATCCGCCCGCGGCGTCAATCCGACGGTCTACGGCGAATGCCTGATCCGCCACGCGCGTTCCATGCTGGATGAACTGGCGCAGACCCGCGATGAATTGCGGGGCCTCGTGGCGGGTACGACCGGCAAGGTGTGCATCGGAGCCCTCTCCTCGACCGTCAATACCCTGCTGCCGCAAAGCCTGGTTCTTCTCAAGGAAAGATCGCCCGGCACCAGCGTTCTGGTTCGCGAGAACATCCAGGAAGTGCTGCTGCCCGATCTGTGGAACGGGAAGCTTGATCTGCTGATCGGCCGGCTGCCCGCCACGCATGCAGCGCGCGGCCTGGAGGAAAAGATTCTCTACACGCAACCTGTCAGCATCATCTCCGGCCCGCACCACGAACTCTCGCGCAGGAAGACTTTGCTCTGGTCTGACCTGCAGGAGTTTCCCTGGGTGTTGCCGCCGGTGGGCACCCTCCTTCGGGACCCGGTTGAAATGGCGTTCGAGGAGCACGGGATCCCCCTGCCGGCAAACGCCCTGGAAACCATCTCGGCCAACGTGGTCGCGCGCTATGTGCAGTTGAGCAATGCCATAGCGGTGATGGCGAGTGACGTCGCCAAGTATTACGAGAGACTCGGCGTGGTGGCTGTGCTGCCGATAGATTTTGCGCGAAAGGTGCCGCCCATCGGCGTGGTCTGGAATCAGGAGCGCCCGCTCTCGCCCAGCGCCAGGCTGATGATGCAATGCCTGGAGGAGGCGGCCGCGGATATTGAGACCGTGCGCGACGCCGTGCGCGAAACCATCAAACCGGATGCCGGCAAGAAGTCTCCCCGCAAGGCTGCGGGGCAGCCCCAAGCCGTTGCCGCAGGCCGACGCGCCTGATGGATGTTCTATCCGACCCGATCAATCGGAGTAGCATTTCGCGCTTCCGGCATTAACCCCCAGGTGCAGAAATGAACCGTCTCCAGTCTCCCAAATATCTGACCGCGTCAACGCTGTTCGCGCTGGCCGCGGCGTTGTCCGGCACCGCAGCCGCTCAAAGCTACCCGGTGAAGGCCGTGCGCATCATCGCCTCCAACATAGGCAGCCCTCAGGACATCGTTCCACGCATACTTCAGGCGCACCTGGCGGAATATCTGGGTCAGGCCGTGCTGATTGAAGGCCGCACCGGCGCGGGCGGGGTCATCGCCGCGGCTGAGGTTGCGAAGTCGCCCGCCGATGGTTACACCATCCTTTCGGCCGCGGACAATCTGCCAACCGCGCACCACCTGATCAGGCCGATTCCCTATGACGGACTGAAAGCGTTCGCACCCATCACCCGACTCGTATCCGCGCCCCCGGTGCTGGCTGCGAGCGCCGCGTTCGCGCCGAAGACACTCGCTGAATTCATTGCCTACGCCAAGGCCAATCCCGGAAAAGTAACACTCGCAAATTCGGGCAGCGGCACGCGGGGCCACATTGCGTCGGCCATGCTCGCGGGTGAAGCCGGCATCGAACTGAATCTGGTGCCCTTCAAGGGCGCGGCACCGGTCGGAGTGGCGCTGCTCAGCGGCGAAGTGAACACTGCATTCGTGCAGCCCATCGGAATTGTCCAGAACGTCCGCACGGGAAAGGTCAAGGCACTGGCGGTTGCCGGCAAGTCACGGGTCGCGCAGTTTCCGGACACCCCGACTGTGGCGGAATTGATTCCGGGCTTTGAGGCGGTTTCCTGGTTCGGCGTGCTTGCGCCGGCGGGTACGCCTCGCGATGTCGTTGCGCGCCTCAACCGGGAATTCAGCCGCGCGGCGGCCCAGCCCGACTCCAGGGAAAAGATCGCAGGCATCGGCCTGAATGTCGACACCACCACGCCGGAGGAGTTCGCCGCCTTTCTCGACATGGAGTCCGAGAAATTCGGCAGGGTGATACGCCAGTACAAGATAACCGCCGACTGAGCGCAAGGCACAACAAGGGAGCCGATGCATTGTTAAAAGACCTGTCAGCGCATGCCACAAAAGGGCGCGCGTTTGCGCTCGCAATCGCCGGATTCGGAATTCTGGCCGCGTGCGCGGCAATAATCATTCCGGAAAAGCAGACCCCTGCCCAGCTGGCGTGCACGTCGCTGGCGGCCAAGGTGAAATTCCCTGATTTTCCGGTGCCCGATTCGCGCATCACGCTGGCGCAACTGAACGTTGCCGGATCCGGTCCCGGCCGGAATGCAACCCTGCCAGATCACTGTGAAATTCAGGGCGTCGCTGGAGAATTCACCGGCTCCGACGGCGTTCGCTATGGTGCCGGGTTCGAGCTGCGCATGCCGCTTGATTGGAACGGACGCTTCATGTTCCAGGGCGGCGGCGGCACGGAAGGGTCGGTACCGCCCGCCGTAGGCGTGGCCGGTACGCTCACGCCCACGCTGGCAAAAGGATGGGCCGTGGTGTCGCAAAACGGCGGGCATGACAATGCACTGCTCGCCAAGGCAGGGCATTCACCGCTTGAATTCCTGCTCGAGCCACCTGCCCTTGCCGAACATGCCAGTGGTTCCATCGACAAGACAACGCGCGTCGCTCGTTACCTGATCCATTCCTATTACGGCCGGCCGCCGGACCGCTCCTATCATGTCGGCTGCTCAACGGGCGGACGGCAGGGCATGGTGTTCTCGCAGCAGTTTCCGGAATACTTCGATGGCATCATCGCCGGCGACCCGGTGTACGACCTGACCGCCCTGACACAGGGAGAAGTCAATTCGCTGCAGGCAATCGCCGCGCTGGTTCCCAGGGACGCCGCGGGCAATGCCGAATTTCAGCAGTCGTTTTCACTGGTCGACCAGAATCTGGTCACGCGCGGCATTCTGGATGCCTGCGATGCGGCAGACGGCGCGAAAGATGGCATCGTCGACAATCTTTCGGCGTGCCGGTTCGACCCCGCCACGCATGTGCTTGGCAACACCGGAAAACCGCTTCAGTGCGACGGGGAGAAGACTGCAACATGCCTCACCCCCGCCCAGGTCAATGCGATCAAGAGAATCAATCTCGGTCCGCGGACCTCGGCCGGCGCACCCGTCGTCGTCCCCAGCGGCACCCGCGTCGAAGGTTACCCCTACGACGGCGGATTCATGGCACCGGACGCCATTCCCGGCAGGAATATCGGCGCGGGAAAAAATCTGCCCGGTAACATCAGCCTCGGCACGAATCAGATTGGCTACTACATCCGACCGCGGCAAACCCGGCTCATCGCCTACAAGACATGGAATTTCGACACCGATCCCCCGAAGATCAGCCGCGACAACCCGTTGCCGGCGACATCAACGGACCTTGCGGCCTTCAAGCGCCGCGGCGGCAAAATGATTTTCTACCATGGGGCAAGTGATCCCGGCCCCTCAGTGCAATACACCATCAATTATTTCAACCGGTTGACGCCTCAGAACGAAGCGCAGGATTTTGCAAAGCTATATCTCGTCCCCGGCATGGGCCATTGCCGCGGCGGCCCGGCCCCCGATCAATTCGATCTGCTCACGCCACTGGTGAACTGGGTGGAAAAAGGCGTATCGCCCGACAGCGTCATTGCCTCGGGCAGCAATTTTCCGACCTCTCCGACCGCCCGCACCCACCCCCTGTGCGCCTATCCGAAGACGGCAAAATACGCAGGAAAACAGGGGGGCGATATCGGGGACGCGGCAAACTTCACCTGCCAATGAGTGCCTGATACCGGAATTTCGAAACCCGCGACGACAATGGCGGGGCCGACGTCAAACCAGCAAGCCGACCACGGCGCCGATCAGGCAGGTCGTCAGTGTGCCCGCAACAATCGATTTCATGCCCAGTCGGACAATGTCGTCGCGTCGCTCCGGCACCATGGTGCCGAGTCCCCCGATCATGATTCCGAGGCTGCCAAAGTTGGCGAACCCGCACAGCGCGTAAGTCATGATGAGGCGCGAACGTTCCGAAAGCCCCGTTGAATGCGCGAGATCCAGATAGGCAATGAACTCGTTCAATACCGTCTTGGTCCCCAGCAGCGCCCCGGCGACATGCGCCTCCTCCCAGGGAATACCGGTCAACCATGCCAGTGGCGCGAGCATCCAGCCCAGAATGCCCTGCAGGGACAGGGCATCGCCCCCTGAACCAGGAAGGAGTCCCAGCAGCGAATTGACCAGGGTCACCAGCGCCACCAGCACCAGCAGCATCGCCACCACGTTGATCAGCAGTTCCACACCGGCCAGAGTGCCGCGCGTCACCGCATCCATGGTGGAGCTGGCTCCGCGATCAAGCGCCACCTCATCCATGGTCACCCCATCCACCGGCGGCACCATGATGGCCGCGATGAGGATGGATGCCGGTGCCGACAGGATGGATGCGATCAGAAGATGCGCGAGGGCATCGGGCACCACGTCCTTGAGGAACTGGGCATAGAGCGCCAGCACGGTGCCCGCGATCGACGCCATCCCGCCCACCATGATGACGAACAGCTCCGAGCGCGAGACACGCGCGAGATAGGGCCGCACGAACATCGGCGCCTCCACCATCCCGACAAAGACATTGGCCGCCGTGGAGAGCCCCACCACACCGCCCACGCCCATGGTCTTTTTCAGCAACCGCGAAAACATCCGCACCATGGCCGGCAGCACGCCCCAGTAGAACAGCACCGACGTCAGCGCGCTGATGACCAGTGCCAGCGGCAACGTGCGAAAGGCGAGCACGAACGAGGAGCCGGGCCCCGTTTGCTGAAACGGCGCCGGCGCGCCACCCAGGTAGCCGAATACGAACGAGGTGCCGACCTGGGTGGCGCGGTCCAGCGCGCCCAGTCCGTCGTTCAGCAATTCGAAGAAGTCCTTCACCAAGGGGATTTTGAGAAGCGCCAGTGCGAGGACAAACAGCATCAGCATTCCCGAGATCACGACCCGCCACGGAATCTGGCGGCGCGATTCACTGGCAAGCCAGGCAAGAAGGAGCAGTCCGGTTATTCCCGCCAGCGAATGCAGCGCCACTAACACGCGCCCAGCTGCCTTGCCATCCAGTCAGCGGTCTGGTCGCGATAGCGATACCAGCGATTATTGACCACGTGATTGCCGCCTTCAATCACCGAGAGCACGCACGGGCTTGCCGGGATAACCGGCCGCAGCGTCCTGCGCGTTCCCGGCCAACGGAACCATGACCAGAGTCGATGCAAGCAATGCGACGGCGACCATTTTCATGCGACACCTTCCGGAGTTTTTCATCATCGTTGACGGGCAGTTCTGTTCAATGCCTGACGAGGCCGATCGCCGCGACGATCTGGGCGTATTCCTCCCGGTCCTTTTTCAGGAAAGCTGCAAAATTTTCCGGGGACTGCCCGGTGAATTCGTCGGCCTCCACGCCGCGGGCCAGCATGAATTTTTCCTTGAATCCCGGGGACGCGATGACCTTGGCAACTTCGGAGTTCACCTTCGCGATCACATCCTTCTGCACACCGGTGGGTGCGAACATGCCGATCCAGTTGCGCGGTACGGGCATGTCCAGGCCTTCTTCGGCAAGCGTGGGAACGTCGGGCAGGAAGCTCGAGCGCTTGCCGATCACGGCCAGCGCCTTCAGTTTTCCGGATTTGACCATGGGAACGATCTGGCCCAGCGCATATGTCGTGACCTGCACCTCGCCGCCGACGGTTCCGGTCATGCTTTGCGTGGCGTTCTTGTAGGGCACGCCATACAGCGCGACGCCGTTCTTCGCCTTGAGCCAGCCCATCAGGAGGGTTCCGAAACTGGTGTTGCCCATGGTTCCGAAGGTGATGGTGTCGGGTTTTTCCCGGGCGAGTTGCATCAGTTCACGAAAGGAATTGGCCGGCAGTGAGGGATGCGCGATGACCGCGCTGTTGAGTACCCCGACATGAACAATCGGCGTGAAATCCTTTACAGGGTCATAGGCGAGCTTTGCATAGACAACCGGATTGAGCGACACAACCGAAGACGTCGTCGCGCAAATCGTATAGGCGTCCGGCGCGGATTTGGCGCAGGCCTCCGCCCCGATGGCGCCATCGGCGCCGTCGCGATTTTCCAGAACGAAGGGCTGGCCGAAGGTCTGGGTGAGTGATTGCGCAAAAGCGCGCAGTTCACCGTCGAATGGGGCCGCTGCGGTATGCGGCACCACGATGCGCACGGCTTTCGCCGGCCAGTTTTGCGCGTGCGCCAGGGACATGGGGCCGAAACAAAGCATCGCAACAGCGGGAATGGGCATGCGCATTACAACCCTCCAATAGGTGCCAACGAATCAAATGCATGGAACTGATACGGGAATTCTAGACCATTCCGACTTGCCGCCCCGAAAGCCCCGATCGTTCTAAAGTTTGGAGCGCATTCGCCGTTACACCGGTTACCAGCCACAACATGGAGCCCCACAATGCTTGCCGTCGCCGCCTCACCTCTCAATAGGGAGGCAACGCTGGATGCGCCCGGCCCCGCGGCCGCAAATCCGGCCGGCGGCTCTGAAATCGCGTCACTGCTGCTGCGAAGCGGTGTGCTGACCGAAGCGCAATTCACCCGCATTCGACGCGTCCAGGAAAAAATTCCGGGCCGCACCTTCCTCTCCATTGCCAGCGAACTCGGTTACGCAACAGAGGAGCAGGCGCGCAAAGCCTTGCGTGAAAACCGCCTGTCCGTCGGCGTTGGCGCATTGCTCGTTGAACTGGGATACATCAAGCAAACCGAGCTCGATGCTGCGCTGGAAGTTCAGCGGCGCGCCACCACGCGCAAGAAACTGGGAGACATTCTGGTCGAACAACGTTTCATCGACGAGCAGCGCTTCATCGAGGTGCTCGCCATGCAGCTGGGGTTCCCCCTGCTGACGCCCGACTACGCCTCTCTAGACAGGGATTTGATGCAGAAAGTCAATCCCAAATGGTGCGTGCAGCATCTGGTGGTGCCGCTGCGCACGCCAGGCACCAAACCGCTGATTGCAATGGCGGACCCACTTGACCGTGCAGCGCGCGAACAGGCGCAGAAAGTATTTGGACCCTGCATTGAAATCGGCATCGCCGGCAGGCGCGAAATCCTGGACGCCATTGCCACCCTGGAAACGGGCGGTAAAAAAGTCGATGTGGAAACCGGGGCGAGTGCGAACGACGACACCGCCGTTGAACTGGTGAACAAGATGATCCTCGACGCCCTCGTCGCAAAGGCCAGCGATATCCACGTCGAACCGCTCAAGACGCGTCTGCGCGTGCGCTTTCGCTGCGACGGCGTGATGGTGGCGTACCGCGACTATGAAAACTCGGTCACGACGACGCTTTTGAGCCGTATCAAGATCATGTCGGGGGCGAGCATTTCCGAAAAACGGCGGCATCAGGACGGGCGCATCCGTTTCGAGGATCCCGCGTCAGGCGCATCCAGTGAGCTGCGCGTTTCGTTCTATGCAACGCTTCATGGCCAGAAAGTGGTGATGCGCGTCCTCAACCACAAAGCCACGCGCATCGACATTCGCGACTCGGGGATCGGGCCGCGCATCCTGGAGCGCTTCATGGAAGAGGCGCTGGATGTGCCAAGCGGAGTCATCCTGATCACAGGCCCCACCGGTTCGGGCAAGACCACCACCCTGTACGGCGCGGTCAACTACCTGAACAATGACGAGACCTGCATTGTCACCGCGGAAGACCCCGTCGAATACATTGTCGAGGGGATCGCGCAGTGTTCGATTAATCCGCAGCTAAACATCACCTTCGAAGAGACCCTTCGCCACATCGTTCGCCAGGACCCGGATGTTATTGTCCTTGGCGAAATCCGCGACCGCTTCTCCGCCGACGCCGCCATCCAGGCCGCGCTCACAGGCCACAAGGTGCTCACCACCTTCCACACCGAGGACAGCATCGGCGGGTTGCTCCGTCTGATGAACATGGACATCGAGACGTTCCTTATTTCCTCGACCGTGGTGTCAGTGCTGGCTCAGCGCCTATTGCGGCGCGTCTGCAAACACTGCGCCGAACCCTACAAGCCGACCCCCACAGAATTGCGCAAGCTCGGCTACTCGGCCGCCGACACCACCGCCGGCAATTTCCTGCTCGGCAAGGGGTGTGAAAAATGCCATTACTCCGGCTACATGGGGCGAATTGGCATCTTTGAACTACTGGTATTGAACGAAGACGTCAAGATCGCCATGCGCGCATCGAAGACCTCTTCCGAAATACGGAAAATCAGCATGGAGACATCAGGTCTTGTGACCCTCCTGGAAGACGGCATTGTCAAGGCTTCGCTTGGCCATACAACCCTCGCCGAAGTACTGAGGAACCTGCCCCGCCTTGATAAACCCCGCCCCATTCCCGAACTTCGCCGAATCACCGGACTGTGAACATGTCAACCGACAAATCCCTCAAGGACTACATTGCCGAGGCCGTGCAAAAGCCGGGTCTCCAATTGCCGGTATTCAACCCTGTCGCATTGGATCTGCAGCAAATTCTTCAGGATGACAATGTCAGCAACGCAAAAATAGAGGCGATTCTGCAGCGTGACCCCGCGCTCAGCGGCCAGATACTGCGCATGGCCAATTCCGCGTTATATGCGGGGTTGTCGGAGATCACAACCATAAAACAGGCGCTGATGCGAATCGGCTCAAAGCAGATCATGCGACTTGCCATGGCTGCGGCGCAACTGGGTCTGTACCGATCAAGGAACCCCTTGTGCATGCGCTATATGGAGGAGATGTGGCGCGCCGCCTCGGCATCTGCAACCGGCGCCGCATGGCTTGCGGAAAAAAGCGGTCACGCCCCATTGAGTGAACAGGCCTTCCTCGCCGGCCTTTTGCACGACGTGGGAAAGCTTCTGATTCTTCGCGTCATCGAGGATCTCGCCGGCACACCTCCGAACGGCAAGCCAATCCCCGACCAAGTCATCATTGAAATGCTCGATGCATTGCATTGCGAATACGGCTATGACCTGATGAAACGCTGGAACCTGCCCGAGCAGTATTGCCTTGTGGGCCGCGAGCATCACGCGCGCGAATGCAATACCGGAAACGTGCTGCTGGTCACCGTCCGCCTCGCCGACCAGATCTGCCGCAAGCTCGGCGTGGGCTGCGAGAGGGAACCCGACCTGATGCCGGCCGCCAGCGAAGAGGCGGCGGCGTTGCGCATCGGGGAGGTTCAACTCGCCGACCTCGAAGTGACCCTGGAGGATCAGGTCGGCTTGCTGGCCGCCTGAAAGCAACACACGATGCGGCAAACCGCGGTCACCTTGCCGGCCGGCACCGCGGCACCCCTGCCCGCCTTGTGCGGTGGGTGCGGATCCCAACCCATCACCGCCATCAACACGACGAATCCCGCGACATATCCGAGCACCACATGCCAGCCGTGCAGGAGCCATCGCCCGGCGGATCGGGCCTCCGGGTACATGTTAGACAGGGCGACGCCGGCCGAAGAACCGAACCAGATCATGGAACCGCCAAAGCCCACGCAATAGGCAAGCACACCCCAGTCGTAACCGCCCTGTCTCAGCGCGAGCGCGGTCAGGGGAATATTGTCGAATCCGGCGGAAACAAATCCAAGCCCGAACGCCGTCTGCCAGGAAGCCTCGGGAAGTTTTTCCACAGGCATCATCGACGCACAGGTCACCAGCGACAAAAGGAAAATTGTTCCCCGGATCGCATCGGGGAGAAGGCGCCACTTGGGCGCGCGAACCGGCGCGGACAAGATGACCGCCAGCCACACCGCAACTCCAATGAAGGGAAACGAATCGGAGGCGTCGGGATGCTCCAGATTGACGAAGACATTCACCGCCATCGCGACTGCCAGAATGAACGCGACGATGCCCATGCGCGCCCAATCGATGCGCGTACCAGCCGGTTCGTGGCGCATGATCGGCGCGTGCTTTTGCTGCTGAATGGATGCGGGTATTCCGAATACCACAATGGCGACGGCGGCCCCGACATAGGCATGAAGCACATCGACCGGATCGACGCCGTCAATCCACATCATGGTGGTAGTGGTATCGCCGACCACGCTGCCCGAGCCGCCCGCGTTCGAAGCCGCCACGATCGCAGCGAGATACCCGATGTGCACCTTGCCGCGAAACACGGTGTGGGCCACGGCCCCGCCGATCAGTGCCGCGGCAATATTGTCAAGGAAGGAAGACAGCACAAACACCATCAACAGGAGGACAAATCCGCCCTTCCAGTCATGGGGAAGATACTTCGGCAGGATTGCGGGTACTTTGCTGTCCTCGAAATGCCTTGAGAGCAGGGCGAACCCAGTCAGCAGGCAGAAAAGATTGGTGAGGATGACCCATTCATTCTGAAGGTGCCCGGCAAACCCCATGAACCCCGGTCCGGCCTTGAAACCCGTGAATGCGATCTTGTAGGCTGCAATGGCGGCAAGTCCGCTCAGGGCAACAGCCAGTGTCCTAGCATGGAACAGGGCCACGCCGAGCAGCGTGGCCGCAAACAGGATGAATTCGACCGGAATGAAAAGGGGATCGCCGGCTGACACCACGCTGTCTGCCGGATATTGAACCTAGCCGGTCTTCTCTTCGCCTTCGTGGGCGCGCAGGGCAAACCACTTGCCCGCGGTGATCACGAAGGCCGCACCAAGAATTTGCGCCCAGTTGATCTCCATGCCGAACGGCAGATGAATTTCAAGCCAGGGCAGGTTGTCCGCTATCCAGCCGACGACGAAGGGATCGGTGACCAGCATCTCGCCCGAGACCCAGCCGAGCAGTCCCGCGCCGATGGTGATGATGATGGGGAAACGATCCATCATTTTGAGCAGTATGGTGGCGCCGAAAATCACCAGCGGTATGCTGATAGCCAGGCCTAGAATCAGAAGCAACATGCTTCCCTTTGCGGCGGCGGCAACGCCGATCACGTTGTCAAGGCTCATGACAAGGTCTGCAATCAGGATGGTCTTGATGGCCTGAATCAGGTTGTCGGAACTTTCGATGTTTTCATCTCCGTCCTCCGGAATAAGCAACTTGACCGCGATCCAGAACAAAAGGACGGCACCAATGAGTTTCAGGAAGGGGTATTTCAGGGCCTCCACCGCAACGATCGTCAGCACGATACGCAATGCCACGGCGGCACCGGCGCCCCAGGCAATGGCCTTGCCCTGCTGGTGCTTCGGCAGGGAGCGGGCCGCAAGCGCGATCACCACCGCGTTGTCGCCGGAGAGCACGATGTTGACGACGATGATGCTCAACAATCCCGCCCAGAATGCCGCAGTCTGAATCTCTGCCATGAACTCCATGAAATTTCCCCTTGTCTTGTTCCAGTTACTTTTTGCCCGCGAATCCTGCGGCATGGCGCAGGCGGGGGGCATGATACCCGAAGACCGTATTTTCTAACGCCGGTCCGGGCTACCCTTCGACGTCGATCCGCCGCGCGCCGTTGTAGCGACGCGACCAATAGGATTCGCGCATGTCCTCGACCCGCACTGCGCGCCCCGGCCGCGGTGAATGGACAAACCGATTGTCTCCAAGATAGATGCCCACGTGCGAGAAGGAATGACGCATGGTGTTGAAGAAAACCAGATCGCCCGGCTTGAGTTCCTCATCCACGATTTTAGAACCCAAGCGGGCAATTTCGTAGGATGTCCTCGGCAGCGCAAGGCCCAGGTATTCGCGGAATACATAGCCGACATATCCGGAGCAGTCGAATCCGGTTTCGACGCTGCCGCCGCCGCGCCGATAGCGGATTCCGACCAGATTGAGGGCGCCATCCAGCAGGTTTTCGAGCTTTCCGGCCCCCTGCGCAACCGCTTCGGTCAGTGCCGTCTGAACCCGGGATTCTTCCGCGACGCCCGGCGCCGAGTGCAACGCAAGGGCGAGGGAGATCGAGAGAAGGACGGCTGAGGTTTTCATCGCGGCGAAATATAGCCCGTCAGCGCTTCCAAGGCAAGGCGGGCGGGATGCGACCCCGAGTTGCAACCCGTTAGAATGCAGCCCCGCACCAACGATATGCCGCGCCGCCCACAATGACCGAGCCCGAACCGATACGCCTTTCCAAACGCATGAGCGAACTGGGTCTCGCCTCTCGCCGCGAGGCCGATGAATGGATCGAACGCGGCTGGGTCAAGGTTGACGGCGCGATCGCCATACTCGGATTGAAGGTGCTCCCGCATCAGGAAATCACGGTTGACGGCCGCGCCAGCAAGGAACAGGCCAAACGCGTCACCGTGCTGCTGCACAAACCCATCGGTTACGTCAGCGGCCAGGCAGAAGACGGCCACACGCCCGCCTCCGCGCTGGCACTGCCGGAAAACCAGTGGAGCGATCCGGCAAACCGCCGAAACGCACCTCCTCCGGTACGTCGACAGGATTTGTTTGGATTGGCGCCTGCCGGGCGGCTGGATATCGATTCCACCGGATTGCTTGTGCTCACCCAGGACGGACGCATCGCAAAGCAACTCATCGGCGATGATTCCGACATTGAAAAAGAGTACCTCGTGCGCGTGCGCTATACGAAAAACGGCGGCAAGCTGCCGGAATCGGATCTGGCGCTGCTCAACCACGGGCTTTCGCTGGACGGCAGCGCGCTGCGCCCCGCAAAAGTGTGGTGGCAGAATGACGACCAGTTGCGCTTCGTGCTGCGGGAGGGGAAGAAACGCCAGATCCGCAGAATGTGCGAATGCGTAGGCCTGCAGGTTGCGGGACTCAAGCGCGTGCGCATCGGCAACGTGATGCTGGGCAAGCTCCCCCCGGGCAAATGGCGCTTTCTGGGTGCCGGCGAAAGGTTTTAGTGATTGACGATGCAAGGGGGCCTTCGCCGAATGGTACTTACTTAATCTTTTTCGGGTGTCCATGTTTGCGGACATGCTCTGTAATTGTGGCGCGTGGTTTGTCCATTGTCGGATAGTTTTTAGGTCGTCGCTTGATTGCTCGTGGC
>CAIUKQ010000211.1 GCA_903899705.1 uncultured beta proteobacterium
GCGGTTCGCCAGACGCGCATGGTGTTGATGAAGTGCTTCACGTCTGTGGCCATCAGCACCTTGCGGTTCGCAGGATTCAGCGCGCATTGCTCCTGGTAGTGGCCGGTATTGCAGACTTCGGCCATGCCGCCTTTCTCGGCCGCCTCGAGATACTTGCCGTAGTACTCGTGCTGCAGGCGGTTCACCGCAAACGGTCCGCCGGTGACGCGCCACAGGAGCAGCGCCTTCACCGATTGCGGATATTTCAGCGCGAACTTGAGCGACAACCGACAGCCCGAGGAGCTGCCGCCGATATACGCCGGTAACGCGTTCAGCTCCTTCATCATGGCGTGCAGGTCATGGGCCCAGGTGTCGAATTCGGATTGCGAGTCATCGAAGGCCATATCCGATAGACCGCAGTTGCGCCGGTCGTGGATCAGCACGCGGTACCCCGCAGACGCGATTGTTTCGGCGAGCGACTCGACGCCGTCCATGCCGCGATGGCCGCCGGGAGTCAGGGCCACCCAGGGCCCTTGGTTTCCGACGATTTTGTAATTGAGGCTGTGGCCCCGGACTGTCATGCGTGGCATGTTCGGTTCCTTCTGCTTAAAAGCCGTAAATGGTTTTGTGAAACTTCGGCAGCGGCAACTGTATTTCAAAAGCTTCCTTGGGGAACAGATCGTGCAGCGACTGCACCGGCCCTGTCAGCAGCTGCTCATGCACGTAGCGCACCAGCGACCCGTAGTTTTTCTGGTTGCGCTCGGACATGCCGTACTCCCAGGGGTCGGGACCCAGCAGTTCGCGTTCTTCTTCCCAGGCCGAGCGGTAAAACGCGAGCGGCACGATGCGCGGGTTGATGAGTTTTTGAAATGCTAGTTGTTTGGCCTCCTCGAAGGCCAAGGTCAGGCTCTCCACCACCCAGGGGTGCTTGGCCACGACCTCCATCGGGATCGTCGTGACGTGCATGATGGGAAATATGCCGGTCTCCCGGAAGTAACCGGTCTCGACGCGCTTGTAGTCGGGCCACAAGCGGCCGACGCGCGGGTCTTTCTCGTCGATCATGCGGTTGAGGCTCGGGGAGATCATTGCCTCGATCTCTCCATCGAGCAGCATCTGCTCGGTGGTCCTGCCCTTGGGCGCCTGTTCGATTTTCAGGCCGGGCCGCGCGGCGCGCGAGGCGCCATCTTCATGGTCGTAGACCCAGGTGACCGAATCCAGGGGCACGCCCGCTTCCTGCAGATAGGCGCGCATCCAGTAATTGGCCGCCGCGCCCATCGAGCCTGAACCGATGCGCTTGCCGATCAGATCCGAAGGTTTCGAGACTTTCGACTTGTTCACATAAATGAAGCCGTGGCGGAAACGCCGGTGCAGAAACACCGGCAGCGAGGTGAAATCGCGGCCCTGCTGCTTGGCGATCACATAAGCGCCGCCGTTGAATTCGTTGATGTCGCAGCCCTTGCCTTGCTCAACCTGCCCGTGGATGTGCTCGGTGCCGGGGAAGCCGCCCATCACAAGGTCGATGCCTTTGGGCTTGACCGTACCGTCCTTGAGCGCGCGCACGATTTCGTATTCGCCCGTCATCATGGTGAGACGAACCTTGCCGGGCGAGGGGCGGGCTATGGCTGGTTTGGCCGCCGCTTTCGAAGGCTTCAGGTTCTTTTTCAGCGCAGCAGTCACCGTCTTGCTTGTCGCGGCGGATTTTGACTTTGCGGTTTTCTTCGCGCTGGGTTTTGTTGCCATGTTCACCTCACAGGTATTTCAGTCTGAGGCGCGCATGGTATTGGATTCGCAGTGGACCTGCCCGATGCCGAGGGCTGCATTGCGTTGACTCTTGCCGGTTCGCGGCGCCTGCCTATAATGCGGCCACTTTTCATGGGGAGCGAGCAATGGACAACACCGTCAGACCCGACAGCAAACGATTCGCGGTTGTCACGCGGGAACAACTCGATGCCAAAGGGCAGGCCGTCTGGGACGA
>CAIUKQ010000212.1 GCA_903899705.1 uncultured beta proteobacterium
AATGGAGTGCCTATCATGCCGGATTCAGGATCTCTTCTTCGACTATTGGCGGCCATGGCAAGCGCAGTGCTGCCACTGGTTGCTGCGGCACAATCCTATCCGGTCAAGCCCATCAGTCTGTTGAGCGGCGCCTCAGTCGGCAGTGCCGGCGATACGGCCATGCGCGTGGTCACCTCTCGCATGGCCGAGACCATAGGCCAGCCGATTGTTGTCGAGGCGCGCCGCGGTGCGGGCGGCATGGAGGCCTACTCGGCAACCGCCAAGGCGGCGCCCACTGGGTACACCCTGATGTTTGCCAATGCCGGCATCGTCACCAATCAGTACCTGCGCAAATCCTGGCCGCTGGATGTGCAGAAAGATTACACGCCCATCGTGCAGTTGTTTGGATCGCCGTACTTCCTGGCCGCCGCGATGAGCGTGCCGTCCGGCAACATGAAGGAGTTGATCGAATACGCGAGGCAGAACCCGGGAAAGCTGAGCTATGCGACCACAGGGATTGGGTCCGGTGCGCACCTGCAGGGTGAGGCCATCAACATGGCGGCGGGAACGAAGATGCTTCACGTGCCCTATGCGGGCAACAACTCGACGATGGCGGTCAATGATCTCATCAGCGGGCGTATTGACCTCTACCTTGCGGACCTCACCAGTTTCGTCCAGCACGCCAATGTCGGAAAGCTCAAGCTCATCGCCTTTGTGGACAAAACCCGCAGCCGCCTGCGTCCGGAAGTGGGCACGGTCAACGAGGTGCTGCCTGATGCCTACAATCTGGTGGTGTGGTGGGGCCTGCTCGGGCCCACCGGTCTGCCGCGCCCCATCGTGGATCGCATCAATGGAGAGGCCGGCAAGGCCTTGGGCGATGCCTCGTTGACGGCAAGGATGAGCACGCTGACAGTCATGTCCCCCAACCCCAATGCGCCCGAGGATTTTGCCCGCCAGATCAAAAGTGACGTGGACAACATCGGCCGCGTGGTCAATGCGCTGGGCTTGAAGCCGGAGTGAGTTGCGCGGTATTGATTGCGGGCGCCGGTCCCGTCGGGCTTACGCTGGCCGCCGACCTTGCCTGGCGGGGCGTACGCTGCATGGTTGTTGATCCGCAGATCGAGGTGCACCCGCATCCGCGCGCCATCTCCATTGGCGTGCGTTCCATGGAGCATTTTCGCAGACTGGGGATTGATCAGCACGTCATCGATGCCGGCGTGCCGCGCAGCCAGCCCCTTGACGTGGTGTATGTGACGCGCATGCTCAGACGGGAGATTTTCCGCTTTCGCTTTCCGTCAATTGATGCCCTTGGCAGTGATCGTGAATCGCTGACCAAGTCCATCCCTGAAATTGCGGCTTCGCCCTATTTCAAGACCTGGGTGGCGCAGTCGCCGCTGGAGCGCATGCTGCGAGAACATTTGTCGAACCTGCCGGATGTGGAGATGCGTCTGGGGTGGCGACTGGAAGCCTTTGAAGAAGATCAGCAGGGTGTCAGGGCGCGACTGATGCACGCCTCAAGCAGCGCCGTGGACACGGTCGAGGCGCGCTATCTCGTGGGCTGCGACGGGGCAAACTCGACCGTGCGTAACGTTCTGGGCATACGGCTGGAAGGCCGCGGAACGCTGGGCGCTGCAAGGGGAATCTATTTCCGCGCGCCGCAACTGGATGCGCGTCTCAAGGCGGATCCCGCGGTGATGTACTGGGTGCTGGCCCCAGGGGCGGGCGGCACCATCTACACAATCAATGGCGGCGGAGAGTGGGTCTACAACCGTTATCCCGTGCCCGGTGAGTCCATGGATTCGGGTGATCCGGTCGAGCTCGTCCAACGAGCATTGGGTGAGCGCATCGACGTGGAAATTCTTTCTGTGCAGGACTGGCTGCCGCGCCAGCTGGTTGCGCAAAGCTATGGTTCACGGCGCGTATTCCTGGCTGGTGATGCCTGTCACCTGTTCGTTCCGACCGGCGGCTTTGGCATGAACACCGGCATCGGTGATGCGGCGGATCTGGCGTGGAAAATTGCAGCGATGGAGGAGGGGTGGGGCGGTGCGTCGTTGCTTTCCACCTACGACACGGAACGTCGGCCGGTTGCGCGGTTCAACACCCTCGAGGCGGCAGACAACTACACGCGCAGCGGCGAGCTGTTCAATGTCCCTGCGACCCTGGAGTCCGAAACCGGAGAAGGCGAGGCTGCACGTGCGGCGTTGGCGGCGCTGTTGCCGCCGAAGATCAAACACTTCGCGCCCATTGGCGTGCATCTGGGCTACCGCTATGAAGGTTCTCCGTTGATTGCATCCGACGGCACGCCGGAGCCCGCCATCGAAACCGCGAACTACACGCCCACAGCGCGCCCCGGCCATCGTGCGCCGCATGCGTGGCTGGCGGATGGTCGCTCCATGCTCGATCTCTATGGGAAGGGCTTTGTGCTTCTTCGACTGGGCCGCGATGCCCAGACGGTTGACGCGATGACGCGAGCCGCCAAAGAGGCCGGCATGCCCTTATCGAGTGTCGGCATTGACGACGCCAGGATTGCCGAACTCTATGGACGTCGGCTGGTGCTGGTCAGGCCCGATGGCCATGTGGCCTGGCGCGGGGATGTGGAACCCGAAAATGCCGCGACCCTCATGATGAGGGTCGCGGGAAGGCTGTGAAGCACTGGTGTTCGGACCACCAAATACCTATGATGGCACTATAAATTATTGATTTTAAAGTACTTTTAATGCCGATCGTGCCGGATCACCGCAAGACAATCCGGCAATGCATCAGACGTCGGCCACCACGTCCAGTTCCATGCTCCCGATCTTGTCGATGGTTCCATGCAGCTTGTCGCCGGGGGCAAGCCGCGAAACGCCGGCCGGTGTGCCGGTGGTGATCAGGTCGCCCGGGCGCAGCGTCAGCACATTGGTCAGAAAGCGGATGTGCTGGCGCAGGTTGCAGATCATGTCGCCGGTGTGCGCGGTCATGACTTCCTTGCCGTTCTGCAGCACTTTGATGTTCAGGTCCTGCGGATCGGCGATTTCATCCTTGGTGACGATCCACGGTCCCAGTGCTGAGAATGAATCAAAACCCTTGCGGATGTTGCGGGTGTTGTGTGTGCCGATGCCCCAGGGATCGCGCTGGCTGATGTCCCAGCAGATGGTGTAGCCGAAGATCGCATCGTAGGCATTTTCCTCGGTGAGCTTGCGCGAGCTCGGACCGATCACGGCGCAAAGTTCGCATTCAAAATCGACGTGCTTGGAAACCTTGGGCAGCACAATGGGGCCGCCGGGGCCGACGATGGACGAGGTGGGTTTCAGAAAGAACTCGGCCATCAGTTCATCGGGCGACATTTCCTTGCGTGAATAGGTGCCGACGCGCCCGATCATTTCCGCCTGGTGCGCCTTGTAGTTGGCCGCCGCCGCCCAGAGTGAACCCGGATTGGTGATCGGGGCAAGCAACTTCACGGAAGCCAGCGGCAGGCTCGCGCCCGACGAGGCGGCCTGGCGTGCCACATCCATGGCGCCGGCCTTGTTTGACAGGGCGTCGATGATTTCCTGCATCGTGTAGCCGGCACGCACGTGATTGGCTTTCACCAGCGCATCGCCGATGTTGTAGACCTTGTCGCCGACAACGGCGCCCGCCTGGTTGGCGTTGTAATGACATATCTTCATGCTTGCTCCTGGGGTTTTCGGGGAAGGAATTCGGCGCCGATCTTAACCGATAGCGCGGGAATGGGAATGCCCAGGACCGCTTTAACAGGCGTCTCGTCAATCTTGCTCTTTGCCTGCCGAGCCGCTAGCCTTGGCGCCCGGTAATTTCACATTGAAACGTTCCCAGGAGAAATCAGCATGGCAACAAAGAAGCGAGTTCCATCACGCAAACCCGCCCCGGCCGTGCCTACGGATGTGACGCCGGTGCATGGGGGCCCCGTGACCCGCCGCTGGATCGAGCAACGCTGGACAATCGACAACACCATCCGTTCGGTCGGCATGGACTGGGACCAGCCCCGCTCCATCTATCTGTCCTCGCCGATGGGCGCCGAGGCCAATGCCGACTTCGCCGGCATACGGCAGCGCATCACCAAACTGGCGGATGCATCACCGGTATTCGAATCGGTGGCAAAGCGCCGTGAAGCCAGGGCCGTTGCGGCGGAACGCAATGGTGACAACATCACCGCCCGCGACAACTATTTCATGGCGAGCATCCATTGGGGTGCGGCGCAATGGCCGATCGACGAGAACGACGCGAAAAACCTTTTCTATAACGCCAAAAAGCGCGAGTGTTTTTCGAAGTATGCAAAGCTTTCTGACCACCGCGTCGAGGAAGTCTGGATCAAGGTGCCCGGCGGCCGTATCCCCGCCTGGTTCCACCTGCCGCCGGGTTACCGTGGCGGACGCCTGCCGGCGGTGATTGCTGTGCCGGGGATGGACAGCTTCAAGGAAATCAGCGTTGCATTGAACGGTGACCGTTGGCTGTCGCGCGGCATCGCCGTGCTGGCGATTGACGGCCCGGGGCAGTACGAAAGCGCCGTGGTGGGTGTGCCGGTCACCATGGAAGATTGGATGGCCACCGGCACGGCCTGTGTCGATTGGTTGAACAAGCGACGTGAAATCGATCCGGATCGCATCGGCATCAACGGGCTGTCGTTTGGCACCTTCTTTGCCACCATCGCCGCCGCGCATGAGCCGCGGATCCGAGCCGTCTCGGCGACGTCTGTTTGCCACGAGCCGGGGTTCCATTCCATCTTTGAAGAAGCATCACCCACCTTCAAGATGCGCTTCATGTACATGTCGGGCTATACCGACGAGGCGGAGTTCGATGCCTTTTGCAAGACGCTCACCTGGGAGGGCCATGCGCAAAAGATTCGCGCGCCCTATCTGTGCCTTGCCGGCGAGTGGGACGAACTGAGTCCGCTGAAAAACACCGAGGCACTGATGCGGGCAGTACGCGGGAAAAAGCGGCTGGTGGTGTACCAGGAGTCACGCCATTCGGTGGGTAACGTGCCCGCCGCCAATCTCGGACCCTTCCCGCCGACGCTGGTGGCCGACTGGATGGCGGCAACGCTGAACGGAAAATCCTTCCAGAGCGAGAAGTGGGTGGTGCAGCCCAGCGGCAATATCGTCAAGACGCCGTTCAAATAGGGAACAACAATGGCTTTCAGGAGCCGAAGTACAGCCCGCCGTTGACGTGAATCACCTGCCCGGTCATGTAGGCAAAGGGCGCGCTGCAGAGCGAGAGCACCGTGCCCACGGTTTCATCAATGTGCCCGAAGCGCGCAATCGGCAGTTTTTCCGGTTCGCAATAGGCGCGCAGATCGACGGCCCGCTGCGGCGGGTCGGCATCGGAGAGCATCACGCCCGGGCAGACGCAGTTCACCGAGATATTGTGTGGGCCAAGCTCGTGCGCCAGAGCGCGGGTGAGCCCTTCCAGTCCCGCCTTGGCCGCCGCAACCGCGGCTCCGCCGGTTGCGGGTACATGGGATGCGGCACCGCTCAGATTGATGATGCGCCCGGCGCCTGACGCTGACAGCAGCGGCGCGGCGTGTTTCGCACAAAGGAAGGCGCCATCCAGGCAGCTCTGCATAACGGTGCGCCAATCCTCAATGGAGAAAGTCTGCAACGCGCCATGTCTGCGACCCACAGCGTTATTCACCAGGATGTCAAGGCGACCAAACTGCCCGGCAACCTCGCTCATCATGGATTGCACGGCCTGTTCGCTGGTGATGTCGGCAATGCACGCCATGGCGCGTTTGCCGCCATAGCGCGCATTGATTTCCTCCGCGAGTGCCTGCGCTTCCTCATGCGAGGTGTTTGCATTGACGACGACCGCCGCGCCGGCCGCCGCGAAGGCGCGCACCATGGCCGCGCCTGATCTTCGCGCACTGCCCGTAACCAGTGCCACGCGGCCGCGCAAGAATTGATTGATATTTAAGTTCGAATCCAATTCAGCCTCACTCTGGGTCCTGTCCGTACCGGGGAGAAACGGCGCATTTTGCCCTCATATCAAGGAGATGGCGTGAGGGGCTGGTCTATAATCCGCCTTCAGTCATTGCCCAGTTGCGCCATGTCCATGCAGTTGTTCGCCCTCGGCATGAATCACCAGTCCGCCCCGCTCGAGTTGCGCGAGAAGGTGGTGTTTGCGGCCGAGCGCCTGCAGGCGGCGTTGGCCGAACTGGTCCGGGCCAAACCGGTGACCGAAGCGGCGATCATTTCCACCTGCAATCGAACCGAGATTTACGGTGCCTCGGGCGACCCCTCCCAGGCGCTGGAGTGGCTTGCGGGCTATCACAGCATCGCACCGGAAGAACTGCGGCCCCATGTCTATGCCTTGCCGCAGGAAGCGGCTGTGCGCCACGCGTTTCGCGTTGCCTCGGGCCTTGATTCCATGGTGCTGGGGGAGCCGCAGATTCTGGGCCAGATGAAGGATGCGGTGCGCGCCGCGCATTCTGCGGGCACGCTGGGCACCACACTCAACCGCCTGTTTCAGCGAACGTTTGCCGTGGCCAAGGATGTGCGCAGCAACACGCGCATCGGCGCCAATGTGGTTTCCATGGCCGCTGCCGCGGTCAAGCTGTCCGGCCGAATTTTTTCGAGCATCTCGGAACAGAAGGTCCTTTTTGTCGGCGCGGGGGAAATGATCGAGCTTTGCGCCACCCACTTTTCCGCGCAGCATCCCCGCGCGATGGCCTTCGCCAACCGCACGCTGGAGCGCGGCGAGTCTCTGGCCCAGCGATTCAATGCGCGGGCGATGCTGCTGCGCGAACTGCCTGAGGTGCTGGCTGACTACGACATCGTCGTGTCCTGCACGGCCTCGTCGCTCCCCATCATCGGCAAGGGCATGATGGAGCGCGCGATTCGCGTACGCCGGCATCGCCCCGTGTTCATGGTGGATCTGGCGGTGCCCCGCGATATCGAACCCGAAGTGGGCGCCATGGATGACGTGTTTCTGTACTGCATCGACGACCTGGTCGAACTCGTACGCGAGGGCATGGATGAACGCCAGAGCGCCGTGGTTCAGGCCGAGGCAATCATCGAGACGCAGGTGGATTCCTTTCTGCATTGGATGCGGGGCCGCGAGCGGGTGCCGCTGATCCGGCAGTTACGGGATTCGGGAGAAGAAGCGAGGCGGGCGGAACTCGACCGCGCGCTCAAGGCGCTTGCGCGGGGTGATGACCCCAGGGTGGTGCTGGATGCGATGTCGCATGGCCTGACCAACAAGCTTCTCCATGCGCCCACACAGGCCCTCAATCATGTTGATAGCGGTGACGACGATCTGAGTCGAACCATAACAAGACTTTACAAGCTGCAAGGCAGCGGAGCGCAAGGCAGCGAAGAATGAAAGCCAGTATTGCAGCGAAGCTTGAACAGCTCTCCAGGCGCCTGGATGAGTTGGGGGCGATTCTCTCCTCCGAGGGCGCCACGCGAGACATGGGCCAGTACCGGCGATTCTCGCGCGAACATTCGGAACTCGAGCCGATCGCGGACCTGTACCGCCAGTTCCTCCAGACGCAAAGGGACTCGGCGGATGCCGGGGAAATGCTCGGCGATCCTGAAATGAAAAGCTATGCGGAGGCCGAAATCCGCGCCTGCAAGGAGCGGCTGGCCGAGCTTGAAAACACCCTGCAGAAGCTGCTGCTGCCCAAGGACCCCAACGACGATCGCAACATTTTTCTTGAAATCCGCGCGGGCACGGGCGGCGACGAGTCGGGGCTGTTTGCGGGCGACCTGTTTCGAATGTATGTTCGATTCGCCGAACGCAAGCGCTGGCAGGTCGAGATTGTTTCGGAGAACCAGGGCGAAGTGGGCGGGTACAAGGAGGTGATCGCGCGCATCAGCGGCCAGGGCGCCTACTCGAAACTCAAATTCGAATCCGGCGGTCATCGCGTGCAGCGCGTTCCCGACACCGAGACCCAAGGGCGCATTCATACCTCGGCCTGTACCGTCGCGGTCATGCCCGAGGCCGACGAACTGGCCGAGGTGGTGCTCAACCCCGCCGATCTCAAGGTGGACACCTTCCGCGCCTCGGGTGCGGGCGGACAGCACATCAACAAGACCGATTCGGCCATACGTATCACCCACCTTCCCACCGGCATTGTGGTGGAGTGCCAGGATGACCGTTCCCAGCACCGCAACCGCGCGCGCGCCATGGCCGTTCTGGCCGCGCGGATCAAGGACGTGCAGACGCGCGCGCAGCAGGCCAAGGAGGCGGCCACGCGCAAGTCACTGATCGGTTCGGGCGACCGCTCCGAGCGCATACGCACCTACAATTTCCCGCAGGGTCGGGTGACGGATCACCGGATCAATCTCACGCTCTACAAGATCGCCGACATCATGGATGGGGACCTTGAAGAACTGACCGGGGCGCTGGTAGCCGAGCATCAGGCCGAGCAGCTTGCGCACCTGGCGGAAACCGTATAGGGGCCGCGTGGCCAGCCTCGCTGCAATCCTGAAGGCAAGCGCGCTTCCGCTGCGCGAGGCGCGCATTCTGGCGGCGCATGCGCTCAAAGTCGAACGGCCATGGATCAGCGCGCACGAAAACGACGACATGGACCCGCGGGCGGTTAGAGAAATCGAAGAGCTCCTCCGTCGGCGGCGAACCGGCGAGCCCATCGCCTATCTCACCGGCGAGCGTGAGTTCTATGGATTGTCATTGGCGGTATCCCCGGCGGTGCTGATTCCGCGCCCGGAGACGGAATTGCTCGTCGATTGTGCCCTGCCCTTGCTGCGCGACGGGGGCCGCGTTCTGGATCTGGGAACCGGCAGTGGCGCCATCGCCATCGCCATTGCGAAGAATTGTCCTGCCTCGGAGGTCTTTGCCTGCGAGGCTTCGGAGGAGGCCCTTCAGATTGCACGCGCGAATGCCCTGCGTCACGGCGCGAAAGTGAAATTTGTCAGAAGCGACTGGTTCGCCGCATTCGGGAGCGAGCGTTTCGACCTGGTGGTTTCCAACCCCCCCTACATCGCTCTGGATGACCCGCATCTGGAAATGGGCGACCTGCGATACGAGC
>CAIUKQ010000213.1 GCA_903899705.1 uncultured beta proteobacterium
CCTCGATAGAGAGGGTCCTGCCGGTCCTGGTCTTGACCGCGGAAATCAATTCCGGTTTGTATTTTTCCGCGTCCAAGCCAAATGCGATGGCGGCAATTGCCGCACCGAGCGCAACGACCAGTCCTATTAATACGTACAGGCCGACTTTCACGAAGTTCATGACTTGCCCTCATTGGCAACACCATACGGAACGTGTCCGGATGGCACGAATTGCTGTGCCGATTCGACATGACCGCGCTGATCGTCAAAGAAAATATCGGCCCCGAACGCCTTGAGAAACGGCCCCTTTTCCAGCCCCCCGAGGAACAGGGCCTCGTCGATTCGGATGTTCCAGGCCCGCAGCGTCCGGACCACGCGCTCGTGCGCCGGCGCACTGCGGGCCGTCACCAGCGCGGTCCGCAACGGCGATTTGTCAGGGGGATAGCCGGACTGGATGTGATGCAACGCGGCCAGAAAACGCTTGAAGGGTCCTCCAGTCAGGGGTTCATGGGCTGCGTCCACTTCCGAGGCAGTGAACGCCTCAAGCCCATCCTTCTTGTAGATTCGCTCGGCCTGATCCGAGAACAGCACCGCGTCTCCATCGAACGCGATACGTACCTGATCATCACCGTCGGCAGTCTGTTCGACGGAGGTCGGAATGATGGTTGCGGCGGCATGGCCGTCATCCAGCGCACGGCGAACATCATCGGGGTTGGCCGAGAGAAACAAATGCGCGTCAAAGGCAGGAACATACGGATAGGTATGCTGGCCACCGGTAAAGGCAGCGCGGCTGATATCCAGCTTGTAATGCTCGATCGAATTCATGATTCGCAATCCGGTGTCGGCGGTATTGCGCGACAACAGGATCACTTCAACCTGAGGTTGTCCCGGCGTCTGTGCATTGAGGGCAAGCAGCTTTCTGACCAATCCAAAGGCAATGCCGGGCTGCAGCACTTCGTCCTCATGGTCGAGTTGATACCGGTGGTAGGCGACAACGCCCTCTTTCTCGAATATGCGGTTCGATTCCTCAAGGTCAAATAGCGCCCTGGATGAAATGGC
The DNA here is from genome assembly GCA_903899705.1 of uncultured beta proteobacterium. Lineage (GTDB taxonomy): Bacteria > Pseudomonadota > Gammaproteobacteria > Burkholderiales > SG8-39 > 2-02-FULL-62-17. The sequence continues at coordinate 1,039 of CAIUKQ010000213.1, forward strand.
GACCACCAGCTTGCCGTCAAATGTGGCGGGCATGAGTGAAGGCATTCAAGCCTGATCAATTCAGAAGTGGCCATTTTACGCCACAGATATGGGTGGTCCGCCTTGACGAGGCCAGCAAGGAACCGCTTGGCGCCGGCGCACTTCAAAAAAGAAAACCCCGCTGGCGGTATCCCGCCAACGGGGTTGATTTGTCTCCCGAACCAATAACGATGTGCGGAGCCGTCTAGAAACGCCAGCCGATGCCAACACCGACGGCGAGCGGATCAAGGTGCAACTCACTGATCTTCAGGCCATTGTTCATGGCAATCACGTCCGTCTGGATATAGATTTCTTGATGTCGACATTCAGGAACATGTTCTTGCCGATCTTGTAGTCAAAGCCGGCCTGGTACGCCATACCCGCGCTGCTGGATTCGGAAAATTAACAAATTGATGCGTCATGGTCTATTAACAAGACATACTTGTCTTTATTTAGATCAAACCGGCGCTTCAGTCCACCTTCCCGAGCAGCAGGACAACGTATCGGGACACCGACATTCAGGTCGATAGCAGGCGCAGCGGC
>CAIUKQ010000214.1 GCA_903899705.1 uncultured beta proteobacterium
CTTGCCCGCCTTTGAAGCTTCCTCGGTTTCGGTCCGCTTGAGGCTCACGTTCATCGTGAATTCGGATACGCGCTTGTTGTTCACAGCTGCGGCCTTGATCTCGACCAGCTCCGGGTTCTCCAGGTGGGGTGAGTTGCCGAAATTGCGCATCAGTGTGGACACACGGGCATTGGACTGGGCGTAACCAACCAGATTGACCCCCAAACCCTGCTGTTTTAATGACCTCAGATACACGCCATCCGGGGTTTGCCGAACCAGCTGATCAAGCAGATTGACCACCTGTGAGCGGTCGGCCTGAAGCCTCTCGATAACCTGTTTTCGTGCCAGCAGGGCTGCGATTTCGTCCCTAAGCTTCTTTATTTCCTCGATTTCCTTGTCCAAGCGGGCGTTTTCACCCTTGAGATAGGCGTTTCGACCGTCCTGCGAGGCAATATATCCGGCGATGACACCATGGACTGCGATGATGATCCCCGCCCCGATGGCCGCGACAACACCCGCCAGAAGCCCAAGGTGTTTGCGCTGTGCGTTGCGGCGCTCGGCGCGCCATGGCAGTAAATTGACGCGAATCATATTGGGTCAAACCTTCTCATCGCCAACCCGCACGCAACCATGAGCGAAGGGGCATCCGCCACCAGTTTTTTCAATTGGATTCTGGGCGAATAACTCATGCTGGCAAACGGATTGGCAACCAGGGTGTTTATCTGCGTTCGAGTAGAAACCACTTCTTCGAGTCCGGGAATGACGGCAGACCCCCCGGTTAAAAGGATGTGTTCGAGCGAAGTGTAGGGGGTAGAAGTGAAGAAAAACTGCATTGCCCGCTGAATCTCGAGTGCCACGTTTTCCATGAAAGGTCTCAACACTTCGGTTTCGTAGTTTTCAGGGAGTCCTCCTGACCGCTTCGCCGCTTCGGCTTCCTCCTGGCTCATGCCGTATTGACGCATGATGTCCTGGGTGAGTTGGCTGCCACCAAACGCCTGCTCGCGTGTGTAGACGTTCTGGTCATTGCGCAGCACCACGATATTCATGACGTTCGCGCCCACATCCACCAGCGCGACGTTCTGGTCCTTGCCTTCGTCGGGAAACTGCTTCCGGATCAGTTCAAATGACGCCTGGACGGCGTAATTTTCAACGTCCATGACCGTGGCTTTGAGGCCCGCCGCCTCTGCAACAGCCATTCTGTCCTCGACTTTTTCCTTTCGGGACGCTGCGATCAAAACCTGCGCCTCCTCAGGCGACGACGGGGCGGGCCCGACCACCTGAAAGTCCAGATTGACCTCGTCCAAGGCAAACGGAATGTACTGATTCGCCTCCGTTTCGACCTGAAGCTCCAATTCCTCTTCCCGAAGGCCTGCTGGAACCGTGATGATCTTGGTAATGACCGCCGCTGTTGGCAACGCCATCGCCACATGCTTTGTCCGGGTGCCCAGCTTTTTCCAGCCGCGCCGCACCGCTTCCACGACCGCCTCAAGATTGGCGATGTTGCCATCGACCACGGCGTCCTTCGGCAACGCCTCAATGGAATAGCGCTCGACGCGCACCGCACCCTTGCCTGCATCAACCAGTTCCACCATCTTCACAGACGACGAACTGATGTCCAGACCAAGCAGCGGCGGAAGCTTCGCTTTAAAGATGTCCAATGAGAGCGCCACGCCCATTTCCCCTTTCAAAATCCCCGCTTAGGCGAGGAAGGTATACTCCACGTTAAATCCTAATAGCAACCCTTGATCCTGTAAAGCATTTTTTAATACCAATAGGCAGAAATACCACATTGGGCCCTGATCAAGCCCTTATAATAAGCTGCACATTAGCTGGATAAACTTCATGGGGCTACGCTGGCTCGCCTTCCCGGCGGCAACCATCGCCGGTATCGGAATTCTGGGGGCCGCGATTGCAGCATTCGTGCTGCTGCTCGCCTACCCAAATCTTCCATCAATTGAAGCGCTTACCGACTATCGCCCGAAAATTCCGCTGCGCGTGTACACGGCAGATGGGTACCTGATCGGTGAGTTTGGCGAAGAACGCCGATCCGTGGTGAAGATTGAATCGGTTCCAGATATCCTCAAGCACGCTATTTTGGCCGCAGAGGATGAAAGGTTCTATCACCACACCGGTGTCGACTACATTGGCGTATTGAGGGCAGCCTACTCCAATATCAGTCAAGGCGGCAAGTTGCAGGGTGCAAGCACCATCACCATGCAAGTGGCCCGGAATTTCTTCCTGAGCCGGGAAAAGACCATCACCCGAAAACTCTACGAAGTACTGCTTGCCTTCAAAATCGAAGCCGGCCTCAGCAAGGATCAGATCCTGGAACTCTATATCAACCAGATCTTTTTGGGCCAGAGGGCCTACGGATTTGCCGCCGCTTCGCAGGCGTATTTCGGGAAACCTCTGGAAAAGATATCCATTGCTGAAGCCGCCGTTCTGGCGGGGTTGCCCAAGGCACCCTCGGCATTCAACCCGGTCGTCAACCCGACCAGGGCGAAACAGCGCCAGCTGTATGTCCTGAGGCGGATGCGGGAGCTTGACTACATTACTGAAGCCCAAGCGGCTGAAGCCCAAAAGGCATCCATCTCAGTCAAAAGGGACGGAGCTGATTTTCCTGTCCGGGGCGAATATGTCGCCGAAATGGTGCGCCAGATGCTGTTTGAACGCTACCCTGAAGAGGTCTATTCACGGGGATTTCGCGTCTACACCACGCTCCGGAAAGACGATCAGGACGCTGCCTACGCGGCTGTGCGAAAGGGCATGCTTGATTACGACCGACGCCACGGCTACCGCGGCCCGGAAGGTTTCACCGACCTCAAAGAGGACGCAGAGGAAGCCTACGACGAAGTGCTTTCGGACTACCTGGACAGCGATGACCTGTTCGCAGCCGTGGTGCTGGACGCAAATGCAAAGGAGGTGCGTGCCTGGCGCCGCGGCGAGACCATCGTGATTTCCGGAGACGGCCTCAAGTTTGCCGCGAGCGCGTTAAGCGACAAAATCACTCCGGGAAAACGCATCCGGCGTGGTGCCATTATCCGCGTACTGCAGGACGACAAGAAGCGCTGGTCCATCGCGCAGCTGCCGACCGTTCAGTCCTCGCTCATAGCGGTCAATTCCTACGATGGCGCGGTTCGGGCGCTCGTCGGCGGATTTGACTTCAACCTGAGCAAGTACAACCACGTGACGCAAGCATGGCGCCAGCCCGGGTCGTCATTCAAACCCTTCATCTATTCGGCGTCGCTGGAAAAAGGCTTCACTCCTGCAACAATCATCAATGATTCGCCGGTAACCGTTGATCCGTTTCTCACCGGCGGTCAGGTCTGGGAGCCAAAAAATTACGACGGCAAGTACGATGGCCCGATCAGCATGCGCACCGCGCTTACGCGGTCGAAAAACATGGTTTCGATAAGAATTTTGCAGTCCATCGGCACCCAGTACGCCCAGGAATACATCACCCGCTTCGGATTCGATGCCGAAAAGCACCCGCCTTACTTGACGATGGCATTGGGCGCCGGCTCTGTAACCCCGTGGCAGATGGCGCGGGCCTATACGGTTTTTGCCACCGGTGGCTACAAGGTTGAGCCCTACATCGTTCAGCGCATTGTCGACGACCGTGGCAACCTCCTTGCGCAGGCCCAGCCAGTACTCGCAGGTGATCCGAACTTGCGCGTCATTGATCCGCGCAACGCGTTTCTCATGGACAGCATGCTTCATGACGTTGTGCGGCACGGTACGGCCGCGCGTGCGAATTCCCTGGGTCGCAAAGATCTGGCAGGAAAAACAGGCACGACCAATGACCAGGTCGATGCATGGTTTGCCGGCTATCAGCCAGGTATTGTTGCGATCGCATGGATGGGATATGACCAGCCCAGGAAAATGGGCAACAACGAAACCGGCTCCGTAGCAGCCCTGCCGATATGGATTGACTATATGGCCAAGGCCCTCAAGGATGTTCCCGAAGTGTTCATGCCGCAGCCCGAAGGCATTGTGACCGCGAAGATTATTGATGGAAATCCGAAGGCTCCTGACGGCCGCCTCGAATTTTTCTACCAGGAAAACCTGCCCCCGGAGTCTCCGCCTGAGCCAAGGGCCCGCGACGAAGCGGTCGCCCCGCAGCCCTGATCACCGCCGGCAAAAACCGGCAATCGAATCACACAGGGATGTCCTGCCCGGTCGAGGCCTTCAGCAAGGCCGAAACCCTGGCGCCCAGTTCGACGCCGTCACGGGTGTCCACCCAGCGGCCGGCCACGGCGCGAAAGTGAAATCCGCCGGATGGGGCTGCCACCCAAATCTCACGTACCGGAGTATTTCTGTTGATGACAAGCTTTGTTCCATCGTCGAATTCGATCTCGAGTATGCCCTCGCCCTTGAAGCTGCAATCGATGTCCAGATCGGCGCGATCGATTGACGAGGAGATGGCCTCGAGCATTTCGTTGGAGATGGTTGTGAATTCAGTCTCGTTCATACGCGTGCTAAGATCACTTTCACTCAACAATGCAGATCCAATCATGCTGCGTGTCGCGTCATTGACACTTGCCCTGCTGATCCTCGCCGGATGCGGGACCAAAGGGGCTTTATACCTGCCTGCACCGGATCAAATGGCGCCTGCCGATAGTACCCCACGGCGATGAGCGCATTTTCCCTGGTGGACGGCGTACTGCACGCCGAGTCTGTGTCCCTTGAACTCATCGCGAAAAAATTCGGCACCCCGTGCTACGTGTACTCGAGGGCAGCTATCGAGTCCGCCTACCGCGAATACGAAGCGGCTTGCGCGGGGCGCAACGCACTGGTTTGCTATGCGGTAAAGGCCAATTCCAATCTGGCAGTTCTCAACCTCCTTGCGCGCATGGGTGCCGGCTTTGACATTGTTTCCGCGGGAGAACTTGCCCGGGTCACGGCAGCCGGGGGCAGTCCCGAGAAAATACTGTTTTCAGGCGTGGGAAAGACCGAGACGGAGATGCGTCAGGGGCTAGCGGCGGGAATACTTTGTTTCAACGTCGAGTCCGAAGCGGAACTGGAGCGCCTGAATTCAGTCGCCCTTTCGATGGGGAAGCAGGCGCCCATTTCCCTTCGGGTCAATCCCGATGTCGACGCGCAAACCCATCCCTACATATCAACGGGGCTGAAGGAGAACAAGTTCGGCGTCGCCTATGACGACGCTCCAAGGCTTTATCGCAAGGCAGCAGGGTTGCCCGGCCTCAGGGTGACGGGCATCGACTTCCATATCGGGTCACAACTGACCCAGATCGCCCCGTTCGAAGCGGCATTGGACAAGATCCTTGAGTTTGTCGACATGCTCGATGCAACCGGCCTGCCCCTTCAGCACTTTGACCTTGGAGGCGGATTGGGGATCAGATACAGCGACGAAACCCCGCCGGCGATCAGTCAATACCTGAATTCACTTTTCGCGCGACTCGGTTCGCGCCGCCAGCGCGTTCTGCTCGAACCCGGAAGGTCGATTGTCGGAAATGCGGGGATTTTGCTGACGCGTATCGAATACCTGAAAACAGGTGGTGACAGGAATTTCGCCATCGTGGATGCCGCGATGAACGACCTGATGCGACCTGCGTTATATGAGGCATGGCACGACGTGGTTCCAGTTGCGCCGCGAGACGGCGTTGAGCGCAGCTACGATGTGGTGGGGCCGGTCTGTGAATCCGGCGACTGGCTTGCCCGGAATCGCCGCCTTTCAGTAGCCTCAGGTGATCTTCTTGCGGTGCTTTCGGCCGGGGCCTATGGCATGAGCATGAGCTCCAATTACAACAGCCGCCCGCGCGCGGCGGAAGTCATGGTTGACGGCGAGAAAGTGCATCTGGCAAGGGCCCGCGAAACCGTGGATGACCTCTATTCAGCGGAACGAATCATGCCCTAAGGGGCTGGCTCTTGGCGGGATGGCGCGCCGCTAGGCGCGCGACAATCCGATAACCAAGCAACACGCTCAGCAGCAACGCGTAGACGATGGGCTCGGTCAGGTCCCGCTTCACCATCCACCAGAAATGCAGCACCCCCAGGGGGGCGATCAGATAGGCCAGGCGATGCAGGAGCAGCCACCGCTTCGCACCCAGTCGCCGAACCATCCGGTTGGTTGACGTTGCCGCAAGGGGAGTCATCAAAACGAGGCAGCTGAACCCCACCGTAATGAAAGGTCTTTTGACAATATCCTTGAGGATTTCACCCACATCGAACACGTGGTCGAACGACACATAACTGGACACGTGCATCACGGAGTAGAAAAAGGTGAACAATCCCAGCATGCGGCGCACGCGCAACACCCAAGTCCAGCCGGTGAGTCGCCGCAGGGGCGTGACGGTCAGGGTGAGAAGCAACAGCCGCAGCGTCCAGTCACCGGTGGAACGCGTGATGTACTCCGCCGGATTGACGCCCAGCCAGTCGGGAAAGATGAATGCACCCGCAGCCAGATGGGCAAGCGGGAGGAGCGCGATGACGAATAAGCTTGCCTTGACCGTCCTTATCGCGCGCTCGGATAACCGCATCAGAAAGTCCGATCAATAATTCTTGCGCAGGTCCATCCCGGTGTAGAGACTTGCGACCTGCTCAGAGTAGCCATTGAACAACTGGGTCTTGTGATTGGCAAAGAATGCCGGCAGGCGCTTCTCCGTTTTCTGGCTCCAGCGCGGATGATCTACATCGGGATTGACGTTGGAATAAAACCCGTATTCCTGCGGGTTGGCTTTCTCCCAGGCGGTACGCGGTTGCTTTTCCACGAATCGAATCTTCACAATGGACTTGCCGCTCTTGAACCCGTATTTCCAGGGCACGACCAGCCTCACCGGCGCGCCGTTCTGGTTGGGCAATACCTCGTCGTACATGCCCATGGATAGAATCGTCAGAGGGTTCATGGCCTCGTCTATCCGCAGGCCCTCGATGTAGGGCCAATCCAGAACTGGCAGCCGAACCCCCGGCATATTGTCCGGTTGCAGGGCGGTGTGAAACTCAACGAACTTGGCATTGCCGGTGGGTTCGACCAGATTGGCCAACTTGTTGAATTCAAAGCCTATCCATGGAATGACCATCGACCAGGCTTCGACACAGCGAAGGCGATAAATACGCTCTTCCATCTGCATTTTCATCAACTCTTCGATTCCGAAAGTGCGGGGCTTTTTCACCGCACCCTCGACAACGACCGTCCAGGGTTGCGTTTTCAATTTCTTCGCATACTGCGGCGGGTCCGTCTTATCGGTTCCGAACTCGTAATAGTTCACGTAACCGGAGACGTCCTTGATGGCGTTCGCTTTCTCAGTGGTTGAGAACTTGCTTTTGCCGAAGCCCTTGAGTTTTGCACCATCTTGCGCGATAGCAGGCTTTGTACCCATCCCGCTAACAGCGCCAAGCGCCAATACCCCGGCCGTGGCTACGAATTCCCGCCTCCTGCGATAGATTCCGAGCGGAGTGATCTCCGAAGGTTTGACATCTTTGGGACGCTTGATGAGCATGCAGGTACTCCGAAAGGTGTTGTGGCGACGGTATATCAGTCGCTGCGGGGCCAATGATCCTTACAACATCAGGGTCAGGGATTGAGCTGCTGATACACCACATTGGCAATACCCAGCAACTGATCCTTGCCAATTTCGCCGGACAATGCATACCCATTCCTGCCATCAATCCAGTAAAAGACGGATACACGATCCTCCTGGCTGAAACGGAACGCAGTTTCGCGCGGCTCTCCGGTCCTTGTACTTACATACAGCGTTAGCCTGACACCGCGCGAGTCCTGAAACATAAAATGCGCAACAGGCCCGTTGGGGCCGGACAGCAACCGGCCGCCCACCAGTTCGTAACCCAAAGCGGCGAGTTTGGGCGCCTTGAGATCAGTTCCCAGGCGCTTGGACAACCAGCGCACCAGATGCTCTTCTTCCTTTCCTTCAACCTCCACCGGATGCCGGACCTCCGGCGCGTAGACCGCATGTGCAATTGCGGCCTGTCGCGGAAGACTCAATGCCAGATTGGGCGTGGTCACCGTTCCTCGCACCATCCATCCCGACAAAACACCGGTCACAAACAATCCGGCCGCCATCGCCACCATGCGATAGCGGGACTTCCGGATACCGGGCGCCAAAAGGAACCTGGCAGGAACCGGTTCGTCAAGTTCGGCGTCATATACGGCGCGCAAACCCGCGTTCAATTCGGCCATCAGCCGGGTGCGCTCCGCATCAGCTGGGTGCTGCTGCAGATACGTCTCCACCTCCTCACGACGGGAAAGATCGAGCTGACCATCGATCAGGCGATGCAGGTCTTCGTCAGTGATGTCACTCACTTGATCACCTTCAACGAGACAGCATTCGCCCCACCATCCAGATGCTGGCGCAGACGTTCACGGGCTCGGGAAAGCCGGGACATCACCGTTCCGACGGGAATTCCGAGTGCGTCGCCGACTTCTTCATATTTCATCTGCTCAACCGAGACCAACAGCAGGATTTCCCGGTGCTCCACGGACAGGCGCGACAGCGCACGCCGCAAATCCGCGAGTTCAAGACCGTCCGATTGCGTGTCGCGTACCGCAACGATCGGCAGTTCATCGGTCAAAATCTCCAGATCCATCCGCCGTCCGCGCATCTGATTGACAAACACGTTGTGCATGATCGCAAACAGCCATGCCCGCAGATCGCTTCCCTGCCGCCACAGGTGGTACTTGTTCCAGGCGCGCTCGAGAGTGTCCTGGATCAAATCGTCGGCAAGGTAACGATCATTGGCGAGCGCCCTCGCATAGCGGCGCAGGCGCGGAATATGGGTAATGATCGGGTGTTCGTCCATGCCCGGAATGGTATCGAATTTGCTGCCGGATCACAGCACCCGCCCTGCTCAGGCCGCAAACGTCCGGAGCATCACAGGTGCAAACGCGTCACCGTGCAACACTATTCCCTAATATTGTTCAATCGAGAAATTGGTGGATCGATTGCAACCGATCCACCGGCGAGAAACCGGGTTCTGACGTCAGCAGGCAACTTGGTCAATGCGACGGCTTCAGAACAATTCCGCCTGCTTTAATCAGAACGCCATGCCGTCGGCATGAAATTGCCGAGCTAGCGCAAGCCGGCAACGTAATCCGCAACCGCCTTGATTTCGGTATCGCTCAGTTTTCCGGCGACCGTACGCATCATCCGACCGGCATCATTGGCCCGCTCTCCGGCGCGAAAGGCACGCAGCTGCGCCTCGGTGTATTCGGCATACTGGCCTGCCAGTCTCGGATATTGCGATGGCAGTCCGGCACCGGTGGCGCCATGGCAGGACGCGCATGCCGCCAAGCCCCTTACAACATCGCCGCCCCGGTAGATTTTGCGGCCCAGAGCCGCAGAATCGGCGTTTTTCGCCGCCCCTTCTTTCGGCTTTTGCGCTGCAAAATATGCCGTGACGTTACTGACATCCTCTGCGGAAAGAGTTGAGCTCATTCCCAGCATCACAGGGTTCTTGCGTGCGCTATTTGCCTTGAATTCGGCCAGTTGTTTTGCGAGATACTCGGGGTGCTGTCCCGCGAGCTTCGGATTGATGGCAATCGGGCTGTTTCCGTCAGCACCATGACACGCCGCACATGTTTTGGCGACAACCGCCTTGCCTTTCTCAAGATCCGGCTTTGCCGATTTATCCTGGGCAAGCGCCAATGACGCGTTTCCGGCCAGCAGGGCCAATGCAAATGCACGAATCACGAATACGAGTATTTGGTTTGAATACATGTTTATGGAACCTGAATGAATACCGGAGTCGGTCTGTTTGTCCGTGCCACAATACCGGGCTTTCCCAGAAAATCAGTGGCTTGCAATACTGATATTCTAGCAGGCCATCGTTAATGCCACAGCCCGCTTTTGGGCCACACCTCACCGGCCTCATACCCCATGCCCCTGTTTCAGAATGCGACCTATGCAGCCAGCGTGGCGACGCTGGATGACCCCCTGCCCGAAAGCGCCGGCGAAATTGCCTTCGCCGGACGATCCAATGCGGGCAAATCCAGCGCCATCAATACTTTGGCCACCCGTCGCCGGCTTGCCTTTGTCAGCAAACTGCCCGGACGCACACAGATGATCAATTTCTTCGCGCTGGGTGAAATGCGTTTTCTGGTGGACCTTCCGGGTTACGGCTACGCCAGCGTACCCGGCTCCATACGATCCAAATGGGACAAGGTCCTCGGCAACTACCTTCAGGGCAGACCGGAATTGCGGGGGATGGCATTGATGATGGATATCCGCCACCCGATGACCGAGCTTGACCAGCGCATGATCGAGTTCATGCAGCCCACCGGAATTCCCATTCATGTGCTGGTGACCAAGTCCGACAAGCTTGCACGGACTGAGGCCATCGCAAGGCTCAAAACGGTGCGAGAGGCACTGGCATTGCTGTCACCCAACTATTCGGCACAGCTTTTTTCCAGTCTCAAGCGAAGTGGCATCGAGGAGGCGGAAGCAGTCTTTGCCGGATGGCTGTCCATGCCGCAGTCCAAAACCCCCGCCCGAGGAAAACTCGCCGGAGTCGAGCCCGGATCAGCCACCCCTATTAAGAAACCCGTCAACACCTCAGGCCGGATCCGACGCCGCACTGACGGAATATGGAAACCCAAAAATAAGAGTCCCCAGGCTAAAGGGGAGTAAAGCCCGGGGACAATGCCTCACGGTACTGAGGCAACCCACTCAGGGGGGAGGAGCGGGAGACGGTTAAAAACCATCTACTTTGTAGACTTGCAACCCCGCAAAAGGTTCCATGAAAATGCGCAGGCTGCATAAGGATTGCCGAAACCCCCATTTCGACCAAGGACCATCATGAACATTTACGGAAGCTTTCCGACTGTCCGCAGGCGTCGCATGCGTCATGACGAGTTTTCACGACGTCTAATGAGAGAGCATGTACTTACATCTAATGATCTGATCTATCCGGTTTTTGTCATTGAAGGACACCGCCGGTCGCAGGCGGTTTCCTCCATGCCGGGTGTCAGCCGGCATACCTTGGACAAATTGCTCCCTATTGCAGAACGCTGCCTGCATCTCGGCGTCCCTGTCATGGCCTTGTTTCCCGCGATCGAACCCGCGTTGAAAACCCCGGATGGCATCGAAGCCACCAACCCCGACGGGCTCATTCCGCGCGTCGTTGCCGCATTAAAGAAACATTTTCCGGATCTGGGTGTCATGACGGACGTCGCCTTGGACCCCTACACCAGCCACGGACAGGACGGCGTGCTTGATGCCAGCGGCTACATACTCAACGATGAAACGCTTTCCGTGCTGGAACGGCAGGCGCTTGTTCAGGCCGGCGCCGGGGTGGATATCATCGCGCCCTCGGACATGATGGATGGCCGCATTGGCCGCATTCGCGCGGCATTGGACGCCCGCGAGCATATCCACACCAGAATCATGGCCTATTCCGCCAAATACGCTTCGGCTTTCTACGGACCGTTCCGGGACGCCGTGGGCTCGGCAGGCGCCCTGGGCAAAAGCAACAAATTCACCTACCAGATGGATCCGGCCAATTCGGACGAGGCGCTATGGGAGGTCGGACTCGACCTTCAGGAAGGCGCCGACATGGTCATGGTCAAGCCCGGCATGCCCTACCTCGACATTCTTCGCCGCGTGAAGGAAGAGTTCAAGGCACCCACTTTTGTCTATCAGGTCAGCGGCGAGTATTCCATGCTGAAAGCCGCCAGTGCCCGTGGCTGGCTGAATGAAGATGCGGCGGTCATGGAGGCGCTGCTTGCGTTCAAACGTGCCGGCGCCGACGGCATACTCACCTATTTCGCTCTGGACGCAGCGGAACGATTGCGCAAGGGATAAAAGCGGGCAACGCGCTAGAATCCGCCGCTTCACCGGGCACCTGAGCAAGGAATCACCGTGAGCCATTACGAGCACCACGTATTTTTTTGTTGTAATCAGCGCAAAAATGGCGAGGCCTGTTGCAACGACCATGGCGCACAGGAACTGCGCGACTATGCCAAAGGCCGGGTAAAGGCACTGGGCCTGTCGGGCGAGGGGAAAACGCGCATCAATCAGGCCGGTTGCCTGGACCGCTGCGAACTGGGCCCCGTGATGGTGGTGTACCCCGAAGAGGTCTGGTACACCTACGTCGACAAATCCGACATCGATGAAATCGTCGAGGAACACCTCAAAAACGGCAAGGTGGTCGACCGCTTGCGCATATGAGCGCGGCAGTAGAACGAGTGCTCGTTCCCGGCATTGCCGGGGCCATCGAGACCGTACTGGATATGCCCTCCGCAGATCAACCCCGCGGCGTCGCATTGGTCGCCCATCCACACCCTCTTTACGGCGGCGCGCTGGATAACAAGGTTGCACAGACGCTTGCGTGGGCTTTCCGCGACCTGGGTTATGTGGCGGTTCGCCCCAATTTCCGGGGCGTTGGCCAAAGTCAGGGTCTTCACGACAAAGGCATCGGGGAGACCGACGATCTGCAAACCGTTGCAGAATGGGCTGGACAACGTTTTGGAAATCCCAAAACCGTGCTGTCGGGTTTTTCATTCGGATCCTATGTGCAGATCCGTTTGGCACAACGAATCCCCGTGGAACGCATGGTCCTTGTGGGAACGGCTGTTGGCCGCGTCACCGGAGACCGTGAATACCCTGGCGCCAATGTTCCGGAGGATACGGTCATCATTCATGGCGAGCTCGACGAAACGGTTCCGCTGGCCAACGTACTCGCCTGGGCAGGGCCGCAGGAATTGCCGGTTGTCGTCATTCCTGGCGCCGATCATTTCTTTCATCGCCGCCTGAGTATCATCCGCGGAATCGTCAAGCGCGCATGGCCGTCCTGAGCGTAGAGGGTTTGCGCAAATCCTACGGCACTACCGAAGTTCTTCGTGGAGTCAGCTTCTCCATTGAACGAGGCGAATGCTACGGATTGCTCGGCCCCAACGGGGCACGCAAAACCACCACCCTGCGGCTGTGCCTGGGGCTGGTCGAACCCGATGGAGGCACACTCAGCCTGCGAGGGATGCCGGTGCCCCGGTCAGCACGCGAGGCCCGCGTTCGTGTCGGCGTCGTGCCACAAATGGACAACCTCGACCCCGATTTCACCGTCGAGGAAAACCTGCTTGTCTACGGACGGTATTTCGGTTTGCATCAGGACGAGATTCGCGCACGCATTCCGAAGCTGCTCGATTTCGC
>CAIUKQ010000215.1 GCA_903899705.1 uncultured beta proteobacterium
CCGGCATCGCTGACCAGGGCCACGCGCTTGTTTTCGGAGAGCAGCTTCAAGACCTGTTCGGTGCGCGCCCGTTCGTTGTGGGCATGCAGGGCCATCGGCCGCTGGGGGATGGCATAACGGGCCAGCAGGTGTGCCGTGACCCGGGTGTCTTCCGCGGCAATAACGTCGACTTCCTTCAGCACGCGGATAGCCCTCGCGCTCATGTCCTCCAGATTGCCAATCGGTGTGGCCACCACAAACAATTCACCGCTGTCAACGCGATCGCTCTCAGGACCGTTGTTCATCGCACATCACCACCTATTCCCGCGGGAGCCGTTGCGCCCGGGCCGGCATTGTGCGGCCACCGTGGCGATCCGGCAAGCGAGGTCCGAACCGGCGGACACCATGAACACTGGCGAGTGCTGGGAGCATGCTCCATGACATTGACCGACGGCAATCGGGCTGAAAACCTTGCCTGCGAATTTCTGCAGCGCCAGGGTTTGATCCTGCTTGAAAGGAACTGGCGCTCACGATTTGGGGAAATCGATCTCATATTCCGGGAAGGCAATGCGATTGTTCTGGTCGAGGTGAGGCTGCGTACCAACCCCAGATTCGGCGGTGCCGCCGAAAGTATTCACGCGCGAAAGCGCGCTCGCCTGCTGGCCGCGGCGAGACAGTATCTGGCGCGCTATCCGCGCGCCTCATGCCGGTTCGATGCCATCCTGTTGAGCCGGATTGAACCCGCAGAGATGGAGTGGATACGCGATGCCATCTCCGAATAAATATGGCGTCTGGGCGCTATCCATGGCCCTCGGCGCAGCGATACCTGCCGGTGCACAGGAGGTCAGCCTGCACGTCCAGCGCTCTGTCCTGGCCGGATACCGATACCATCACGCTCCCGAACTCGTGGATCATTTCAAGCCCGGAGAGGCTTTGGACCTGCTCAGGGAAGCCGAAAATCCCCATGACAGCAACGCGGTGCGGGTCGAATGGCACGGCTACAAGCTGGGTTATGTCCCCCGTGCTGGCAACGCCGCGCTGGCGTGGGCGATGGACCGGGGCGAATCCGTCTCTGCCCGGGTCGCCGAACCGCAGAATGGGCGACACCCGAGGGCACGCATACAGTTCGACATCTTTTTGCGCTAAAGCGGCAATCAGGCTCGGACAATACGTGCCCGCGCTACGGTAGAATGCGCGCCATGCCAGTCGCCGAATTAACACCCCAGACCAGCCCCGCTAATCCGGATCTGCTCGCCAGAGTGAGGCGGCAGTTCCAGGAAAGCGCGCGCGCCAAGCTTGACGCCATGGAGTTGCTTGCCGAGCCCCTGGCCCTTGGTGCCGAGCTCATGGCCCGATGCCTGCTCGCCAACGGCAAGATTCTGTCCTGCGGGAATGGCGGATCGGCCGCCGACGCGCAGCATTTTTCAGGCGAACTCCTGAACCGTTTCGAAAGGGAACGCCCCCCGCTCGCGGCCATTGCCCTGACGACCGATACCTCGACCCTGACCGCGATTGCCAACGATTACGATTATGACCAGGTGTTCTCAAAGCAGATTTTCGCGCTGGGACAATCGGGCGATGTCCTGCTGGCTATTTCAACGAGCGGAAACTCTCGCAACGTGCTTCGGGCCATCGAGGCCGCGCATGAGCGCGAGATGCGGGTGGTGGCCCTGACCGGAAATGGCGGCGGAGCGATGGCAGAATTGCTCGGCGACGAGGATGTGCACA
Source organism: uncultured beta proteobacterium (assembly GCA_903899705.1). Taxonomy (GTDB): domain Bacteria; phylum Pseudomonadota; class Gammaproteobacteria; order Burkholderiales; family SG8-39; genus 2-02-FULL-62-17. The sequence goes on from CAIUKQ010000215.1 coordinate 1,708, forward strand.
TCTGCGTGCCCCACGGGCAGACGCCCCGGATTCAGGAAGTCCATTTGCTTGGATTGCATTGCCTTTGCGACGGAATCGATACCCTGTTACTGGGAGCCGAATAGTGATGATGAACACCAATCTGTGCGTGCGTTCGCTTGCCTTGATTGCGGCGCTGGGGACAACGATCGTTCTGGGTGGCTGCATAGAGGCCGCACTTCTCGGCGGCGCCGCCACCGGCGTGATGGTGGGCTCCGACCGCCGACCTGCCGAGGTTGTCCTTGGCGATGAACGTGTCGAATTGACGGCCAACAACCGGCTCGGCCAGATCCTGAATGAAAAGTCCCACGTCAACGTCACCAGTTTCAATTACACCATTTTGCTGACGGGCGAAGTACCGGATGCAAAATCAAAGGAAGATGCCGAAAAGACCCTGACGCAGATTGAACGGGTAAAGGGCGTGGTCAATGAACTGCAGATCGCAGGCGCATCGTCCATGCAGGCGCGCGGCAACGATACCTTTCTGACCGGCCGCATCAAGACCGCATTTGTCGGGCCGCAAAAATTCTCGCCACTCAACGTCAAGGTCGTAACGGAAGCCGGCGTGGTGTTTCTGCTGGGCCTGGTGACCCGCAAGGAGGCTGACGACGCCACCGAAATTGCCCGCGGCATCGGTGGCGTGCAAAAGGTGGTCCGGGTATTCGAGTATCTGCCGTCGACGCCTCCTCCGCCGGCACCGGCAGCGCCCACCCCCATCAACTAGGCCCGCCTCCGCCGACTGATGGGCCGTTCGAACACGCAGGACGTCTCCGTCCTGAAGCGCTAATGGGCCGCCAGCAAGCGCTCAATTTGCTGCACGAAGTTCCGGTCCAGCGGCTCCACTTCAGAGTCGTAGGAAAACACCCTTTCACCCCGGCGATCAATCAGGTACTTGTGAAAATTCCACTTGGGCGCCACGCCACCGCTGCTGGCCAGTCGCCGGTAAAGCGGCATTGCCCTGGGTCCGACCACCGTTGATTTCGAGAACATTGGAAACGACACGCCATAATTGAGCTGGCAAAACTGGGCGATTTCCCTGCTTCCACCCGGTTCCTGTTCGCCAAAATCATTCGACGGAAATCCGAGCACCACGAGACCTCGGCCCTTGTAGCGCCGGTACAGCGCCTCCAAGCCTTCATACTGCGGCGTAAAACCGCATTGACTTGCCGTGTTGACAACCAATACCACCATGCCCTGGTACTGGCAGAGCGATGCCGGCTGGTCGATCAGTGTGGTCACTTTCTGGTCGAGAAGCGCGGGACAATCCGCAGCCTGAACCGAGGGCGCGAAAGCCACGAGGACAAGCAGCAACAGCCAACTCCTGAACATGAAATTTCTCCCTTCCGAATCTGAAATCAACATTGCGCATCGGCAGATGCCGCGTTGAACGCTTATTTGCCGTCATTCAATTTTAGTCGGATGGATCACGAACCGAGCATGAACGTGCGCGGGCCTTTCCTTTGCATAAGGTAACATCAATTCCATGGCCTACCGTGAACCCCGCTTTGAATCCAAGATCTGCGCGCCGCGCGATCTGCAGACCCGCCTTGCCCAAGCCATGCGGCCCCTGGTGTTCACCAATGGCGTGTTTGACCTTCTTCACAGGGGCCACGCAACCTATCTGGACCAGGCGGGTTCGCTGGGCGCATCGCTTCTGGTTGCGTTGAACGACGACGCCTCAGCCCGGCGCCTTGGCAAGGGTACTGACAGGCCAGTCAACACACTGGAGGACCGCGCCGCCGTCATTGCAGCGCTGGAATCGGTGAGTCTGGTGACATGGTTCGACACGGACACCCCACTCGAACTGATCCTGATCGTCCGTCCGGAAATCCTCGTCAAAGGGGGCGACTACAAGCCCGCCGAAATGGTCGGTTCTCGCGAAGTTCTGGGCTGGGGGGGGGCGGTGCATTCGATTCCATTCGCGCACGAGCGCTCAACAACGGCAACCCTCAGGAAAATCAGGGGTTCCGGCGCATAACCGCCCGGCAAGGCCATCCGAGGGGGCGTTAAGTTCCGCCGACTAGGATGCGCAATCCTTGAATGCAGTGCCGGGAAAATCCTTGCCCAACTCGATGACCTTGGGCTGCGCGCTCTCGAGCACGTCACGAAGCTGAAGCGAAATCCGAACCACCGGCGCGGATCGCGGACCGATCCGCGCTGTTCGCACCCCGCGCCCCTGCAGTTGTTCCAGCTTGTTGCGCGCAGCGTCCTCGGTGCGAAACACGCCCAGGGATACGGCAAACCGGAATTTGGGGTCTTCCTGAACAATGAAATATTCCTCGATGCCAAGGCGCTTGATTTCCTCGACCTTTTGCACCGCGCCCTGGCGATTGGCCTGAGGCGGCATGAATACCCACCATCCGGCGGCCTCTTCGGTCCTGCGCTCAGTCACCTTGACGCCAGGGGAAGTCGACAACAGGGCCTCCTGCGCCCTTGCCATTTCCTCGACACTGAACCCGTGCCATTCCATGCACGCGATGGTCTTGGGGGGGGCGGGCTTTCTTGCGGCAACCTGTGGCGCCGACAAAAGCCGGATGCTTTCGGGATTGATTTGCTGCGCCACCAATTGCGATTCGGGCGAGGAAGACTCCGGAACATACCGCACCCAGGCGTAGAAAACCACGTTCGCAAGCACAAGTAACAGCACGAACAATCTCATCGCCTGATCCGTTCCGGATTCTGGTCACTGCGGTAACTGGCAACCTGGGCATGCCAGACCATCTGCATTTTCCACACTCGCGAAGCCCCCTTCTATTTGCCCAAGTAACCGGGCGCCATGCGAACAATGCCTTCGAGCACGAGATTATCCACCCTGCGATGCGGGACACCCAGGCATGCTGCAATGCGCGCAGCTTCGCCACCCGACATCAGGCAAAGCCCACCCACTGGCAACCGCGAGTACATTTTCTCAATGGCGCCAGCCTGCGCAAGCAGGCAGCCGGTCTCGATGCCATCGGCGGTGTTCCGGGGCACATCGACAAGCTCACCATCGGCATATGTCAAGGCTGCCGTATGGTTCGACAATGCCTGTTTCATCAATCGCATACCCGGAAGGATCAATCCACCGCGAAATTCCCCGTTGGCCGAAAGCCAATCAACAGTCGTGGCCGTACCGGCCATCACGACCAGGCAATTACCCGAATGCAATGCGCGTGCTCCCACCAGAGCGCACCATCGGTCAGCGCCCAACGCGACCGGATCGGCGTACCCGTTACAAACGCCGCCTTCGGCGAGCCCGGGCGTGATCCATTTTGGCGCGGCCTGGAACCTGCCAAGGGCCACCGCCAGGCGTTCAGCAATGATGCCGCCGGCGACATTGCTGATCATGATCTCAGAAGGTTGACCTGAAAACAGCCATTGGTCCGCAATGCCGGCAACCGCCTCAACGGCAAGATCACCCCTGGCGGACCACTCAATGGGATCGGAATCACGTGATTCCAGGCCTCTGCACAAACCCCACTTGATCCGGGAATTGCCGCAATCAATGGCCAGAATCATGCCGGCCTCAGGGAAAGCTCACCGCTGTAATACGCACTGACGGTGCCCTCCGATTGGAGTAACAAGGCCCCGTCCTCACCCACTCCTGCGGCAATACCCTCTGCGGCCACACCCTGGGCATTGCACAGCCTCAGCCGCCTGCCCTGCCAGGCGTCGCGAATCAGCCATTGCTTACGAACCGGCGCGAACCCCTCGATCCCGTATCTGTCCAGTGCCCGCTCGAGGGCCTCCAACAGTGCAATCAGTATGCCCTTGCGTCCGGCCTGCACACCCGCTTCCCGCAGGTCGGCAACGTCAAGGCCCGTCAGGCCGCGAATCGACTCGCCATGACTCACATTAAGTCCGATTCCTATGACTGCGACCGTCATGTCCTCTTCGTGAAAGGCTTCAATCAGGATGCCGCAAACCTTGCGCCCATCAAACATCAAATCGTTGGGCCATTTGAGCTGGATGCCATGGGCGCCCAAGGCCACCAATGCCTCCGCCAATGCAACGCCTACCGCAAGACCCAATGATGCTGGTGCCGGCAACCGGGTTTGAAAACGCCACAACAGGGAGAAAGTCAGACACGCCCCCGGTATAGAAATCCAGGCATTTCCCTGCCGCCCCCTGCCCGCCGTCTGGTTTTCACAAACAATGGCGGTGGCATGCGGCTCGCCTGCCCTGGCACGCTCGAGCAGCAATGCATTCGTCGAAGGGCATTGGTCGAGAACCTGAACCTGGATGCGTGAAGCGGAGCGCAGGATACAGCCGGAAAGGACCTCACCATTGACAGGGTCAGGCATGGAGATCAGTTCGGAAGCAGATGAGTCTGTAGCCACGAATAAATACTAACATGGTGAATCATGTGACTTTTTCACAGTCACGCCACCAATCAAGCGCGGTGATTTGAATGCATCGTGGAATATTGCACGTTCCGATTGCTTTGCGGCTTGCGGGGCAACAGTTTCCAATTCATGCTTTTGTCATCTTTCGTTTTCCGCCGGCCCAGCAAACAGCGGTCAGACGGGGGGAACCCTCCCTCCCCCCGTCTTTTTTTTGTGCGGGGGAAACACTGAACAATGAACCGCCCCGGGTTTGAGGATGCTCCGCCCCCTATCCAGAATTCAACGATACGACAGTCTGTTGTCCGACTTTCGTTCCCCGCACAAGTCACGAAAACCACGTAAGTGGTAGAGAGGCTCTACCATTTGCCGACTTTTAGTCCTCGGTGGAATTTGGAAGAAATCGAATTCTCCCTGCTATAATCGCAGCTTCGGGGCGTAGCGCAGCCTGGTAGCGTACCTGCATGGGGTGCAGGTGGTCGGAGGTTCAAATCCTCTCGCCCCGACCATTAAAAACAATGACTTAGGTATTTTTTCCTAAGTCGTTTTTTATTTGCAAGCCTTGGGTACAAAATTGGGGCACAAGTCAGCGTAGGTCGGAGCACCTACGATGATGGTCTGCATAATTACGTTTAACGGATCCGCAATCCTACTGCCTCCGCATACTGGCTTCCTCTATTACCCTGATAAAACTCGGCCAAGCTCACCCCAAAGCCAATTCCCGGTAACCCACCCCTGCCCAGCGGGCACTTCCCGCTTTTAAAATGGGTTCCATCTGGATCACCCCTTCACTGGCTTTTGCTCAAACGACGCTTCGACTTCTGAAACTCAAGCCCCCGCCGTGACCATACCAACACTTTCGTCCCCATCATGTACAGGAAGAACTTGGATTGAGGTTTATATTGCGCAATAGCAAAAACAAGTAGAGGCTTGTAAAGGGTTGGACAGCTGTGGCCATGCCCATCCTCAATGCAGAAAAGGTCCGGTTTAGTTTTCCAATCGCTTGCCCCCCCGGGGGTATATATTTTTTCAAGCCGGTACGCGGATACGTAGCGCCATGCGGCTTCAGATCGGATAAAAAGTGACAATCAAGAATGCACCAGAAACGAAATTTTTCTACTCCCGGTCCCCGTACAAGGAAGCCTTTGACATCGAGTTTCCACAGGAACCTTTGGAAGGCGAGATGTATAAGTACCGCTGCAAATATTGCAAGGTCCTGACTACTGATATCAACGGACGGTTAGAGAACCACAAGGCCGATTGCGTGTACCGATTGCTTCGCGAGGCACAGCCTGTTTAACAAGCGCTGAACTCGCTTTAGTCAATAGCGTGTTGTCGCTGATGCCGATTTGACCCAGCGTGCCGGAATTCAATATCCACACCTTGGATGCGCCACCGGCTGTTGCCGGTTATGGGTTGTCAGAGGTTGGCGATGGGGCAGTCAAAATGAGCCGCCAGGGTCGAATCAGCATCAGCGCCAACACCTATGAAGATGCTCAGGAGTACAACTCGCATGAACGGTTTTTCAAGCAACTGCAAAGCTGTGAAAATGATTTACAAGGGGGAATGACGGCGCTAATTAAAGCTTCGTCAAATTAATTTCGTCTACCAACTTTTGGCTGTCGTTATAAAGCCTGATCTTGTTGCCGTCAGTTTTTACAAAGAAGCAACTGGGTTTCCCACCAAACCATTCTTTGTATTGTGAGCATAATTTGTATCCATCGACCCACCACTTGCCGGTATCAACGAATTCATATGATTTGTTACCCGCCTTGCCGGACATCGTCCCATCCGGTTCGTAAGTAACAGCCCAAAGATTCCCAACCGAATTCACGCCAGTCCAAATGGAATAAGCCACGGCCGAAATAATCTGGGACCTGTTCAGGAAGCCTGATTCGGCTTGAGCCGAACTTACTGAGAAGGCGATAGAAATTAATGCGCATCTGCCCCAAATACTTGTCTTCATGAAAACCTCTTCAATAGCAATAGAAACCACCCCTTATCAACCTTTTTCCATACTTTGGTTGCATCGAAAAATCGAATGCAACCTTCATGGGGCACAGGTGGCCTGAGGTTCAAGTCCTATCGCCCCGACCAAAATTCCTTGCGGCGGCAATGCCATCCCTGCGAAGCAAAGTGCAGGGTCCTAGGCGTTCAGCATTTCCAGAATGCCGCACAATTCCCGACGAATCACCTTCATGTCCACCGCAGCCTGCGCGGCCGCAGCCATTTCCGCGGCCTCGGCCTTTGCGGCATTGCGTGCATTGGAACCCGTGGACTCGTCCAGCCGGTTTCGCGCGCCACTGATAGTAAAGCCCTGTTCGTACAGGAGTTCCCGGATGCGCCGGATCAGAAGCACTTCGTGATGCTGATAATAGCGCCGGTTGCCACGGCGCTTGACCGGCTTCAGCTGCGTGAATTCCTGCTCCCAATAGCGCAGCACGTGTGGCTTGACCCCGCACAGTTCGCTTACTTCCCCGATGGTGAAATAGCGCTTTGCCGGGATCGGCGGCAGTTCAGCCTTGGCTGTCTTGCTGTCCATGCGCCTGCTCGACCATCGCCTTCAGTTTTTGGCTGGCATGGAATGTCACGACGCGCCTCGCCGTGATCGGGATTTCCTCGCCGGTCTTGGGGTTGCGGCCCGGACGCTGCGGCTTGTCGCGAAGCTGAAAATTCCCGAAACCGGACAGCTTTACGCTCTCCCCGGCCTCCAGACCATGGCGAATCTCCTCGAAAAAGGTTTCGACCATGTCTTTCGCTTCCCGCTTGTTGAGCCCGACCTTTTCAAACAACATGTCGGCGAGCTCGGCTTTCGTGAGTGTCATATTTTCTCCCTAGGCACGCAATTTCGCCCCGAATTGAGCCTCGAGAATCTGTAGCAATCCCGCCTTGATGGCATCGGCTTCTTGGTCTGTCAGGGTACGGGCAGTATCTTGGATAACTACCCGAAATGCAAGGCTTTTTTCCCCTTCAGCCACTCCTTTTCCGCGGTACAAATCGAATAGCCCGATGTCCTTCACAAAGGCCGGCCTGGCCTTGTTCATGGCATCAAGCATAGCCTGCGCCGGAACGCCTTCCGCCACCAGAATTGAAATGTCACGAGTCATGGTCGGGAAGCGCGAAACGAGCTGGTATTGCGGCAAAGCCCGCAAAAGCAGGGGCTCAATGTCCAGTTCAAAAATCATCGGTGGACGGGGCAATTCATATTTTTGCTGGAGTCGGGGGTGCAGTTCGCCCACAAATCCAATGCGAAGGCCGTCCAGAAATATCGCCGCGGATCGCCCCGGATGCATTGCAATATGGGTAGCAGCTTCAAACCTCGCAACTCCGGGTGCAAGCAACGCTTCAACATCCGACTTGAGGTCAAAAAAATCAACCTGGCGCGTTTCACCGCCCCACTGCTCCTCGATCGCAGACCCGTAGGCCAGAGCCGCAAGCCGCACCGGCTGACGTAAGCCGGCAACTGACAGCGGACCGTCGACCGTGGCGGCATCACGAAAATAAACGCGGGCCAATTCGAAGACTCGAACGCGATCATGCTTGCGATTGAGGTTGTAACGAAGGTTCGCGACGAGGCTCCCCAGTAGGCTGCCGCGCATCACCGAATACTGCTCCGCGATGGGATTATGCACACGGATCGGATCGTTGCCTGAAAAATCCTTCTCCCAACCCTCGTCAATGAAACTGTAATTGATAACTTCGGTGAATTCGCGCGCGGCAATCAGCCGGCGCAAATCGTGGGCATTTCGATGCGCCTCGGATTGGGACCGCATCACTGCGGGGGCGAGCGGCGGATTCGCGGGTATGCGCTCAAAGCCGTGAACGCGGGCGACCTCCTCTATCAGGTCTTCCTCTATGGCGATGTCAAAGCGGTAGGAGGGCGGTGTCACGAGAAATGACGCAGCGTACCCGCTGCCCTGCTGCACGAAACCGAAGTTGAGGCGAGTGAATATGCCAGCCATTTCGGAAGCCTCTATGGCCACGCCTATGACCTTGCGGGCCCGCGCAACGCGCATTGTCGCGGAGGGCCGTTTCGGCAGGGCTGTGACGCGATCCTCGATGGCACCGGGTTCGCCGCCGCAGATATCCATGATGAGGCGGGTCGCGCGCTCAATACCCGGCACATTGTTTTCAAAGTCCACGCCGCGCTCGAAACGGTGCGCGGCATCGCTGGAAAAATTGAATTTCCGCGTGCGGCCGGCGATCACATCGGGATGGAAAAACGCCGATTCCAGATAGATATTCCTGGTGTCCAGATCCGCCTTCGTGGAATCCCCGCCCATGATGCCGGCGAGCCCGATCGGACCGCTGTCATCGATGATGCAAAGAACCGTATCGTCCAGCTCGATGAGCTGATCGTTCAGCAGTTTGAGCCGCTCACCCTTCAGCCCGAAGCGCACGCCGATGCCGCCCGACAATTTGTCCAGATCGTAGACATGCAGCGGACGACCCAGTTCGAGCATCACGTAGTTGGTGACATCGACAAGCGCGGAAATAGAACGCAGTCCGGCGCGGACCAACCGCTGCTTCATCCACTCGGGGGTGGCGGCTTTCGCATTGACGTTACCGATGAGACGCCCCGTAAAGCGGCCGCAGCCGTTTGCTTCGATACCGGCCAGCGGGCGTTTCGCATCATTCGTCGCAGGGACTGTCGCGATTTCCGGCGGATTTATCGGCGCGCCTGTGAGAGCGGCAACTTCGCGCGCAACACCCAGCAGGGACAGGCAGTCGGCGCGGTTGGGCGTCAGTTTCAGGTTGAAAATGTGGTCGTCCAGGTCGAGCAGATCGCGCACATCGCGACCTACCTCTGCACTGACATCAAGGGCCAGCAATCCTGCATGGTCCTCGGACAGTCCCAGTTCTCGCGCGGAGCACAGCATGCCCTGGCTTTCCTCGCCGCGCATCTTCGCCGCCTTGATGACGATGGGCTTGTCGGCTGATTCGCCCGGCAGGGTGGCGCCGATGCGCGCGCAGGGCACCTTCATTCCAGCAGCAACATTTGGCGCACCGCACACAATCTTCAGGTGCGTGCCGGCACCAACGTCGACCTCGCACACATTCAGACGATCGGCATTGGGATGGCGCGCAACCGACAGGACCTCACCGACGACGACGCCCGAAAACTCCGGCGCCACGGGATCGCGGGACTCAACCTCCAGCCCCGACATGGTCAGGAGGTGGGCCAGTTCCTCCGAATTCATCGAAGGATCGACAAAGGTGCGCAGCCAGTGCTCAGAAAATTGCATGGTTTACCGAAACTGCTTCAGGAAACTCAAATCACCGTCGAAGAACAGGCGCAGGTCGTCAATTCCATAGCGCAGCATGGACAGCCGCTCAAGACCCGAACCGAAAGCAAAGCCGATGTATCGTTCCGGATCCAGGCCGAAATTACGCACCACCGTAGGATGTACCTGCCCCGCTCCGGAAATCTCGAGCCAGCGGCCTTTCTGAGGCCCCGAGGCAAACATCATGTCGATTTCGGCAGAAGGTTCGGTGAACGGAAAATAGGAGGGGCGGAACCGCACCTGCAGCTCGTCCGTTTCGAAAAAGCGCCGCAGGAAATCTGTGTACACGCCCTTGAGGTCCGCAAAGCTGACGTTCTCGTCGATCCACAGGCCTTCGACCTGGTGGAACATGGGCGAATGCGTCGCGTCGGAATCGACGCGATAGGTGCGTCCCGGGGCGATCACCTTGATCGGCGGACGGTGGTTGCAGGCATAGCGCACCTGCATCGGACTTGTGTGCGTGCGCAAGAGCAGCGGGAGGCCGGCGGTATCCGCCCCTTCGACATAGAACGTATCCTGCATCGAACGGGCCGGATGATTCTCCGGATTGTTCAATGCGGTGAAGTTGTACCAGTCGGTTTCTATTTCCGGGCCGTCGGCAATGTCGAACCCGATGGAACCGAAAATCGATTCGATGCGCTGCCAGGTGCGGACCACCGGATGGATACCGCCCAGCCCCTGCCCTCGTCCTGGCAGCGTGACATCAAGTGCCTCCTCGGCAAGCCGGGCATCGAGTGCGGCGCCAGCGAGGACCTCGCGCCTCTGGAGAAGCGCGGCTTCTATACGGTCCTTGGCAGCGTTGATGCGGCCGCCCGCCTCCCGGCGTTCCTCGGGAGCGAGTTTGCCCAGTGACTTGAGCATGGCCGTGAGGCTGCCTGCCTTGCCCAGAAACTGCGCCTTGACGCGCTCGAGTTCATCCGGATCGGCAATGCGACCGAACGCCTCTACGGCGCTTGTGACGATGTCGTCAACGTCGCTCATGGTGAAAATGATCCGATGCGTGGCCCGCCCGCGTCAAGCGGCCGGGCCGGAGGAGTAACGCCGCGAGCTTCGCCCTGGCCTGTCCGACGATCGCAGCGAATGCAGCCTTGTCGGCCACCGCCAGGTCGGCGAGAACCTTGCGATCGATTTCGATCGCCGCCTTCTTGAGGCCGTTCATCAGCACGCTGTAGGTGATTCCGAGTTCCCGCGCACCGGCGTTGATACGCGCGATCCACAACCCACGAAAATCGCGCTTCTTCTGGCGGCGGTCGCGGTAGGCGTACTGCCCGGCCTTCATGACCGCTTCCTTGGCAACGCGGTATACGTTACCGCGGCGGCCGCGGAAGCCCTTGGCTTTTTCTAAGACTTTCTTGTGACGTGCGTGCGCTGTTACGCCGCGTTTGACTCTTGGCATGATCTGGCTCCTTGTAGGTGTTCGGGGACGATGAGTGAATTAAAGGCTTGTATTGCTAGCCGTAAGGCATCATCGCCCTGACCGAAGCCAGGTTGGTCTCGTGCACCGCGGTGGTACCTCTCATGCCGCGCTTGCGCTTGGTGGTCTTTTTCGTGAGGATGTGGCGCAGGAAGGCTTTCGAGCGCTTGATGCCGCCACCTCCCAGAACGCGAAAACGCTTTTTCGCGGAACTCTTGGTCTTCATCTTGGGCATGTTACAACTCCTGTTTTCTACAGCGGCGGGTGGCCGGCACCCCAAGGCAACCGGCACTTTGGACCACGACACTGCTTGTTATCGAATACGGCGACTGCCGCTTCGCTATATTCCGGCCACACCCCTGTTCGGAGCGGCCCGGGAATTCCTTCAGAACCAACAATCCTCGTTCAGCCTACTGCGCGGGTTCCGCCTCATCGGTTTTCTTCTTGATCAGCACTTTCTTCGGTGCCAGCACCATCACCAGCTGCCGGCCTTCCATCTTGGGCCACTGCTCAACCACGCCGTAGGCTTCCAGATCCTGCTTCACCCTTTCAATCAGGCGGTAACCGAACTCCTGGTGCGCCATTTCGCGGCCTCGGTAACGCAGGGTCACCTTGGTCTTGTCGCCTTCATCGAGAAACTTGATCAGGTTGCGCAGCTTGATCTTGTAATCGCCTTCGTCGGTGCCGGGCCGGAATTTGACTTCCTTGACCTGGATCTGCTTCTGCTTGAGTTTGGCTTCGTGGGCTTTCTTTGCCTCGCGGTACTTGAACTTCCCGAAGTCCATCATCTTGCAAACCGGCGGAACCGCCAACGGGGCAATTTCCACCAGATCCACTTCCTGTTCCTCGGAGAGCCTCATCGCCTCCTGGATGGTCATGATGCCCAGCTGTTCGCCTTTTTCGCCAACCAACCGCACTTCCGGCGCGGTGATTTCGTGATTCAAGCGCTGCGCTTTTTCCTGAACGATGTCGGTCTCTCCTTTTCAACTCAATATAAGGCCGCCCCGCTTACGCGGGCCTCGCTTAAGTCATTTTCGACTCCGCTTCGAGGCGGGCGGCGAATTCATCCAGGGACATGGTCCCCAGGTCTTCACCACCACGAGCGCGGACGGCCACCCGGTCCGCCGCCTTTTCCTTTTCACCAACAACCAGAAGGTAAGGCAGCTTTTGAATGCTATGTTCGCGGATTTTATAGGTTATTTTCTCGTTCC
>CAIUKQ010000216.1 GCA_903899705.1 uncultured beta proteobacterium
TGATAGCTATCGGTTGAATTGACGATGTTTTGAAGGCCGTAAAATAGACGGCGCATTTCCGAAAAGTTGCAATCGAATTACGTCACGAGGGGTAAAAGACCGTGATATCCGGGCAGATTGATGAAAATTCTCTATTTATCCTATGATGGGCTTTTGGAGTCACTCGGCTATTCGCAGGTATTTCAATACTTGAGGGAGTTGGCAAAGGCACACCAAATCTGCCTGATTACGTTCGAGAAATCCGAGGACTGGGACAACATCGAACGACGCAACACTCTTCGCGAAGAGGTTGCGCGCGCTGGAATCCGGTGGTTCGCACTTCGTTACCATAAACGGCCCACTCTCCTGGCGACGGCCTATGACATTTCCGTAGGATTTCTTCTGGGTTGCTTTCTTGTGCTGCGCCACAGGGTGGAGATCGTCCACGCGAGAAGCTACACCCCCTCAGTGATTGCCCTGGGTTTTAAAGGGCTCCTGGGAGTCAAATATGTGTTTGACATGAGGGGATTCTGGCCTGACGAAAAGGTGGACGGTGGCGTTTGGGCAAGGGCCAGCCTGTTGTACCGCCTTGCGAAGAAGTGTGAGGAACGTTTCCTGATGGGAGCGGATCGGGTGGTCTCACTGACCCGAAAGGCCGTCGAGGAAATGAAATCCTTTTCGTATTTGCAGGGCCGGTTGCCCGCTTTCGAGGTCATTACGACTTGTACCGATCTTGGGAATTTTCGACCGAGGCCGGTTCGTCGAATTGAAAGTGACTCGACGGCTGGATTTACGCTTGGATCCGTTGGCGCGGTTAAGCTTTGGTATCTGTTTGATCAGGTGCTCGAGTGTTTTGCGGGCCTGCGTGAACTGATTCCTTCAGCGCGGCTGTTGATCATTAATCAGGGGGAGCATGACTATATCCGGGAGCGCCTCAGTTTTCATGGTGTTCCCGAGAACTGCGTCACCTTGCGTGCGGTATCGTTCGCCAACATGCCGGTTGAAATGTCGGAAATGGACGCCGCCATACTTCTGGTCAAACCGAGCTACTCCTCTATGGCCAAGGCGCCGACCAAACTGGGTGAATTGCTGGGATGCGGCGTGCCCTGTCTCGGAAGCGAGGGGATGGCGGACATGTGCCCTGTTCTCGAACGTGACCGTGTAGGGGTGGTGATCAAGAGTTTCGGGGCGGAGGAGATACGGCGTGCTATCGGGGCTCTTGTGGAGCTCGCCAGTGATCCGGATATCTCGCGGCGCTGCAGGCACGTGGCGGAGGAGTATTTTTCGTTGGCGTCGGGGGTTGAAAAATACGATCGAATCTACAGGGAATTGGGCGGGGAGGTTGCCCGCTAAGGAGCCGTATCCCGATTTTGTCGGGTAGAGGAATCAATTCGAGGTGGATTCGGGCGGAATGGCGTGAAGAAGCCTTTCAATGGTGTTGACCTGTTTCGCGACATAGTCACGTTCGTCAAAGTCCGTGACAATTCTTTCCCTGGCGTTTTCACCCAATGATTTTCGAAGTTCTTTGGAACTCGAAAGGTCTCGTATGATCTTTCCTAGTCCGGCAATGTCGTGTGGCGGAAACAGGAAGCCTGATTTCCCGTGTGCAATTACTTCGCGGCAACCGCGGATATCGGTTGCCACGACGGCGAGTTCGGTGGCCATGGCCTCCAGAAGCGAGCGGGGCAGGCCTTCCCGGTACGAGGGCAGCACGAAGACGTCGCAGGTGTTCAGGTAATCCGCCACCCGGTCAGTGATTCCCGTGACAAGAACGTCATCGGCGACGCCGGAGTTCTTTGCCTGGGCAAGGAACTCAGCCTGATAGGGTGAAATGTCCTGGGCGATATTGCCGCCCACGATGATCAACTCACTGTCGGGTATCCTAAGGTTCGCGAAAGCAGCGAGAAGATCTCCAAATCCCTTGCCGCTGACAAGGCGGCCGGTGGAGGCAATGCGAAATTTCCCCGGGCGGAGGCCCAAATCCCGTTCCAGCGCTTCCCGATCCTGCGGGCGGGGCCGAAAGCGCCGGGTATCAATGCCGTTGCCGATAACCTCCAGAAACTCGGCCCGGATGTGCCCATGACGGATCATGAAGGCCGCATCCTCGCCGCTCTGGCTCAACGTGAAATCGGTTATGCGCGTAAGGGCAGCCTCCAGCACCACGGTTGCCGAGTGTCCCAGTCGTCCCTGATCGTCGTGAAAATAAAAGCCGTGCGCTGTGTAAAGGTTCACCGGGGTGTTCTCCAGCCATGCGGCGACCCTCGCGACGATGCTGGCATTCCGGTTATGTCCGTTGACGCAGTCATAGGGTCCGGCGCGAATCAGTTTCCGCATGCGTCCAATGGCGCGGGCAAACTGTATCGGAGAGCCTCCTCGCGGGAAGGCAAACGGGTGCACGGCAACACCGCGTTCAATCAGACCTTTGTCGATGGCCGTGCCCTCGCACACGCATTCGACCTCATGGCCACGGGCCACCAACGCATCAACCAAGGGCGCAAGAAACTTGGAGAGATAGAAATCCGTATTGCAGACCTGCAGTATTCGCGCCACCGTGACTCAATTCCCGCGAATCACGTGCGATGGGCGGTTACAAACAAATCCCTGTCAATTCGGCGAATTTCGATCCTGGCAGGCAGTTTCGCAAACAGTTCGCGGATTTGCGGTTCGGTGTAAAGATAAAGATCGCACCGGGATTGGTAGCGCAATTTGCGCTGCCAGGCGAGGAGCCCACCGGCAACGGGGAAGCTGAAAAATGCGCGAACCTTGGTAAGTTCCATTGCTTTTCTCAGGGTTTTTTCCGGCTCGGCGACGTAATCCATGAAACCCATCGCGAATACGTAGTCGAATCGTTCCGAAAACTCGTCCTTGAAGAAGTCTCCCCGGGCAAATTCACAGGTTTTTTCAACCCCTGCCCGTGCGGCGGAGTTGCGGGCAATGTCGATCATGCCGTCGGCAAAGTCGATACCCAGCACGCGTGAAGCACCGCGCCTGGCGAGTTCGACACTGTAATGACCGGGACCGCTTCCAATATCGAGTGCCGTGCGTCCTGCGACAGGTTCGCAACCTTCGATCACCATGTTGTACCGCAGGCGCATGCTCCGCCGGAACATTCCGTTGATGATGTTGTTGAAAAAGGTGTTCCGGTTGCCGTAAATGTCGCTGAATTCCTTGGCGTACCGGTCGAAAAAATCTGCTGTTCTGGCTGATTCGCTCATGCTGGTAGCGATCCTGAAGTAAGGTTATGGGACATGAACTGCTCGAATGTGGTGACGCGAAAATCGCGCAGTATACTTCGCACCTTGTGTTCCGTCGTCCCGAGATTGACGTAAGACTTGAAACGTCGCACTAGACTCATCGGCAGCCGGGGGTGCCCGGGATCGATCTCGCGCGGATGGATGTAGAAGACAATTGGCCGGCCGTCATTTTGCACTTGACGGCCCATCCGCTCGATCAGAGCATAGGGAAACAGCCTGAGGTAACCGCCGCCGAAAAAGCACATCGGGCTTCCAAGCACTTTTGCGATAGTAATCGGAAACTCTACCAGGCTTCCGGAGTCAGTTTTGATCTGGTGAGGAGCAAGATTGCCACCGGCCATGCCGCCATGTCCTCGCGCCGCGGGAAAAACTGAGGAATCGTACTGATATCCGGCCAACGCGAGTTTGTCAAAGAACCAGGGAGTGTCGGACGTGGCCGAGAACCCGGGGGACCGGTATCCCAGAACCGGACGGCCCGTTATTTCCTCGATCAGGGCCTTGGACTTGTGTACATCTTCGTAAAAGGCATCCGGCGTCATCTCATAGGTCAAAATATGCGCATAGCCGTGCGAGGCTACTTCGTGGCCGGCGGCGGCGGCTTCGCGGACCAGCGAAGGGAATCGTTCGGCGACCCAACCCAGGAAAAAACAGGTTACCTGCACGTCAAATTCGTCAAATAATTCAAGCAATTTTCGGAAATTGCCCTCAACCCGGCTGGGCAACTGAGCCCATGCCGCCATGTCGGGGGCTTGCGGCAGGGCAAGGATGTGGAACCAGTCTTCCACATCGACCGAAAAGATGCACCTTTGTTCCTGACCCATTTTGCCCATCATTCTTCCGGTCCACAGGAATGGATTATCCGAGCCACCCGACGGAACTCCGGTCTGCTCGTCACAGCCGCCACACGTGGAATCCCGATTCCCGCAATCGGGCCGCGGGAAGCACGGATTTTACATCGATGATGCATCCGCCCTTGACGGTCTTATCCGACCAGTCCGAAAGGGGGCGTTGAACCAGAGTCTGATGGGTTACCGCGAATATTGTTGCATCTGCGCGAGGAAGCTTGTCCCATTCGCATACGGCGATTCCATATTCCGTCCGGGCCTCATCCATGGCACAAACAGGGTCATGAACGAATATCTCGACGCCGTAAGTGCGCAATTCGTTGATGACGTCAATCACCCTGGAATTGCGCAAATCCGGACAGTCTTCCTTGAAGGTAAGTCCAAGTACATTGATCTTTGAATTTCTGATGCTCATTCCGGCATGAATCATCTGTTTGACAGTCTGTTCCGCAATGTACTTTCCCATGCCGTCGTTGATTCGTCGTCCGGCCAGAATTACCTGGGGATGATAGCCCAGGGTTTCAGCCTTGTAGGTCAGGTAATAGGGATCGACGCCGATGCAGTGGCCTCCCACCAGCCCCGGGCGAAATGGCAGGAAGTTCCACTTGGTACCGGCCGCTTCGAGTACTTCCAGGGTATCAATGCCCATGCGATGGAAGATCAGGGCAAGCTCGTTGACCATGGCGATATTGAGGTCGCGCTGGGTGTTTTCAATTACCTTGGCGGCCTCGGCAACCTTGATACTGGAAGCTTTATGTACTCCGGCCTCAATTATTTCGCCATACAACCACGCCACTTGATCAAGCGTTGAAGCGTCATCGCCGGAAACGACTTTCACAATACGGGTGAGTGTATGCACCTTATCCGAAGGATTGATGCGCTCAGGAGAGTAACCGACATGAAAACCATCCATCCATTTCAAACCGGAGGCGCGCTCTAGTAGTGGAATACATATCTCTTCAGTTGCGCCAGGATAAACAGTTGATTCGAATATCACCACTGCACCGCGCTTCATATGAGATCCCACAACCTCACTTGCAGAACGCAATGGTTCAAAGTCGGGATTGTGTGCATCATCAACCGGCGTTGGGACCGCGACGATAATATAGTCAGCTCTCGACAAGCAAGATGGAGAGTCCGAGACCTCAAGAAGCGCGGCCGCTTTAAATTGGTCTGGAGAAATTTCGCCGGTAAGGTCGATCCCGCCGAGATAGTTCGCAATTTTTACGGATGACCGATCGTAACCTATGGTCGAGAA
>CAIUKQ010000217.1 GCA_903899705.1 uncultured beta proteobacterium
ACCGCAGTGGAACTGTTCGAGGCGCTCGCCAGCGGAGAGGTCAAGGCCGTCTGGATTGCCTGCACAAACCCTGCGCAATCAATGCCGGACAGCACTCTGGTTCGCAAGGCGCTTGCCAACGCGGAACTGGTGGTGTTGCAGGAGGCATTCGCCGGCACCGATACGGAAGAATTCGCCGATATTGTCCTGCCAGCGGCCGCCTGGGGCGAGAAAGAGGGCACGGTCACCAATTCGGAGCGCCGCATCACGCGGGTACGCGCGGCCGTCCCGCCACCCGGCGAAGCGCGGCCCGACTGGCAGATTGCCCGCGATTTCGCGCTGTTGCTTGGCAGCAAACTGGCCATGACCGACACTGCGCGCCTGTTCAATTGGAACAGGGTCGAAGACGTATTCAATGAGCACCGCGCCACAACGGTCGGCCGCGACCTTGACATCGGCGGTCTGTCCTACGCATTGCTTGAGACCCTCGGGCCGCAGCAATGGCCTTTTCCGGCGGGCGCCACGGAAGGCCGGGCCCGTCTCTATACCGATGGGCGCTTCCCCACCGAAACCGGCCGCGCAAAATTCGCAAAAACCGTCTATCGGCCAACCGCGGAGAAAACAGACCCGCGGCATCCCCTGCACCTGAATACCGGGCGTCTGCGCGATCAGTGGCACGGCATGAGTCGAAGCGGTCGCGTCGCGCGACTCTACAACCATGCCGAGGAACCCCTGCTCGAGATGAATGCCAGGGACATGGAACTGCGCGGCCTGGCCGACGGCGACATCGTGCAGGCAACGAGCCGGCGCGGTGCGGCGGTACTTCGGGTTTGCGCATCAGAATCCATGCGTTCCGGCCAGACGTTTCTTGCGATGCACTGGGGTGGACGATTCATGAATTCCGCGGGTGCGAATGCATTGACGCTCTCGGCATTTGATCCGGTCTCCAGACAACCGGAGCTCAAGCACGCCGCCATACAGGTAAAAAAGCTTGATCTTCCATGGCAGCTGGTGGTGATGCGCCACACCGACGCCATGCGTTCGCCTGGGGCAGCGGCGGAACTGCTTTCACGGGTCCAACCGCTGCTCGGTGAATTCACCCACGCCACCCTCGGGTTGTTTGGGCGCGAATCGCCCGCGGTCATTCTGCGTGCCGCACACGCAACGCCGGCGGCCGGAGAACTCATTGACCGGATCGATGCGCTGTTCGAGTTCGACCCGGCCAGCAGCCTTTCCTATCTGGACGCGCGCCGCGGCATTTCAAAGCGGATGATGATCGAGGAGGGCAAGGTCACCGCAGTGCGACTCACCGGCGAAACCGCCGCGCGCGAATGGCTGAAGGACGCAATGGCTCAAGGCAGCGACGCCGGGGCCATCCGCCCATGGATGCTGGCCCCGGTGAGCGCGCCGCCCGCGGGCAGCGCGGCGCGCGGAAGAATTCTGTGCAACTGCCTCGATGTTTCCGTAAAGGAAATCGCCGACGAGGTATCCCGCGGTCTTGACCTCGCCGCGATCCAGGAAAAACTCTGCTGCGGCACCGAGTGCGGCTCGTGCCTCCCCGAATTGAAGCGCATGGTGCGTCTGCCGGAGGCCGCATGAACAAGGGCCGCGTACTACTGGTGGGGGCCGGGCCCGGTGATGTCGAACTACTCACCCTGAAAGCGGTGCGCGCACTCGGTGAGGCCGACGTCGTGCTGATTGACGACCTGGTGAACCGGGAAATTCTTCAGTTCATAACGGCCGGTGCGCGGGTCATTGAAGTCGGCAAGCGCGGCTGGAAAGGAAGGTGCGGACGCTCCACGCCCCAGGCCTTCATCGAACGACTCATGGTGCGGTACGCAAAACGCGGTTTGTGCGTGGCGCGCGTCAAGGGGGGAGATCCATTTGTCTTCGGGCGCGGCGGGGAGGAAATGACAATGCTCCGGGCAGCGGGCATTCCCGTGGAGATCATCAGCGGCATCACGGCCGGGATTGGCGTGCCGGCGGCATTGGGCATACCGGTGACCCATCGCGATTTCGTTCGCGGCGTCACCCTGGTCACCGGACATACGCGAAACGATGACCCGCCCAACTGGGGCGCACTGGCGGCCAGCGGCACCACCCTTGTCATCTACATGGGTATTGCAAATCTTGATTCGATCGTCAGCGGATTGTGCGACTCGGGCATGCTGGCATCCACACCGGTTGCTGTCATTCAGGACGGAACCCTGCCCACCCAGCGCGCCCTGATCACCACGCTGCACGCCGCCGTTCACGACGTGGCACATGCCGGCCTTGGCAGTCCCGCCGTCCTCGTGGTTGGCGAGGTCGCCGGGCTGGCCGTTGGCGCCACGCTCCTGGAACAGCATCCGGCAAACGCACGACTGGCCGCCTGAACAGACATCCATCATTTTGAAATCCGGAAAAACACTATGAAACGCATGAAACTTGTCATGGTCGGCAATGGAATGGCCGGCGTCCGTACGCTGGAGGAACTGCTAAAGATTGCCCCGGAACAGTACGACATCTGCGTTTTCGGCGCGGAGCCGCACGCCAACTACAACCGAATCCTGCTCTCCCCGGTGCTCTCAGGCGAGATGACGCTCAAGGAAATCATGCTCAACGATGAAGACTGGTATGCCGCCAATGGCATACGCCTTCACCTGGGGAAAAAGATCGTCAAAATCGACCGCCGCGCGCGTCTGGTGATTGCCGAGGACGGGACGGAGGAAGAATACGACCGGCTCCTTCTGGCAACAGGTTCCAATCCGTTCATCCTGCCGATTCCGGGCAAGGAATTAAAGGGGGTTCTGACCTATCGTGACATCGGCGACACCAACGCAATGATCGAGGCGTCTTCGACCTACAAGCATGCCGTGGTCATCGGCGGCGGTCTGCTCGGCCTCGAAGCCGCGAACGGACTCAAGGCGCGCGGAATGGAGGTGACGGTGATTCACCTCGCCGAATGGCTGATGGAGCGCCAACTGGATCGCACGGCGGCGGCGATGCTGCAAAAATCCCTTGAAGATCGCGGACTCAACTTCCTGCTGAAGACCCAGACGAAGGCGCTTCTTGGCAATGACGAAGGCCGCGTGTCCGCGGTGCAGTTCGCCAACGGCACGCAGATCCCCGCCGACCTGGTGTGCATGGCGGTGGGCATCAAGCCCAATGACGATCTGGCGCGCTCGGCCGGCATTCACAGCAACCGGGGCGTGGTTGTCAACGACACCATGCAGACGTTTGATCCGCGCATTTATGCGGTAGGAGAATGCGTATCGCACCGGGGCACCGCCTATGGTCTCGTCGCTCCGCTGTTCGAGATGGCCAAGGTCTGCGCGAACCACCTCGCCCTTATGGGCATCGGGCGTTACCAGGGCTCAGTCACTTCGACGAAACTGAAAGTCACCGGGATCGACCTGTTCTCTGCTGGTAATTTCACCGGCGGCGAAGGAACCGAGGAGATCCTGCTCCACGACTCCATCGGCGGTGTTTACAAAAAGTTGATCCTGCAGGGCGATCGCATCGTGGGCGGGGTGCTCTACGGCGACACGGTGGACGGTTCCTGGTACCTGCAGATGATGCGCGACTCTCAGAACATCGCGCAGATCCGCGACCACCTGATGTTCGGCCAGTCGCATCTGGGCAACACCGGGCACCAGGGACAAAGCAACGCCGCGACCATGGCCGATGAAATGGAAGTCTGCGGATGCAATGGCGTCTGCAAGGGCACGATCGTCAAGTCGATCAAGGAGAAGGGGCTGTTTTCGTTGGAGGACGTGAGGAAGCACACAAAGGCATCCTCCTCCTGCGGTTCCTGCACCGGCCTTGTCGAACAGATACTTGCATCAACAGTCGGTGGCGCCTATGCCCCCGCGCAGACGGCCACCAAACCAATGTGCGCCTGCACCGAGCATACCCACGAGGAGGCAAGGCGCGTCATTCGCGAGCAGCATCTGCTTGCCATCCCCGAGGTGATGAGCTTCATGGAATGGAAGACGCCAAACGGCTGCGCATCCTGCCGCCCTGCGCTCAATTACTACCTGTTGTCCGCATGGCCGCACGAGGCGCTGGACGATCCGCAATCGCGCTTCATCAATGAGCGCGCGCATGCCAACATCCAGAAGGACGGCACCTTCTCGGTGATCCCGCGGATGTACGGCGGGACCACCACCGCGTCGCAGCTGCGCCGCATCGCCGATGTGGTCGACAAATATGCAATCCCGACGGTCAAGGTGACCGGCGGTCAGCGTATCGACCTGCTGGGCGTAAGAAAGGAAGACCTGCCGCGTGTCTGGGCCGATCTGGACATGCCCTCCGGCCATGCCTACGCGAAGGCGCTGCGCACGGTGAAGACCTGTGTCGGTTCGGAATGGTGCCGCTTCGGCGTACAGGACTCCACGCAGATGGGCGTGGACCTAGAGCACGCCTTCGCCAAAATGTATGCGCCTCACAAGGTGAAGCTTGCGGTTTCCGGGTGTCCCAGAAACTGCGCGGAGTCGGGAATCAAGGATGTGGGCGTCATCGGCGTCGAGTCCGGCTGGGAGATCTACGTGGCGGGCAACGGAGGGATCAAGACAGAGGTCGCGCAATTCCTCTGCAAAGTCAAAACCTCGGCGGAGGTTCTGGAATACTCCGGTGCCTTCCTTCAGTTGTACCGCGAGGAGGCGCGCTATCTGGACCGCACGGTGCACTGGGTGGCCCGCGTCGGTCTCGATTACGTCAAGCAACGCGTGCTGGACGATGACATTGGCCGCAGGGAATTGTTTGAACGCCTTCTGTTTGCAATCAGCGGGGAAAAAGATCCATGGCAGGAGCGCGCCGCCGGGGTTGCGCGCAATGAATTCGAAGCGCTGGCAGTATGAGCATCGCAATGGACACAAACACCTCACAAATGGAAACACAATCCTGGACGCGTGTTTGCGCGCTTGATGACATTCCCCGTCTGGGCGCGCGCGTGGTGAGGAGCCTGCACGGTGACATCGCCGTATTCCGAACCTTCGATGACGAGGTCTTCGCGCTCGCAGACCGCTGCCCTCACAAAGGCGGCCCACTCTCGCAGGGAATCGTTCACGGCAGGCATGTGACCTGCCCTCTGCACGGCTGGAACATCGGACTGTCGGACGGGACCGCAGTTGCGCCAGATGAAGGCTGCAGCGCGAAATATGCGACCAAGTGCGAAAATGGATACGTATATTTACGCACATGAACCTCGCATATCTTCTTTCTGGCGCAGTCTTTTTGTCAGGAATATTTGATGAAGGGGAGCTTTCCACATTCATCGCCAACTTTTACCTTGTGACGCCAACACATTGAATTTTTACAACTCTCTGGCTGATACAATGAACTCCAGGTATCTACAGGGCGAACACCATTCACCTCGGCTCGCAAATTCAGTGCACGGAATCCGGCGAACTTTCGCCAATGAAAACCTGTGCCCGGATCAAAAATCAGACCACCGTTCCGATGATTGTTGCGGCGATTGTGTTGATCGTCATGCAATCGATGGCGTTCGCACAATCCGCCGACACGGATACCTTGTCCAAGATCCGGAAATCCGGCGTGGTCGTGGTCGGTCATCGAACCAGTTCGGTCCCATTTTCCTATCTGCCCGGCACAAGCTCCGCTCCGATGGGTTACTCGATATCGATATGCGAGCGTGTCGTTGACGCGCTGAGGGCAAGCCTGCGCCTGCCGGGCATACGAATTCAGTATCAGCCGGTAAGCCCCGAAAACCGGGTCTCGCTCGTGACCAATCGCCGCATCGACATGGAATGCGGATCGACAACAGATACCGAAGCCATGCGCAAGGACGTTGATTTCAGCGCCACGATTTTTGCAGCGGCAACGCGCGTGGTGGTCCCCAGGGGCGCGCACATCAAATCGATGCGCGACCTGAACGGGCGCAAGGTCGCCGTCACGCATGGCACCGCCAATGAACAGGTACTGGAACAGTTTTCCCGCAATCACAAGCTGGCCATCGAACTTGTTCGCGGCAACGACCATGACGGGAGCTTCTCCACCCTCAGGCTCGGCACCGCCGACGCCGTGGCGATGGATGACGTTTTTCTCATCGGGATGATCAATGACGCCGGCAATCAGGGCAGATATGAATTCCTCGACGAAACGCTGTCGAGCGAACCTTACGGCATCATGATCCACAAGGACGATCCTGCGTTCAAGAAGGTAGTCGACCGGACAATCAACGAAATGATTGACCAGGGCGTGATGGCCAAGCTTTACCTGCAGTGGTTTCGATCGCCCATCCCGCCCAAGAGAGTCAATCTGGGCCTGCCTTTCACCGAGGAAATGGCCAAGGTGCTCAAACTCCTGCCGAGGTAGGAGTCTCGCGGCAAGGCTATCATTCGGTCTGGAAGCCGGCGCCGTCGGCGCAACGACCGATCGGCACAACCTGCCCGATTAGATCAGGCGTTCCAGAGACACAGAGTCCCGCAACCGGCGATTGGATGGGCTCCGCCTTGGACAAACCCCGACACGCTGCGTAGAATCCTGTGCTTCGCTTTTGCAGTCAAAGCACATCCGCCAGAGACAGGAGTCATCCATGAAGCACCTGATAGCCTCGATTGCCATCGTTGGCGCCACGCTGACAAGCACCGCCCAGGCGCAGACAAC
>CAIUKQ010000218.1 GCA_903899705.1 uncultured beta proteobacterium
AGGATCTGTTCGAGCAGCGCGGCCAACTGCACTTCACCCAGCGTGCCCCGCGTCTTCACATTGGTCAGAACTTTTTTCAGATCCCCGACATCGGATGCCAGGGCATGCATTTCGCCCAGCCCCTTATGCACCAGTTCCAGGCGATCAGACACCTGCTTGAATGATTCAGATAAACGCAGCTCCAGCGTGGCATGCAGCTTCTCATCCACCGTCTGGCGCATCTGCTCGAGTTTTTCGCCGTTGTCCTTTTGGATTCGGTCGAAGCGCTGCTCCAGGGTATCGCGCGTTTCCTTGGACGAGACGCGCTGCTGTTCCTGCAGCCGCCCCAGGTTTTCCTCCAGCGCGCGCCTAAGCGTCTCCAGCCGTTCTTCATTGCGGCCGGTGAGCTGGGCGAGCGACGTGGCCAGTTCCCCCCTCGCCTCGCGCGCGGCAATGGCGCTCTCCTCCCGCGCGCGGCCCAGATCACCGCGTACGGCCTCAGCGGTGCGCGCCGACTCCACCTCCAGCGCGGAAAGCCTTGCGTCAATGCCGGCTGCAGCGCGCTCGCGACGCAGCAGCAACACCACCAGCAGTGCGAGATTGCCCATGGCGGCCAGCGCCAGGAATAACGCAATGATCAGTACGGAATCAGGCATGCGCCATTATAGGAGAACGGTCCATTACGAACCTGCCTATTACCACGTTCGGCGATCAGGTCTTGGGATCATCGGCGGAGCTTCCGCCATGAGAATCATGCGTCAGCCGCGCCTGCGACCACTGTTCACGCCGCGACCACACTCCGCCAATCAGCGTTGCGGCAAGGATCCAGAAAAGAGGCAACACGCCCACCGCCGCGCTCAAGGCGCCCGACACCAGCGGAACCGCGGTGGAGGTGGAATTCATCACCGTGACACGAAGCCCCATGACCTCGCCGATGCGATCGGGCGGCGATGCCTCGTAGAGAAGATTCTGCGACAGGGGCCCGGCAAGCCCCATGCCCAGGCCGATCAGGAAGGCCACCACCATGAGGCCGGTCACGTTTGTGACCAGCGGAAGAATGATGAAGCACACCCCCGCCGAACCCAGGGACATCAGCATCTGCTGCCAACCGGTGAAGTGGCGCGCAAGTTGCGTCATGAAGATGCGGATGACGATGGATGCCGCCGAGTAGGCGGCCAGAATCAGGCCAATGGTGGAGGCCTTCAGCCCGATTTCCGATCCATACAGGGGAATCAGCAGGCTCACAATGCTCCAAGTGCTGCTGGCGATGACGCAGACCATGTAGACACGAGCAAGGTTCTTGTCGCGAAGCAGGTCCCTGATGCTGCGCCTGCCGGCCGCGGTGCGCATCGCCGCGCTTTGGCCGCTGCCCGGTGGCGCCTCTATCACCTTGAAGAGCATTACCGCAATCGGAAACAGCGGCACCACGCCCAGCATCAGCAGGGCCGCGGCATGGCCGAAATGGTCGATGACATAACCGGCCGCCATGGGACCGATGAAGGTTGCGATCGAGAAGCCCAGAGAAGCCAGGCTCACGTTATTGACGCGATCCCCCGGCTTTCCAATCTTTCCAACCCATTGCGTATGGCCGACAAAAAACAGGCTGTAGAAGGTCCCCACCAGCACGCTGACAATGAACAACGCCGTGATATCGCGCCACAACACGCCCACCATGGCGCCGACAAACATGATGGCTGAACACCAGATCATCGGCCGCCCCGGACCGATGCGGTCCATGATCCGCCCCGCGGGCACGGAAACGACGGCACTGACCGCGCCAAACAGGCCGACAATGATGCCCACGACGGCGGGAGATGCATGCAGGTTGATGGCGTAAAGCACCAGCACCAGCCGCGTGCCCATGTAGCAAAGGTGGTTCGCCGAAGAGATGGCGATGAATATGAAAAGTATGCGGGACAAGGCAGTCCGGGAGAAAAAGCGGTGTGGAGATGGAAAATCCGCGGCAACCCGTGTAGATTCTCCGCTTCCTGGGGGCATTTTATGCGGGTATCGGGTGTGACGCGCGGGGCAATGACGGCGTTTTCAATGCTTTCATTGGTTTTGCCCTTTTCGGGCATCACGGTCAGTGCATTGGCGCAAAGCTATCCCGCCAAGCCGATTCGCCTCATCATCGACACTGCACCCGGCGGCGTCACGGATATTCTCGGCCGAATGTCGGCGGAAAGCCTCGCGTCCCAATCCGGCAGGCAGGTCATTGTGGAAAACAAATCGGGCAGCTCGGGCCACATCGCCCTGGACTACCTCGCGCATGCACCCAGTGACGGATACACGCTGATGATCGTCGGCGGTGGCAATCTGGTGATCCAGCCGTTCCTTCAGAAAAGTCTGCCCTTTGATCCGCTGAACGATTTTTTGCCGGTGTTCAATGTGGCCGAGACGCCGCACATTCTCGTGGTGCCGCAGGTGCTGCCGGCCAACACCGTCGGCGAATTCGTCGCCTATGCAAAATCGAATCCCGGAAAAATCAACTACGGCTCCGCCGGCATTGGCAGCCCGCCGCATCTGTCGGGGTACCTCTTCGCGCGCACCACCGGCATCAACGTCACCCATGTGCCCTACAAGGGCGTCGCCGGCACCATGCCCGACCTCGTCGCAGGCAGAATCCAGCTCGTATCCATGTCGCTGGGTTCGGCGCGGACCAATCTGAATGCCGGCAATCTGAAGGCCCTGGCCACGGCCGCGAGAAAGCGACTGGGTGGCCTGCCCAGCGTGCCAACCGCCGCCGAAGCGGGCATCCCCGGCTGGGACATGAGCGCCTGGTTTGGCGTTTTTTCTCCAAGGGACACCAACCCGGAAATCGTGCGCTACATCAACGGTAAAATGCAGGCATGGGTGGATGAGCCGAGGACGCGCGCGCGCTTCCTCGACATAGGCGCCGAATCAATCGGCGGTTCGCCGGCTTCGTTTGCAGAGCGGGTCCGGTCCGATTTCAAATACTGGGGCCAGGTCATCAAGGAATCCGGAATCACGCTGGACTAACAGGAGACGAACATGTCAGAGACTGCCACCGCAAACCCGACCCGCGAAACACCCGAGAAACCGAAGGTCACGCCCGCGCTCAAGCTTAATTTCATCTCGCACGGCACCCTGCCCTCGGTGGATCTCGAGGCAACCCGTCAGTTCTATGAGGAGTTCCTTGGCCTGGAAGTCATCAACACCAGCCACCACTCCATGATGATTCGCCTGGGCGGTGACCACGTCTATGCCGTGGTCCACACCAAAAAGCCCATGAAGATGCCGCGCCTGTATCACAACGGTCTCGACGTAACCACAGACGCGGATGTCGACAACTCCTGGCGCATCGTCAACGAACAGGCCGAAAAATGGGGGCTGCACGATATCACCAAGCCCGTCTCCCGCCACGGCACCTACAGCTTCCACTTCTGGGACCGCGACGAAAATTCCTGGGAGATCCTGTCAAACCCCAATCAGGGTTACACATGGATCTTTGAGAAAGGCGACCTTGAAGGCCGCGGACATTTCGCGAAGAACTTCAGGGCGAATCGGCCCGACCTGCAGGGACAGGACCAGCAACAAGACCCTGACCTGCATCAGCGCTGACAAGTCCCACATTAAGGAGCCAGTTATGAAAAGATTGTTTTTTGTTGCCGCCGCCGCCTTCATCACCTCGGCTAACGGGCAGAGCTACCCGACCAAGCCTGTACGCATCGTCTTGCCGTTCGCCGCCGGGGGTGTCGCCGACATCGTCACGCGCACGATGGCTCAGAAGATCAGCGAGCCTCTGGGGCAGCAGGTGGTGGTCGAGAACCGGCCCAGCGCTGGCGGTATCGTCGCCGCCGAGGCGGTGAAAACCGCCGCGCCGGACGGTTACACGCTGATGCTGCTGAGCAACGGCACCGCTGTGAGCGTGTCCTTGTTCAAGTCACTGCCGTTCGACCCGGTGAAGGATTTCGCGCCGATCTCCATGATGGGTACCTTCGACATGCTCCTGGTCGTGCCCGCCTCTTCGCCATACAACTCTGTCAAGGAGCTGGTTGCCGCGGCCAAGGCCGCTCCCAACAAGATTGCGATCGGCACCATCACCGCGGGGAGCACGCAGCACCTTGCCATGGAGCTGTTCGTGTCTCTGGCCGGCGTCGACATGCAGGCGATCCCGTACAAGACCACCCCGGAGGTATTCAGTGCGCTTCGCTCCGGCGACATCCAGGCCGGCGTCGACTTCATCGCGCCGATCATGGGGCAGCTGAAAGGCGGCGTGGTCAAGGCTCTCGGCGTGACGGGCGAGCGGCGCTTTCCGGGACTCAAGGATGTGCCAACCATCGCCGAAGCGGGGGTTACCGGCTACCAGACAAATTCGTGGAACGCCCTGGGAGCCCCGGTGAAAACACCGCGACCCATCATCGACCGCCTGAACCGGGAGGTCGTCGCGGCCACCGTGGCCGCCGACGTGAAGGAGAAACTGCTGAGCCTGGGAGTGGAGACGCGCTCCAGCACGCCCGAGGAACTCGGCAAGCTGCTGGCATCCGAGATCTCCAAGTGGGCGCGAGTGATAGAGCGGGCGAATATTCCCAAGCAGTAGTCAAGGAACGAATGGGGATTTCGTTCCCGCCAACCCATTTATCATTGTCGAAAGCAGTTCAAAAACCTAGTTTTTTGCCGGCCGCAGGCCCATCAAGTTGAGCATGGCCCGTCCCAGCAACCCATAGGGATTGCCCAGGGTCTCGAACATCTCGAAGTGGTTGTAGCCCTGCCCCACCAGAAACGTCACCGGTTTTCCTGCGGCGCTGACAGCCGCGGCAAAGTCGCGGTTCTGTCTCTGGAACTCCGGTGTCTCCAGCGTGCCATGCGCGATGACGATGGGGGCAACCAGCTTGTCCAGGCGCTTCATGGCGCTCAGATTCCCGATCATCTCGGGCGTGAACTTCACGTAGCTTGACCGCGCGGAGAGACTGACCGGATAAAGGTCGTACATGCCGCTGCAGCACAGTCCTCCCTTGAGCGTGTCCGTGGGCAGACCGAAGTCCTTCACCCAATCGGTGGTGAGCACCACGCCCGAGAGGTGCGCCCCGGAAGAAGTGCCGGAAAGATAGACCCGGTCCGGATCGCCGCCGAAGCTCTCAGCATTGCGCTTCACCCAGGCCACGGCGCGGCGCACCTGATCCACCATCACGCCCAGGTTCCCGTCGACCTCACCAACGTTGTTGAAGTCCAGGGATATGAAGATGGCACCGGCATCGACATAGGTTTCCGCCATGTAGGCCGCCGCGCGTGATTCACCCACGCGCCACGCGCCGCCGTGAACGAAAATGTTGATGGGGGCACGCGGTTTGTCCGTCCCATAAATATCCAGTTTCTCGATGTCTTTCGGGCCATAGGCCATACGTTTCGGCTCGCCCAGGCGCGCGAGGGCCGCTTCGCACTTTTGCGCATTACGCTTCGCGACTTCGGCCTGATTGCGCGCCCACGGCGCCTGGTCGTAGGCCCAGTCGAGCTCTTCCTTGTCGTAATCCAGATAGACCAGCGGACCACGCGGACCGGGCTTGCCCCCCGGCGGCACATGGAGCTGCATACCGCCCTGCGCCGCACCTACCATTTGGCCACCAGCATGGGCTCGAATTCTTCGCGCCAGGCGCCGCGCTTCGCGACCAGCCCGTCCCAGGGACGCACGCCGCGGTGACTCGCGGCCTTGACTCCCGGTGGCGCTTCGCCGCGTTCCACCGCCCGTGTGGCCTCGAGCAGCATGCGCCGCATTCCGACGATGGCGCGGTCGGAGGTTCCCAGGTGCTCTTGCGTGCGATCCACGATGGCACCCATGCCCTCCTGCACCGCGAGGTCCTGGGTGTTGATGCCGGCTATGCCGGTGAAGGTCTTCGTTTTCTGTTTTTCGCGGTCGATGAAGTAATCGTTTTCCATATTTGCCTTGAGTAAAGAAGTGCCCGGCACGAAATCCTCCGGGCCGCGCCCGTAACGGACTTCCAGCCGCTCCACGTATTCGGGAGTCAGCGGCGGGGAGAATTCGTAGGCACACATCCAGTTGAAGACATGGGTGTGCTCATCGTCGATCGGCACCCACAGATGGCCGTCATAACGCGGGATGGCTGTGCCGGTGCCACCCTTGCCCGTCATGGCATTGGGGCGCATCTGCTGGGAGGGCATGATGTAGTGGTACACGCGCACATACTCGCCCTGATCGCCGGCATTACGGGTTGAAACATAGTAGTAGCCGTAATCGGTTTCGTGGACGTCTATCACCGGCGCGCCGTCCCGCTGCACCAGGCGATCACGGTTGCCCAGGTCTTCGTTGTGCAGGTAGGAGGCATGCGCGGTATCCAGGCCACCCTCCAGCGCCTGCAGGTAGTTGCAGGACTGCTGGCTCTTCGACACATGACGGTGCGATTCGGGCGCGCGCGTCCATTCGTAGTCGGGCGGCGGCGGCATTTGCGCCGCCGGCCCCATGTAGGTCCAGACCACGCCGCCGCGCTCGACCGTCGGGTAGCTTTTGATTGACGTTCGAGATTTCATAGGGCTGTCCGGCGGCTCCGAGGGCAGGTCCATGCATTGCCCATCGGCGCCGAACTTCCAGCCGTGGTAGACGCAGCGGATACCGCCTTCTTCGTTGCGACCGTAGAACAGCGGCGCGCGCCGGTGCGGGCAATACGCGGCAACCAGTCCGACATGCCCGGTGCTGTCTCGAAACGCGAGCAGATCCTCGGAGAGCAGCCGAACGCGCACGGGCGCACCGTCGGGTTGGGGGACTTCAGTGGACAGCAGCGCCGGCTGCCAGTAACGGCGAAACAATTCCCCTGCGGGCGTGCCCGGCCCTACGCGAACCAGACGCTCGTTATCTTCCTGTTTCAGCATGCGAATCCCATCTTCATGAAATGTTGCAAAGGTCACAAAGATTACACCGAACTCCTGTAATCTGACTTCGGCTGCCGCGACCAATGTCAGACCCGCAACATCAATCAAGCGATAATGCACGCCCGATTTCACCCAGCCATCTCCCGATGACAACATTCCCGCTCCGGACTCTGATCCTTGCCGGCTCATTCATCGCCCAGGGTGTGCTCGCCCAGTGGCCGCAGAAACCGATACGGGTCATCGTGCCCTATACCGCCGGAGGGACCACCGACATCATGGCCCGTGTCCTGCAACCCAAACTCGGTCCCGCAATCGGTCAGCCCGTCATTGTCGAGAATCGTGCCGGCGCAAACGGTGTGATCGGCGCCGAGATCGTGGCACGCGCCGCACCAGACGGCTACACCGTGATGCTTACCACGTCAGCCACCAACACCATGCTTCAATTCACCGCACGAAGCCTGCCCTTCGACCCGATCAAGGACTTCACACCGGTGGCTGCGACCGGGCGCTCACGCGGCTACATCATCGTCAATCCCGCCGTTCCGATTTCCAGCTTCCGGGAACTTATTGATTATGCCAAAAGATTTCCGGGAAAACTCTCCTATGGCACGCCCAATCACGCATCCAGCTTCCATCTGTCCGGCGCCATCCTGGCCGAAGCGGCGGGTATCAACATCCTGCACATTCCTTACAAGGGCGGATCGGAGGT
Organism: uncultured beta proteobacterium; assembly: GCA_903899705.1. Taxonomy (GTDB): domain Bacteria; phylum Pseudomonadota; class Gammaproteobacteria; order Burkholderiales; family SG8-39; genus 2-02-FULL-62-17. Next base: position 7,532 of record CAIUKQ010000218.1, read on the forward strand.
CATGAGGGGCCTGGTGTCGGGCGACATCTCCATGGCCATCATCAGCAATGGCTCGGCAACCACGGCGCTTGCCTCGGGAAAGGCAAGGCTCGTGGCGGTTCTCGACAATGACCGCGACCCAAAATGGCCGACAGTCGCATCGGTCACCGAGACCTACCCCGAATTCGAACGCACCGCAGACTGGACCGGTGTCTTCGGCCCGGCCGGCATGGCACGTGCCCTGGTGCAGCGCCTGAACGCCGAAATCGTCGCTGCCTTCAATGCCGCAGATTCAGTGGAACGCCTGGCCAACGTCGGACTCATTCCCCAAAGCGCGTCGCCCGAGGAATTCTCCGCCATGGTGCTTCGCGCAGTTGA
>CAIUKQ010000219.1 GCA_903899705.1 uncultured beta proteobacterium
AGTTCCAGCGCCGGACCCGTGGTGATGCCCATGTGAATTTCATAGCCACTGACGGCCGCGCCTGAACCCATGAGGCGTCCACGAACCTGACGCAACTGCTTTTCCGCGTCCAGCGTTGTCTCAAAATCAAGCAGGCCCATGCCGGGCCGGCTGCCCGGTGACCCCTCCAGCCCGCGAGGATCGTGAAGCATGCGGCCCAGCATCTGCATGCCGCCGCAGATGCCGATCAGTTTGCCGCCGTAGCGAAGGTGCCGGCGGATCTCCGCAACCCGGCCTTCGCGCTCCAGCCAGTCAAGATCCGCACGCACGCTCTTGGAACCCGGAAGGATGATGAGGTCGGCCGGTGGCATCGCCGTCCCCGGACCAATGAAACGCAGATCCACCTGAGGGTGCGCGCGCAGCACATCGAAATCCGTGTGGTTGCTGATGCGCGGAAACACCGGCACCGCCACGCGCAGACGCTCGCCCTCCGCGCGCTCACCCTGCTCGGTCTTGATTGCATCCTCGGCGTCCAGGTGGAGGCCCTGCAAATACGGCAGAACACCGAACACCGGTTTGCCGGTTTTTTTCTCCAGCCATTCGAGCCCCGGATCGAGCAGCGTCTTGTCTCCTCGAAAGCGATTGATGATGAAACCCTTGATCCGCTTCTGCTCCGAGGCCGAGAGGCAATCCAGGGTGCCGACGAAATGCGCGAACACCCCGCCGCGGTCAATATCGGCCACCAGCACCACCGGGCAATCAACCGCCTCGGCGAAACCCATGTTGGCGATGTCGCGATCGCGCAGGTTGACCTCGGCCGGACTGCCCGCCCCTTCGACCAGCACGCACTGATATTGCGCCCGCAAGCGCGCATAGGATTCCAGCACCGCCGCCATCGCACGCGGCTTGTACTCGTGATAAGCGCGCGCGTCCATGTCATGGCAAACCTTGCCGTGAATGATGATCTGCGCGCCGGTGTCGGAGCTGGGCTTGAGCAGAACGGGATTCATGTCGCTGTGCGGTTCGATGCCCGCTGCCTGCGCCTGCAGCGCCTGCGCACGGCCAATCTCGCCCCCGTCAATGCTGACCGCGCTGTTCAGGGCCATGTTCTGCGGCTTGAACGGCGCCACGCGGACGCCGCGGCGATGCAGCACGCGGCACAGGCCGGTAACCAGCGTGCTTTTGCCGGCGTCCGAGGTGGTCCCCTGCACCATCAGGGTTCCGCGCGGCGTGCTCACGGGCACCCCTCAATTTGCGCGCACCCGCCGATTTCGCGTCCCGGAATTCGCATCAGCGAACTCCCGGTCGGCGTGACCGTGCCGCATCGATCTGTTCGCACATGATCCGCGCGCCTTCGAGCATGCGCGGCGTATGACGACTGATGAGGTCGCCGTTGATGACGAAAAGATTTTTCCTTGACACCGCCAGCAAGCGCGGCCACTTCTTCCAGTTGTCGAATTTTCCGCTGGCGCTCGCTTCAGCCGCGGCCCCGCCGATGACCTCCGGATCGGCAGCCAGCACTGCTTCGGTCGAGATCACCGGAACCAGCTGCTTCAGGCCGGCAAACACATTCTCCCCGCCGCACAGCCGCATCATGTCGCTGATGATGTGCTCGCCATTTACCGTCATCAGGGGCTTGTCCCAGATCTGATAGAAAACCTTCACCGGCGCGAGGCGCGAATATCGCGCCCGTAGTTCCCCTTCCCGCCGGAGGAAATCGCGCGCCGCGGGCTGCGCGACCGCGTCGCTACCCGCCAGCTTGCCGAACTGCTCGATGGAGCGCGCGATGTCGTCAAGGCTGCGCGGCTCGTTGTAATAGACCGGAACACCCAGGGACAACAGGCGGTCCAGCTGGCGTTGCGCATTGCCGTGCTGCCACACGATGATGAGGTCCGGCTTCATTGCAACGATGCGCTCAAGGTCCAGTTGCGCGCTGTCGCCAATGCGCGGAATGCTTTTGGCCGCTTCCGGAAAATAGCTGTATTCAACGGCGCCAACGATTCGGTCGCCTGCGCCCGCTGCGTAGAGCAACTCCACGATGTGCGGCGCCAGGGTGATGATGCGTCGTGCCGGCTGTGCGAGCGTCACCGTGCGCCCGCTGTCATCGGCGAGCCGGATCTCTGCGATCGCTTTATTTGACAACAAAATCAACAAGATACACAGCAAACGGGCGAGCGACCCGGCCGGGGCGCCAATGACTTGCGGTCGCTTCAAAGCTCTACGCCCTTTTGCGCGCGTATTCCCTGCTGGAAGGCATGCTTCACGAGACGCACTTCCGTGACCGTGTCTCCCGCGTCGATAATTTCCTGCGGCGCGTCGCGGCCGGTGATGACCACGTGCTGCCTGGCCGGACGCGCGCGCAGCGCCGCGAGCACCTCCGCCACTTCAAGGTATCCGTATTTCAGCACGATGTTCAGTTCGTCCAGCACGATGAGTCGGACTGCCGGATCGCCGAGCATGCGCCGCGCGTGTTCCCAGCCTTCCCTTGCCTTGGCGATGTCGCGCTCGCGATCCTGCGTGACCCAGGTGTAGCCTTCACCGGTGGCGTGGTATTCGACCTCGTCGGGAAAGCGACTGAAGAACTTTGCTTCGCCCGTCTTGATCTTCCCCTTGATGAACTGCACCACACCAACCTTCATGCCATGGCCCAGGGCGCGTGCGGCCATGCCGAAGGCCGAACTGGATTTCCCCTTGCCGTCGCCGGTGAGCACGATAAGCACGCCCGCATCCCGCTGAGCGGCATTCATTCTCTGGTCCACCGTGGACTTGAGTTCCTTCATGCGCGACTTGTGAAGGCCGTTGATATCACCAACGGCTTTCACGCCGCGGTTCTTGGCCGTCACCGGCTTGCCCTGCTTTTTTTTCGTTGCCATGATCACTCCGGTATAAAAAGGGGTCTGCCCGCGTGCTCCACGCGGGTTACCCGGTGTCCAAATGCATTTGAAAGAATATCTTCCGTCATTACCCTGTCAATCGCGCCAAGGCTGACCCTGCCGCCGGGAGCAAGAATGACCGCGTGGCTTGCAAATCGCGCCGCGAGATTGAGGTCATGGATGGAAAAAAGAATGCCCCTTTCCTTCTCCCGGGCGAGCATCGCCAGATACGACAACACCATGATCTGATGGTGAAGATCAAGATGCGAAACCGGTTCATCCAACAAGAGGAGCGACGTGTCCTGCGCGAACAAGGCGGCCAGCGCCACGCGCTGGCGCTCACCGCCAGAAAGGGTGAGCACGTCGCGATTCTCGAATCCTGTGAGATCCACCTGCGCAAGCATGGACAATGCGATGTCACGCTCCGGCCCGCCCTCCCATTCCCAGCGACCCAGATGCGGGTGACGCCCCATCATCACGCACTCGATGACGCTCGCGCCAAACGCGTCATGGATGATCTGCGGCAGGAATCCCCTTACTCTGCCTGCTTGAAGCGGATCCCAGGCGGACAGCGACCGTCCCTGCAGGCCCACCGTGCCGCCCTGCACGTCCCGCAGGCCCATGGCTGACAACAGAAACGTTGTCTTGCCCGAGCCGTTGGGTCCGAGCAGGCACCATACCTCTCCGGGATGAACGCTGAATGACAATTGGTCGACCAGCGTGCGGCCGGCGACGCCCAATCGGAGATCCCGCACTTCGAGCAAGGAGCCGCTCATGGGGTCCTCGCGCGCCGTGTCATGAGGAACATGAACGCCGGCACTCCGATCAGCGCCGTGATCACACCGACCGGCAACTGCTGCGGAGCAACCAGGGTGCGCGCAGCGGTATCGGCCAGCAGCAGGAGCGTCCCTCCCGTCAGCGCTGTCGCGGGCAGCAGAATGCGTTGGTCATTTCCGACAAGCAATCGCAGCGCATGCGGCACCACCAGGCCTATGAAACCGATGGTTCCCGCGGTGGTGACGGCCAGCGCCGTCGACACCGAGGCCACCAGATAAACGGCAAATCGCAATCCCGAGACCCTCACCCCAAGGGCGCGCGCAACCGTTTCCCCGCGCAACAGCACATTGAGTTCGCGCGCCATTGGATAGACCACCGCAACCGCAACCGCCAGCGCAACCATGGCCGGCGCCCAGGATTCCGCACCATTCAGGTCGCCCATCAGCCAGAACAGCATGCCGCGCAGCTTGGCTTCCGGCGCCAGCGCAAACATCATGGTGATGATGGCGCCCCAGCCGGAGGCCAGCATCACCCCGGTCAGCAACAGCCGCGGTGAAGCATCCATGGCGCCCAGCATCTGCTGCCTTGAAAAGTCGCGCCTGACCAAGGCAAACAGGAGAACGATGGACACCAGCGCGCCGGCCGCTGCACTGAGGTTGATAGCAAAGACGCCCAGACCCGCCAGCATTGCGCCCAGCGCGCCGACGGCGGCACCGCCGGACAGTCCGAGCACATAGGGATCAGCCAGCGGATTGCGAAGCAGGATCTGCATCAGGGCGCCCGCCAGCGCAAGCAGGCCACCGGTGGCGAAGGCCGCCAGCGCGCGCGGCAGACGAAGGCCGATGACGATTTCATGCGCCATGCCTCCGGCAGGGCCGAACAGTGCCTCCCCGAGCTGCACCGGCTCGAGCCAGGTGCTGCCGCTCGCCAGCGCCAGCATGAAGACAACCAGCGCGGCGACCGCGAGACACAACCAGATGGTCAGCGCACGGCGCATGCGTCGCTACTGTTGCCAGCCCAGCGTCACAAACAGGCCTCGCCCGGGAGTGTTGAAGCCCTGTGCCAGCTGGTATTTTTCATCGAAAACATTGTCCAGGCGAGCTGCAATAAACGCATGCTGCCCCAGTTCGTGGCGGGCCGTCAGGTTCACCAGCTTGTAACTGCCCAGATCCAGAGCAGCGCCGGTGACAATCTGGTTATCCGGCCGGGTGCCGGACATGATGTATTCCGATCCAAGGCGCCATCCGGCATAGTTGGTATTCAAAAACAGGTTGCCGAAGGTGGTGCCCCTGCGGCGCAACTGCGCGCCGGTGACAGAATTGATCGGATCCTGCACAGTCAGGCTCGCGCGCATGTCCCAGTTGCTGAATTGCCCGGTGTAGCTCAATTCCGTCCCTTCCACGCGTGCACTGGACACATTCTGCGCCGTGAACGTTGGCGCCGGCGCATCGATCAGATCACGGTACCTTGTTCTGTAGGTCGCAATGCGAAGCAGGTTCGCGCCAACCGCATACTGTAACCCCAGTTCATTGCTGGTACTGCGCTCGGGCTTGACGTTCGGATTGCCAAAACCGGGAAAGAACAACTGATTGAAGGTCGGCGCCGTGAATGCCGTGGAACGCATGGCCGTCACCTTCCAGTCCGAATTGATGTCGTAGCCATACCCCCCGAGCCATGACCTTGCCTTGCCGAAGTCCGAATACTGGTCATTTCGCATGCCCAGCTGGAACTGGTTGGCGCCCTGCCTGCCGTTGTAGGCCAGCCTTTCGGTGCGCACGTCGCGCCCGGTCACCGGGTAAGTCGTGGTGCTCTGCACACGCAACGCCTGCCGCTCCACGGCGGCGGTGACAATCTGTTGCGGCGCCAGCGTGAAATCGTTCTGCCAC
>CAIUKQ010000220.1 GCA_903899705.1 uncultured beta proteobacterium
GCGCCACAATTACAGAGCATGTCCGCAAACATGGACACCCGAAAAAGATTAAGTAAGTACCATTCGGCCTACGCCCCCTCGTAACTCCCCCATTTCAGAGGGAAACGCTGATTGGCAGGGAATTGATAACCGACTTGATCATCGTTTCCCTAGCGAACCCCCCAAAAAAGCCCGGGCAAGCCCGGGCTCTTGAATGCCCTGCGGGATTAATAAATCCAATCCGCGTACAGCTTTGTATCAAATTGATTGCGCGAAATGAGTTGCACGAGGTTGAAGGCGGCACCACTGGTGGAAATGACGCTACCCATGTTCGGCCAACCCTGTCCCGTATTGGTGAGCACGGTAGAACCCGCAGTGAAGGCCACGTTGACCAGATCCTGGAAGAGGGTATTACCGGTCGGATTGGACTGCACTTGAACACTGAACGTCGGAGCCGTGTTAGCTTCGTTTTTCCACTTTACTGTCAGCGACGAAGGATTTCCGCCCGAAAATGCCGTCCCCGCCGGTGTGTTGATCAAAGCCACGGTATCGGTGCTGAGTGTATTCCAGCGCAACTTGTCGACTTCTCCGTCCTTACCCGCGATGGTGCCCATGGTCGCAGGCCGGCTGCGCAGACGCTCGTAATACGTTGCCACCAACACGCTGCTGGTATTGAACAACTCGAATTTGTAGCTGGTGAACGGCTGAATGGCACTGATGGTGGCATCGCTCACTTGTGCGGCGGCAAAATCCGGCCGTGTGGCATTACCGAATAGCGCGGCAAAATTGTCGGTGTCCGTAGTGGTTACAGCACGGCTGGCCGCACGGAAAAGGCTCGTACACCGTGGCGGCGTGCTCGTGGCCGAGACCGCGATGGCGTAGGAGGAATCGCAACCTGCAAGCGTGGGACGCAGGAACAGGCCCGCAGCAGGAAGTCCGGGACCGGTAACCTTGACGAATCCCACCGCACGTCCGGTATTCGAAGTACCAGCCGTTCCGCCAGCGCCACCTTCTTGCATTCCAACGTAAAACTGGATACCCGTGGAGTAGTAGGTTCCTGCGGGCGCTATCGTCCCCTTGTTGGCAATCTGTGTGCGTTTATTGACAAATCCGTTCACGACCACCTTGAACAGGCGCTGATTGCCACGCAGGGATTTGACCCCGGCGGTGTTCGCAGTAGAGCGCTCACCCACAATGTTGTAGGACTCGCTCAATCCGTCGGCGCGCACCAACGAAAATTTGATCAAAGCGCGGGTATCGGCGGCAGTGCTGCTGTAGAAGCGGATGACTTCAGGCTTTCCGAAAACCGCACCGTCGTAGTTCGCGTTGGTCAATAGCGGATCGAACTCCGATATTCGGTTCTTTCCATCGTTCAGATAATCCGTCGCAATGGGCATTGCCTGGCAGGCTGCAGAGAGGTTGTTCGCGGCAAATGAACCACGTGTGGCCTTGGGCTGGGCAAAACAGGCATTGATCAGATCCCGGATCGAATCGCCGATGCTGGAGTCATCCAGTGTCGCAGACATCTTTGCCGCAGTTGCCTGCGCGACCGTGGTGTTCTTTGTGAAGGTAAAGCCACCGGCCGACAGGTCTGCCGTCGGGGCGGTACCAGGCGTATTACCCATGTCATCCGACTTGGTGCCAGCGACGTTGGTCAGCGTCACACCGGCGGGTGTGACCTGGACTTTGATGTTGTCCAGCAATTTATCCATGCCGGTTCTGTCGGCGCTGAATGTGCCGCCAATAAGATCGAATGTGGCTGGAAGCCCTGCGGCGACCAAGGTATCGGCCAGCGCAGCGGCAAGTGCGTCCCTGCGGGCGGATATCAGCACCGCGGTTAGCCCCGCCTTTTCAGTGGAAATATTTGCAATCAGGTCCAGCGGATCGCCAGTGCTTGCAAGTGTTGCGGCTATCGCGTTAGTGATCGGGGTGATATTGGCTGTCGTTGTTACGCCCGCGGCTGGCGCTGCTGCCAGAACGGAAACGAGCGTGCCTTGTGAGTCACCAATTGTGCCGGCAATCGAAAGGACATAGGGTGCGCTGCAATTGTCGAGTGTAAATGTGAAGGCACCCGTGGAGGCGTTGGGGGCAACTGTTTTTGCGGCTTCGCCTGCTCCGCCGCAGGTCAGGGTAACGAGGCCGTCGACGATAGGCGCGCCGCTGGCCGCCACGCCCGTAACAGATGCCGCACCGGGTGCCGCTGCGCTGCCGCTGCTACTGCCGCCGCCGCACGCCGTCAAGCCGCCAACCAGAAACAATCCTGCAATCGCGGATGCCATCAAGGTTTGATTCACATATGCCTTTTATTTTGTCTTATGAAAAAACTGCCCTACGCCAAACGAGTCATCACAGATGGGTGGGGCAGCAGCTACTCAGTGTTTTCGAATTAAACTTTATATGTTAAGTTTTGTTAACAAGGTGCGGATACTCTCATCAACGACCCCAATAAGCGAACCTGTTCGTGAACAGATACAACTTTTTACAAACTGGGCGTTGCATGGGTTCCATGTCACGCAGAAATAACCGGACGACTGATGATTCTTTTTATCGAAACGGTCCAGGCCTCAACAAACGTGCTGTCTAAGGCCCGGTTCGCTCTCAATGAATCAGTTGAACGATTTCAATAATGAGCAGAAGTATGGCAAGCACAATCATGAAGTTCACCCCCAGCCACCAGATGGATGGTCAATAGGGGAAACGCCCGGATGGCCCCGGGTGCGCGAGCCAGGCTTTCACCTTCGCGCACCATTCGCTTCGCCGCACGATGCGTTAGCATTCCTTCTCGTTGCCACATCTAGGGGAGACACATGGAGAGATTAATTTTGTTGGGGCTCGTGGGCTTACTGCTGACGTTCACCGGGACTGCGTTTGCAGCAGAACTTCCGCAGGCCTGCAGCAGCCAGGTAGCTGCCGTGACAGGTGGGCCGATGCCGCCATCGGAATCCGACATAGTCGTCGTCCGCTGGCTCGGCAACGCCAATTTCGAGTTTGCTTACAAGGGCAAGGTCTATCTGTTTGACGCCTATTTCGACCGCACCCCACGTAGCCACAATATCGGCGTTGCCGCCAAGGATGTGAAGAAGGCCGAAGGCATTTTTGTCTCACACGCCCATTTCGACCACATTGCGGACATTGGCCCGGTGGCACGGCAAACCGGCGCCCGTGTGGTGGGAGCGCCGATCACCATCGATACCGCCAGAAAACTTGGCGCGCCCGAACAGCAACTCGTCGTGGCCAGGGGCGGCGAAAGCCTGAAATTCGGTGACGCCACCATTGAGGTCGCACTGGCTCAGCATTCGACTATCCAGGCCGGCCTCATCGGGATATACAGCAGCCTGTACAAGAACGATTCCCCGGCATTCACGGAAGAGGAAACCAAGGAACTGGCCCGGGTGCAGGCGCTGGGCACCTTCGATCCGAAGGTGATCACCGAGGGCACACTCGCATTTGCATTTGTGCTTCCTTCGGGCTTCAAGGCCGTGCTCATCGGCAGTTCCGGACCCATCACGCCGGGCGTGCGCGCCCTCGCCGAAAAACTCGGGCCGGTGGATGTCTTGTCGTTGCCTACCAGGTGCACGCGGTGGCCGACACGCAGATCAGCTATACGTGGCCGTTCATCGAGTTGTTCAAACCGAAGCTGTACCTTCCCGCCCACCACGACGCGGCACCGCCGACCTGGATTGACCTTGGCCTTGAGCCGATGTTCGACAAAATCCGCGCCGAAATGCCGGGCACGGCATTCCTCGCGCCGCTTTATCGTTCGCCGGTCTGCATCGCTGGCGCAGGGCCCGATAAGGGGAAGGTGGTTGGGTTCAAGTACTGACCGTGGCATGCGTTCCGAACCTGTGCCTGCTTGAGATTTGAAGAGCGCGCTCGAACCCACTTTGGCCGCGCTCTGCGACGCTCCCGAAACTCAAGTGCGGAACTCCTTGCTTCAAGTGATGGAATCGGCATTGGGGGTATCGGCAAAGTAGTCAAGCCAGCCGGAAGAGTCCACGACATTCACAAGCGGTCATCCTCTCGCGGCACACCGGTATCGATTCGTTTGAGAAATCCCTTCATATTTTTCATTGAACGAACTGGGATCAGTTCAATGCGATTGTCATAAGCAATAACCCCAACCTTTTGCCCGGCAACGAGCTTGAGAGACTCACGCGCGGCCTTGGGAATAATTACCTGAAACTTTGGCGACAGCGTAACGGTTTCCATAACCAAGCCTTTCACATCGATCAGCCAAGGGTACGACAACTGTCCTATCGAGGGGTCCGTAGGTCAAACCAGACGCTGCTGGCCGCCTATGACAAACTGTTCGCCAACACGGTCAGTTGAGGGGATCGCTTCGCGGACGTGATCTCCACAGGACCAGCACACCCGCAAAGACGATGGCGGTGAAAGTGGTACTCAGAAGCAGGCCGACATTCAGAGTTTCGTCTTCCGCCAAAACTTCGGCAATCGCCGTGCCGCCGGTGCCGAATACGCCTCAATCAATGAATGAGATGGGGTTTCCCGGCCTTCATCGCGCCCTCGAAGGACTTGCAAAGGAATTACAATGACGATCTACCCTGCGTTTTATGGGGATGTGGTTCCCGCTCAAATTTTCAGGCTCCTTAGGCAATCGTGCGCCGACTGACTACACTGATTCTCTGCTGGCTGGGGATTGCATATGCCTGTGCCGCCGAACCGGGTGTAAGAAACTCGCCTGAAGAATTAAAAAATCACGTGGTCATGCTCGTATCCACCGGTCCGGGCAGACCAGGCATTGATCTTTATATCAAAAGCCTGCACGAGCAATTGATTAAAGGGGGCCTTCCCCGCCTCAATTTGCATATCGAATACCTCGATTTCGTCAACACCGGTAATCCGGAAATCCGTCGCCGGTTGGGTGAGGTCTTGGTGCTCAAGTACGCCAATGCTCCCATCGACTTGTTGATTGCGATTAATGCACCCGCGCTTGAGTTCATTATGGACGCTGGCAGCGCAATCGCACCGAAAAAACCGGTGATGTCAGTTTTCGCACAAGCGCCGGCCAGATTCGCGGAGACCGGCCGACACCTGACCCTGCAAACGCCGAAATATGATTACCAGGGCATGATCACGAGGGCACTGGAGTTATTTCCCAAAACGCGTCGTTTGATCGCGCTGACCGACAGCAAGGGAGCCGAGCTATTTAACCTGAAGGGGTTGAGAGAGGAACTGGCTCCATGGGAAGGGTTGCTGGAACTAGAAGATACCACCGCATTATCGTTTCGTGAGGCGCTTGCCCGCCTGGCGAAAAGTCCGGAAAACACCATCATTATTTCGCTGGGTTACGTACAGGATGAAGATGGCAAGCCGATGTCCACTGTCGATACGAGCACGATGGCGGCTCGCGTGGCCAACGCGCCGGTGTTCCCCATTTATGACACATCTCTGGGTCACGGCGAGATCGGCGGAATGGTCTCCTCGATTGAAATCGACGCCCGAGATCTGGCCAATGCAACGTTGGACAATCTGCGCGGCCTGCGCCAGTCCGAGCCGATCGCATCGCTGCCCAGCCGCCCGATTCCGATTTTTGACTGGCAGGTCATCTCCCGATTCGGGGGCAATGCCGGCGCATTGCCTGCAGACACCCGGTTTATCAATCGCCCGAAGTCAATGTGGGACGAGTACCGCGAATATGCCATCTTCGCGACTCTCACAATCCTTTCGCTGCTCATTCTTGTAGTCGCCCTGTTGATACAAAGATCTCGGCGCAGGATGGCGGAACTCGATCTGTTGAACAGCGAGGGGCGTCATCGCGCACTCATAGAAAGGTCACCCGTCGCAATTGTCGTTCATCGCGATGGGATGCTCCTTTTCGCCAATGATGCCGCAGCCAAGATGGTGGGGGCGGCATCCCCGAACGAATTGGTAGGCAATTAAATTTCCGGAGTGATCGCCCCGGAAGATCTTGAAACGGTTCGGGAACGAAGCCGGCAAATTTATGAGCAAGGTGAGGATTTACGCGTTACCAATCTAAAACTCCTTCGGAAAGACGGATCAAGAGTGGATGGTGAAGCCCAGAGTGCTCTGATCACGTTTCAGGGTGAACTCGCCCTCGAAACGATTGTGCAGGACGTCAGCTCACGCAGGGCGGCGGAGAAGGAATTGCAGGCGAGCGAGGCCCGGTTCCGGGAAATTGCTGAAGCTGCGGGCGGATACACCTGGGAGACTGACCAGGAATACCGGTATACGTTTGTATCCGGCCGGTCAGAGGCGCTTTTTGGCTACGCGCCGGTAGAAATGATTGGCCACACCCCGGCCGAATTCATGCCGCCAGGCGAACAGGCTGCAGTAACCGCCTGGATTGCCGCGAATCGATCGAAGGACGGCTCTGTTCGATTCCTGGAACACCGATCTGTGACCAAATCGGGAACAATATTCTGGCAGCAAGTGCACATGATCCCGATGCGCGCCGCTGCCGGCAATGTGATTGGCTGCCGTGGCACCGGGATAGACATTACTGCCCGCAAGCATGCCGAAGCTGCCCGCTCTGACATGGAAGCTAAACTGCGTGATTCGCAAAAGATGCAGGCGATTGGAACGCTTGCCGGAGGCATTGCGCACGATTTCAATAACATCATTGCCATAATCCTGGGAAACACCGAACTGGCGCTCCAGGACTCGAAAGGGAACGCACGGTTGACCGGGATTATTGAAGAAATTGCCCAAGCGAGCCGGCGCGGGCGCAATTTGGTTCAGCAGATCCTGTCCTTCAGTCGCAGGCAATCGGTCGAGCGCGAACCGCTGGTATTGAATGCCATCGTCGAAGAGTCGGCGAAGCTGCTGCGTACGACGCTTCCAGCGCGCATAAGCCTCCAGGTTCAATGCGCTGTCGATGTGCCCGCGGTTCTTGCCAATGCCACTCAGATCCAGCAGGTAATCATCAACCTGGCAACCAATGCCATGCATGCCATCGGAAGTGCCTACGGCCGTATCGATATCCGCCTGGACACGGTCGTGCTTGACGAACAACTGAGCGCAGACCACCCGGGTCTGAAAGCGATCCTTGAGAACCAATCCGGGCGCGCGGTGCGCCTGCTCGTTCAGGATACCGGCCCCGGAATGGATGAAGGCACCCTGGCGCGGATTTACGAACCCTTTTTCACAACAAAGCCCGTCAATGAGGGCACCGGATTGGGGCTGTCGGTGGTTCACGGCATAGTGGAGGGGCATGGTGGACGGATTCTTGTAGACAGCCAGCCCGGCAAGGGCACGAGCTTCACGGTTTACCTGCCAGTAACAACTGCAAAGGCAAACGTGGCGATGCCTGAGAAGGGCTACCCAGCTACAGATGCGCCAGCGGGCCACCATGTTCTGTATCTGGACGATGACCCGGCACTGGTTACCATGGTAAAAATGCTGCTGGGGCGGCACGGCCTAAGGGTGTCGGGCTTCTCCAGCCAGGAAGAGGCCCTTGCCGCCGTTCGCGCGGAGCCAATGCGATTCGATCTTGTCATCAGTGATTACAACATGCCGGAAATGACCGGGCTGGATGTTGCGCGCCAAATTCGCGCAATCCGGGCGGATTTGCCTGTTGCGATAGCCTCGGGCTACATCGACGAGGAATTGCGGAACCAGGCCCAAGGGGCAGGCGTGCGCGAGTTGATATTAAAAGCCGAGGCGATGGATGGCTTCTACGAGGTGGTTCAGCGGCTGATTGAAACTTCATCCTTGCCAACGTGACCGATAGTGTCGGCCGCAGAGCGGTTGCTTTGACTCTCGCTTCGCGGACAAGACTTCCACAGTACCAAAACCCCGACAAAAACAATGCCGGTAATCGTTGTACTCAAGGGCAGGCCAACGTCCAACGTCTCGTTTTCCGCCAGCACATCGGCAATCGCTGTCCCTGCCGTCCGCGCCACACAAAGCGTCAGCCAGTAGAAGTAGATCGTCTGGGTTAGCCCGCCTTTTCCTGACAACAGCAGCACCGCCATGATGGCGATACAAACCACGAGCACCATGGAGAACAGGATGCGGTCAACGTTAACAAAGCGGCGTCCGCACACGTAGTCTGCGCTGTTGGTTGCGCCGGTACGGATCGGGATGATGACCAGCCAGGACCAGGCTTCGTGCTTAATCTCGTCGCGGCGCTCGAGAAGGAAGGCAACGGCAACGACCGCAGCCGGAATTGGAATGCCACCCGGGATTCCCAGTCCACTCCTGAACGCAAAAATGTCACCGGTATTGATTCCAAAACGCTGGCCATCGCGATGGCGACCCAGCAACGCGCGTCGATCCTAGGAACGTGAATGGTCTTAATTTCTGTCCTTTAGGTGCGCCGTATCTGTCGGCTTCATATATTGAATCAGGTGCACTGCCAACAGCCCTGCTCGACTATTCCTGCCCAATTCTGATGCCTTCGATAGCAATTGCTAAAACCCCGGCACAATCACTGTACGACGAGAAGTGGTGGTTCGAGAGTTCCGGCATATGGGATTACTGCTGGGTCATTGATACCTGGTCTAGCTGGGGCGTGCGAGGAATTGCGTGAACGAAATTTTGTGGGCTGATTCAGTTGCCAATTGTCCGGATTCGGCCAACAGCGGAAATTGGGGAAGGCACCGCCGAGGGACGGCTTCAGTCTGGGAGTCGACCGATGACTTTTGTCATGATCAATGGCCGCCGCAGACCCGGAAACCTGCCGCTAGAAATCGCCTCACTCTAGCGAACGCAGCAACGTCCCAAACAGTTCGTCGGGGGTGAAGGGCTTGCTCAAAAAGCCATCCATTCCAGCAGCGAGGCACTGCGCCTTGTCCTCGTCAAAGACGTTGGCGGTCATGGCGATGATGGGAACATGTTTGTATTCGGGAATCTGACGTATCTGGCGTGTCGCGTCCAATCCGTTCAGTTTTGGCATTTGCATGTCCATGAAGATGGCCGCATAGAGTCCCGCACTTGCCTTGGCGACGGCTTCGGCACCGTCTTCTGCGGTATCGACGATAAAATCGAGAGCATCCAACTGCATCTGGACCACTTCCCGGTTGATCGGCTCGTCATCGACCACCAGAATGCGATGAGCAAAATAGCGTTCCTTGAGTGTCGTGGCGTCAGAACTGATCATTGCATGTTCCGCCGCAACCGCTGGCACCTCCTTAATGGCCAGCCTTGCGGTAAACCAGAAGGTGCTGCCCACGCCCACCGCACTCTCGACTCCGGCATCGCCGCCCATCAGAAGCGCCATGCGTTTGGAAATGATCAGACCCAGCCCCGTACCGCCCCACTTGCGGGTCATCGAGTCATCCACCTGCGTGAAGGCATGGAACAGCCGTTTCTGATCTTCAGGACTGATGCCGATGCCCTGATCGGTGACTTCGATACGCAGCAACACGCTGGTGTTCTCTTTCTCCAAGGCTTTGGCGCGCACCGTGATTTTTCCCCGCTCGGAGAACTTGATGGCGTTGCCGGTGAAATTGATCAGTATCTGCTTCACACGCAGGGCGTCGCCCCTCAACACATCGGGCAGGGTCGGGTCGATTTCGCGGGAGAGACTCAGTCCTTTAACAGCGACCCCACTGCCCTGCATGCTTATCACGCTGTCAATCGTCTGCGAAAGAGAGAAGTCCTTCTGTTCCAGCGTCATTCGATCCGCTTCGATCTTCGAGAGGTCGAGAATGTCGTTGATGACCTCGAGTAGATATTTGGCGGAATCCTTGCTCTTTTTGAGCCAGTCGATCTGCTTGGGATCAGTGGCGCGCATCAACACCAGGTCGATCATGCCCATGACGCCATTCATCGGGGTGCGTAGCTCGTGGCTCATGTTGGCAAGAAACACGCTTTTGGCGACATTTGCGGCTTCGGCGGCTTTCTTGGATTGCCTCAGCTCCTTCTCTATCTGGTTGCGTATGGTGATGTCTCGCGCAGCGGCGAACACACCCAGCACGTTGCCATGAATGTCGCGATATAGACTGCCATTGAAGATTACCTCGGTGACCTCCCGAGAGATATTGGTGATTGACAATTCATAGTCGATTACAAACCCCTGCGAGAAGACCAGTCGATACCCTTCCTGGGCTTTTCCCGGATCGGTGAAGTGCTCAGCGAACTGGCTGCCGATCAGGTTGTTCCGGCTGTTCCCAGTGACTTTCTCCATGGCCGTATTGACATCAGTGATCTTGCCCTCGACGTTGATCGTCACCAGTGGGTCAAGGCTCGCTTCGATTAGACTGCGGGCGTATTGAGCGGCTTCTTTCGTGACTTCCTCAGCCTTCTTGCGTTCGGTGATGTCTCTCGCCGCGGCGAACACCCCAAGTACATTGCCTTGGGCGTCACGGTAAACGGTGGCGTTGTAGAGTACGTCTGTGACCTTTCCGGAGGCGTGGCGAATCGCCAGCGGATAGTCCGTGACAGAGCCTTGCGAGAAGGCCTGTTGATACCCGACGCGGGCTTTCTCCGGCTCGGTGAAGTAGTTGGCGAAGTCACTGCCCATCAAGCTGTCTCGGCTGACGCCCGTCACCTGTTCCGTCGCCGTATTGACATCGGTGATCTTGCCCTCGGCGTTGATCGTCACCAATGGGTCAAGGCTCGCTTCGATTAGACTTCGGGCGTATTGGGCGGCTTTTTTCGTGACTTCCTCAGCCATCTTGCGTTCGGTAATGTCCGAAACCACCAGGAAGATCTGGTCGGGCATATTGGCCATACTCCGCTTGTTTGCAGAGAGATAAGCTGGCACCTGTACGCCATCACTGGCCACTAAGACCAGTTCGGCGCTATTTTTTCCATCATTGCAACTCCGCATGAGTTCACGAAACCCACTTTTGTTTTGAGGCGCAATCCAGGTAAAGATTGAAGAGCTGATCACGTCTTCGAGCGGAACCTTGAGGATCTCGGCAAGGTGGCGGTTGCAGTACAAAATCATCCCATCCTCGGCCAGAATGAGGGCGCCATCTCTCATATCCTCAATCAGAAGGCGATAGACGCGATCCACCCCCTGGAGCGTAAATATCTGATCGCCTCCCGCACCTGAGACTACCAACGCGTCCACTTCTCCACTGCGGATGGCCCGCAGGGTATCCTCGGCTTCTTCGAGCCGGGCGCGCAGGTCTTCGTTTTCGGCGAGGAACTGATCTTGGGTTGGGAGTCTTCTTGGCATCAGGTCTTCTTGCGCAGATCCAGACCTACCAGAATGCGCTCTTCGTTCGACATATCGCCGATGATGCGGCGCAATGGCAGCGGCAATCGTTTGATGAGAGTTGGCGCGGCGATGATCTGCTCGCCTTGAGCCAGTTGTGGCTGTTGATACAAGTCAACGACCTGCAATTCATAGCGCCCCTGCAGATGTTCCTCGCAAATCCTCTTGATATTGCTTATGGCGCGCAAGGCATGTGTCGTCGTCCCTGCCACGTATAGGCGCAAGATATAGCGTCCTTCCGTCAAGTCATGGATCGCTTTCTCATACGCTGCTGTCGACTCGTCGATCGCTTTCTCATGCGCGGCTGTCGACTCATCGATCTTTTTTTTGGACATGGCCGTCCCCTATTTTTGTTCCAGCAGATCCAGGCCGATCAGTACGCGCTCGGTATTGGAGAGATCGCCGATGATCTTTCGCACTGGCTCGGGCAGTTTGCGCACCAGCGTTGGAATAGCCAGGATCTGGTCGCCGCGCGCGAGTTGCGGATCGACCAACAGGTCGATCACTTCAATTTGATAACGACCAGCCAGATGATCTTCACAGAGTTTCTTCAAATTAGAAAAAGCCAGCAGGGATTTTGGGGTTTGCCCGGCGACATACAGGCGCAAGACAAAGGCATCTGACTGTTTGGCGGAAGCAGCGGGTTTGACTTTGGGTGGCGATCCTTTCGCCGCTGTCGTTTTCGCGTTCATTTCGTTTTCCTTCTCTGCCCGGTTGTCGTACCGGCAACATCCGCTTTGCGACTCACCCCCATACTCAGCCGTTCATTCGACAGTTGCCGGCCGCGCCCTTGTTCCTGCTCAAGTCGCGACAAGGCATCAGCTTCTTGGGCGTCAAGATCGGCGCGCATGGCGGCAATCTGCGCTTCCAGAGCCCTGCGTTTGCCTTCCAGTTCAATTCTTTTGCGTTCAACGTCCTGCTCGTGCGCTGTCTGCACAGCCGTTTCCCTTGCCTCCTGGGCGAGCCGAGCCGAGCCGGTCAGGACGCCCTCCGGGCCGACGTATACATCGCGCAAGTCAACTCCCCGGTCTGTCAGCAGAAACTCTCGGATCTGGTTGGAGTGCGCCATGCCGCGTGATTTCAGCACGGAAATGCCGCGATTGCGCTCACCGCCGATCTCCATGTCGCGTAGTTGCAGCCATGTATCAATCAGGGATGAAACGGCCAAATCGGCATTCCCAGACGCGCCGCCCGACGTCAAATTCGTAAATAAACAGGTGACTTGATTCATCTTCATAAAATCCACCAGTCGCATCAACATCGCCCTGACATCAACTTCATTGCCGCCGATGACAAAGCTGTTGATGGGGTCGATAATCACGACATGAGGCTTGAAGGCGGTGACGGCTTTGTGCATCGCGGCCAGATGCATTTCCAGTCCATAAAAGGTGGGACGGGTTGCCTGAAAATGCAGCAGATTTTTCCGCACCCACTGTTGCAGATTGATGCCGATGGAACTCATGTTGCGCATTATCTGGTTCGGCGATTCTTCGAAGGCAAAATAAATGGCGCGCTCACCGCGACGACAGGCCTCATCAACAAAGTGTGCTGCCAGACTGGACTTGCCCGTACCCGCCGTCCCGGAGACCAGCACGCTGCTGCCCAGATAATAGCCGGCGCCGCCCAGCATCGCGTCCAGACGCGCCACGCCGGTCGGCACGCGCTTTTTCGAGGCTTCTTGTTTCAGACCGA
Organism: uncultured beta proteobacterium; assembly: GCA_903899705.1. Lineage (GTDB taxonomy): Bacteria > Pseudomonadota > Gammaproteobacteria > Burkholderiales > SG8-39 > 2-02-FULL-62-17. The sequence continues at coordinate 12,821 of CAIUKQ010000220.1, forward strand.
GCGAAGTAACGGCCACTACCGAAAAGCCGGTGTCGTCGATCAGAAAGGGATACTCGTTGGTGCCGTGGGTCGAGCCGCGATACTTCACCACCCGCAGTCGCCTTGAGGAGACTTGTTCGCTGATCCGATGATCAAGCACGATCACGCAATCGGATACGTACTCTTCCAGGCCTTGGCGCGTCAAGGTTTCATCTCCCCGTTCGCCGGTGATGATGGCGGTCACGCCCTTGTTCTTGAGCCAACGAAACAGGCGGCGCAGTTCAGCACGCAGAATGAGTGGGTTGGGTAAGCCGGAGAAGAGCGATTCGACAGTGTCGAGTACCACGCGCTTGGCACCAATGGAGTCTATGGCGTGACCCAGACGGATGAACAACCCTTCCAAATCGTATTCGCCGGTTTCTTCGATTTCGCTGCGCTCGATGTAGACGTAATCGATTACCAGTTTCTTCCGCCTGACAAGGTCTTCCAAATCAAATCCGAGTGAGGAGACGTTACTGGTCAGATCCTGGGTGTTTTCCTCGAATGCTAAGAAGACGCCCGGTTCGTTGAACTGGATCGCGCCGCGCACCAAAAACTCCATAGCCAGCAAGGTCTTGCCACAGCCTGCGCCGCCGCAAACCAGCGTCGGCCGACCTCTGGGCAATCCACCGTGTGTAATTTCATCGAGACCCTGAATGCCGGTTGGCGCTTTGGGAAGTTGTCTTCCTGAAGGCCATTTCTTGGCGGAGCGGACCATCTATCCATCCTCCTGTCTGGTAACGAGACTATGCACCAAGACCTATTGGACACATCCAAAATCTCAACAGGTTTCTTGGCATCCCAATATATCCCAAAAATAATTCAGCGTCCCAGATAGATAAGCAAACACTGAACAAGTTCCCGATTGCGTTGTCAAATTAGGGTACGAAAACGGGATGGTTGAATTGTGAAGAAAATGACACCTCTGTTGGTCCCTTATCGGAATCACGACTCCAGCAATCACGGTAGACCA
>CAIUKQ010000221.1 GCA_903899705.1 uncultured beta proteobacterium
CGCATCGTGGTCATGGACCGGGGTGCCGTGCATGCCGTGGGCACCCACGATTCGCTCATGCGCGAGGACGGTTTGTATGCCCACCTCGCGAGACTGCAGTTTCTGGATATGAGCGACCCGGCTTCTGCCGGAGTGTCTTAGCAGTTCCCTGTTCAGCGCATATCGCCGACGAGATTGAACGCGGACCAATAGACCGGTGACGAAAATCGTGCATCGGACAATACGGCCAGACTCGCGTTGCGCAGCGCTTCGCGCCGGCCGATGCCTTTGGTCAGGTCGCCGTAAAAACGCTTCATCAGCATTTCAGTAGCTTCATCCGAGACCTCCCAAAGGGAAACCAGCAATGCCGGCGCTCCCGCGCTCAGGAAGGAGCGCGTGAATCCCCACACCTCGTCTCCCCGCGAGACATTGCCCAGTCCGGTTTCGCAGGCGCTCAGCACAACAAGTTCCGTTCCACCCAGCTTCAATCCGTAAATTTCCCTCGCATCGACTGTGCCCGCGTGATTTGCTTCCTTGGCCAGGTACAGTTTCGAGTAAAGGGGGTCGACAGGGTCCACAGAGCCGTGCGATGCGACGTGAACCAAACGGGCGGTCGCGGCACCGTCAAAAAACCGCTGTCGGGTGGCCTGGGTTCCGAAGTAGGTCTCGGCATCCGGAAACAAGGTCATCAAGGCCTCGACTTCCTTTTGCGCGCCGGGGAGCGCCCGCGAGGGATCGCCCAGATCGGGATTTCCAAGCGCAAAAAACCTGCCCGTCGCAGACGGCTTGCGGTCGAGCAGTTGGACCAGCGCGTTCGCCGACGGTGCGTAGGAGATTTGGGCTTTTTGCAGCAGGTAGGCGTCCCCGGTCCACATGGCCTGGTAGGGGAGGTAATGCAGCACGTCATGCGGAATGATGGTCAGGGATTCCCCTGCTGCGACATTGGCCGGTTTGACAAGAAGGTCGTGCAACGCGGCGCCCAAGGATTTTGCGTCGGGTTTGTCCTCAATCACGGCATCACGGAACGCCTCGACTCGACGGCTGAGGTTCTTCCGTGTCATGTCTATGGTGGCGACGGTTGTCCCGGTCGTTCTGGTCGCCCACGCGTAGGTGCGACCGTCAAGGACGCGATAACTCAGCACCACTTCTCCGGGCTTGATGCGGGAAACGAGGTCCCCGATTTTGAATGTCTTGTTGGATGCTTCGGCGAAGACTGCGCTGCCTTCGGCAAGGGCCACCCGGTTACGTATCATGTCAAGCAGTGCCCGGGAGCGGCCTTTCTCGTTGATCTCCCAGGCGGTATCAATCTTGCCGGACTCGACGAGGAGTCGCACGGCTTCACTGAATACGTCCTGCATTTCGCCGAACAGGGCGGATTTGACTTCCTCGCTCCGAAACAGGCCGCGAACCTGTTCGGAGACGTCAACGGCCTCCATGTATGTGCCAAGCGCTCCCGCGGCGTCGCCTTTGGCAAGCCTTGCCCGACCAAGGCCTTCAAGTATCCAGAACTTGTCGTAGGCCGCATTTGCGTCGACTCCCTGGGTCTTCAGCGCATCCTCATAGAGTCGTTCGGCCTCGTCGGCCTTGCCCTCCTGGAGCGCCACCGATCCGCGGATGCGCAGCAGGCTGCCGCGGGCGGCCGCCTGAAACTGCGGCGGAACGATAGCCACAAACCCTTCCGCATCCTTGACGGATTCCCGGGCCTTGCCGAAGCGTTTAAGTTTCGAATGGGCGAGCGCCAGTGAGGCCCTGACGTAGAAACGCAGATCCGCCTGCGCCGCGTCGAGGGCTTCTCCATACAGATCAACGGCCTTGGCGTAGTTTTCCTCCCTCATCGCAACATCCGCAAGGATCTTGTTCGCCCGGCCTTTCAGAAGGTAGAAGTAGTTGGATACCACCCGGTGGGTGAGGGCGCCCGAAGCGAACGTTTGCGCATTGCGAAGGTCGCCTGATGCCTGATAAGCGGATGCCAGTATGACTTTGGCGAAAGCGGTCTGGGTGTCGTTCCTGGAGTTGACGCCAAGGTACAGGGTTACGGCGGCAGAGCGGATGGCTTGGCGGAATTCCCCTTGTTCGATCAGCCGGTCGGCGGCGGCACCCATTGAGTTGGTGTAGGTTCCTCCGCCCGAATCGGCCAGGTAAAGCGCCCTTCCCTCCGCCGTGAGCGTCGATACGGCTTCGGCATCCCGCAGTCGGCTTTGCGCTGCCGCAAGGGTTTTGATGCCTCCGGGCGGTTGGGTGCCCACAACGGCGGATGAGCCAATGGCGCTCTGAACCTGGGCAAGTAACATGCCGTGATCATCTGAGTGCGCGCTGGCGGAAAGGCTGGAAATCACGACCAACGTTATCAATTGTTTGATTAAAGACACATTTCCCCCCGAAAATGAACTTGAAACAGGCTGAATATAGTCGGATGTTTAGAATTCCGCCTCGAGGCAAGGAACGGGAATCCCGTCTCCGCCTGGCGCGTGGCCCGACAAGGTATCTCTCCCGGAGGAATTTTTTGCGCATGCGAAATGATTGATGTCTTGTATTATTACGTACATAGAAGTGCTATGGCTCCTCCCAACGGGTGATTGAAGCGGGGGCGTTTGGGGAAACAACCTGAAACATCAGGGGGCAGTGTGGTTCAACGGATCCATGGAAGAATTACGCGGTTCCTGGGGGTTCTCGGCACGACGGTGCTCTGGTATTCGGGCGCCCTCGCGGCCCCGGCAGATGACCTCAAGGTCCTTCTCGACAAGGGGCAGGTCGCCGAGGCTTATGAGCTCGGCTCGAAATATCCCGATCAACTCGGGAATCCCGATTTCGACTACTTCTTCGGTCTTGCCGCGGTGGATGGCGGCCATGCCGGAGAAGCGGTGCTTGCGCTCGAGCGCTACCTGATCCAGTTTCCGCGCAACACCGTGGCTCGAGCTGAACTTGCCCGTGCGTATTTTGTCCTTGGCGAGGACGACCGCGCGCGCGAGGAATTCGAAAACGTGCTTCGCGAAAATCCGCCTGCCGCAGTCAAGGACACCATAGACCGTTTCCTCGAATCGATCCGGATTCGCGATGCGCGCTATCGCCCCAGTTCGAGTTTCTACCTCGAGGCGGGCATCGGCAGCGACAGCAACGTCAATGCCGGGGTTTCCGGGAGCAATATCTTTCTGCCTGTATTTGGCAATGTCTCGGTCGGCAATGCCGGCACGCGCAAGGGCGACCTGTATTCCGTCTGGGGCGCGGGCGGGCAGTTGTCGCATCCGGTGGCGCCGGGCATTGCGCTCTTTGGCGCATTTGGAGCGGAACTCAAACGCAACGACCGGCAGTCGGCATTTGACACGACGAACATGGGTTTGGCGGCCGGCGTCAGTGTGTTGCAGGACAAGGACCTGTACAAACTTTCCTATACCTCCAACCAGGTGTCCGTTGAAAGCGACCGTTTTCGCGCGGCAAACGGTGTGGTCGGCGAATGGAACCACCAGGTCAACGAGATGGAATCACTGCAGACCCAGGCGCAACTGGTGCGGTATGACTATCCAGGCGGCAACCAGGTGCGCGATGCGGATTATCTTGGCGGGGCGCTGACCTACCGCCGCGCCTTCATCGCCAACATGCAGCCGGTCCTGTCACTGACCGGAAGCTACGCGCAGGAAGACAATGTGCGCAACCGCCCCGATCTGGGACGGGACATGTACGGCGCGCGAATCGGTGTTTCGGTGCAGCCTGACTCCAAGTGGGGCTTCAATGCGGGCTTTGGCTACCAGCAGAGCCGGTATAACGGCCCCGATACCCTGCTCCTGACCACGCGCAAGGATGACTATCTCTCCCTGGATGGTTCCGCGGCTTACCTCATCGACAAGAACCTGTCGTTGCGGGGCGAGCTGGTGCTTGCGGAAAACCGGTCGAATATCTCCCTGTACCGCTATCAGCGCAACTTTGTTGCGGTGAAATTGCGCTACGAATTCAAGTAGGACGCCAACATGATCCGAGTCGTCGCATTCGCACTGATGGTATTAGCCGCGTCTGTTTCGCAGGCGCAGTCGGTCGCCCGCGTGATTGTATCGGTCGGGGATGTCAATGCGATTCGCACCGGTACCACCCTGCCGCTCAAGTTTGGCGCCGAATTGCAGTCCGGTGATTCCCTTCGAACCGGCCCCGAGAGTTATGTCCAGCTTCGTTTCAGCGACGGGGCCATCGTCGCATTGCGTTCGGACACGGAATTCCGCATCGACAATTTTCGCTACAACGGCGTGGCAGACGGACTGGAGCGCGCATTTTTCAGTCTCGTGAAGGGCGGATTCCGGACGGTCACCGGCATCATCGGCAAGCGCAACAAGACCAATTACACGGTGCAGACCTCCGTTTCATCCATCGGCATTCGCGGCACCCATTTCAATATCGTGCAATGTGATGGTGGCTGCCGGGGCAGCGACGGTTCGCCGGCGCCGAGCGGCACGTATGGCGGGGTTTCCGACGGACGCATATCCGCAACCCCGCTCAACAACCCTACGGAAAAGGAGTTTGGAGCCGGAGAGTTCTTCTACGTCGCCAACGCAAATACCCCGGCTGCTCCGCTGATCGCGCCGCCGGGGTTTCTCACCGACAAGCTGGAGGCGCAGTCGCGCTCCAAGGGATCGTCACAGCAGCAGGCAGGCCAGGGACCTTCGCAGGATCAGGGCGCGGCCCAGCAGTCGTCGCAGCAGGGCTCGTCGCAAACGCAGACCTCGGGCATTTCGGCTGACAGCCGCGCGCAGCAGTCGCAGACGCAGCAGACGGTTCAGCCGGTGGCTTACACGTCGACGGAACTGAAGACGACAACGGGGACGACGTCGGTGCTTTCCAACATTACGGTCAGGGGGGCACTTACGGTGTTCAGCCGCAGTGGAACAATTTCGGTCCTTGGCGATGACAAAAACACGAACTTCACCGTGGATTCGCAGGGAAGGCTGCTGTCATTCGGGCCCACATCCAGTGGCGTGACGGCCTCGCTGGGTTCGGGCACGATTGTTGATGATGGCGGATTCACTTCCACGGACGGCAGCGCGGTCCGGTGGGGGGCGTGGACGGGCGGTACGGTGCTCAGTAGCAGTACTTCCTCGGTTGTGGGTTTGCCGGTGCTATATGGCACCGCGAACAATGTGAATCAGGGAAGCAACAGCATCGCCCTGCCTTCAACGGGTTCGGTAACCTACAGTTTTGCGGGGGGGCCCGGGCCCAGGGATGCCGCCGGAAACGTCGGCAGCGTGACCAGTTCGACGGCCATGGTGGATTTCGGTCGGCAGAGCCTGAGTTTCAACATGAATATCAGTTTCGCGAACGTCGCCGGATTCGGTGCGGCCAACATTTCCGCATCGGGATTGGGGGTAAAGGTGAATACGCCCAACAGCCTCGATTATTCGGGAACCATCAGCGGAAGCTGCGGCGGGCCCGGTTGCCAGTCCGGCTCGACGTTCGGCACCGTGAATTTCGGCACGGCCGGAACGAACGGCTACAACTTTGGTGTTGCCGGTGGCGGGCTCGTCAATGGTACGCGGGGCGGAGACGTGATCTTCCTGAACGCGTATCAGGGTGGCAGTCTCACAACGAACCTGAAAGCGGTGAGCTTAGGCTGGATCAGTGCTTCTGCGTTCTTCCTCTCGCCAATGGAGCAACCTTTCGCGACACTTGGATTCAATTCAAGCGGGTTGTCCAGTTTCGCCCAGAGCAGCCTGTTCGCGAGTACGGCCACCGGCAGCCTGGGATCGGGAACCATCGTCGAAGCCGGTTCCGATGCAACGGCCGGAAACATGTTCTGGGGACGCTGGACCGGTTCGGGCGTACAGGTGTTCAATGGCTCTTCGACGATTTCGAATCCACCCACGGGTGTGGGTTTTGTGGGTGGCGACAGAACCGATGTGATGCCAGGCACCGGGACGGCCGTGTTTACCTACGTGGGCGGTCCGAACCCGACCAGCGTGGGTGGTTCCGTCGGCACGTTCAGCGGCGGTGCATTCGGCGTGAACTTTGCGACACGCGCGATCAGCGTCGCAACGCCGCTGACGCTTTCCGTGGGGGCGAATAGCTTCTCCTTGAACAATTGCTCCTCCAACTGCAGCTACAACAGCGGATCGGCGACGGTTTCCTCGATGTTTCTGACCGGAACCTGCAGCGGCGGCAGTTGCAGTACCGCCAGCGCGCAGGTTGCCGGTGTATTCGTCGGCAACCAGGCGCAGGGTTTTGCGGCCAGCGGCCATGTGTTCGGTGGTGCGTCCACGGTCCTGTTTGCCGCGGGTTTCAAACGCTAGATAGTTTTCAAGTGGGTGTTCGTCAGAACAGAACCACGCTGCGGATAGACTCCCCGGCGTGCATCAGGTCAAATCCCCGGTTGATGTCGTCAAGCGGCATCGTATGGGTGATGAGGTCGTCGATGTTGATCTTGCCGTCCATGTACCAGTCGACGATGCGAGGCACATCGGTTCGACCGCGCGCGCCGCCAAATGCGGTGCCCATCCATTTGCGTCCGGTGACGAGCTGAAACGGTCGCGTTTTGATTTCCTGACCTGATCCGGCCACACCGATGATGACCGAGACTCCCCATCCGCGATGGCAGCATTCCAGCGCCTGTCGCATGACCTCCACATTACCGATGCACTCGAAGCTGTAATCGGCGCCGCCGCCGGTCAGTTCCACCAGGTGTGCGACGAGGTCGCCCCCGACCTCCCTGGGGTTGACGAAATGCGTCATGCCGAACTTGCGCGCCAGTGACTCGCGTGCCGGGTTGAGGTCCACGCCGACGATCATGTTGGCGCCGACCATGCGAGCGCCCTGCACAACGTTCAGCCCGATTCCGCCCAGGCCGAACACCACCACGTTGGCACCCGCCTCGACTTTCGCAGTGTTGATCACGGCGCCGATGCCGGTGGTGACGCCGCAGCCGATGTAGCAGACCTTGTCGAAGGGGGCATCCTTGCGGATCTTTGCGAGCGCAATTTCCGGGAGTACCGTGTAATTTGAAAAGGTCGAGCAGCCCATGTAGTGGTGCACCATTTTTCCGCCAAGGGAAAAGCGGCTCGTGCCGTCGGGCATGACGCCTTTGCCCTGGGTGCCGCGTATGGCCGTGCAGAGGTTGGTCTTGCGGGAGAGGCAGGACTTGCACTGGCGGCATTCCGGCGTGTAGAGGGGAATGACATGGTCTCCTTTGGCAAGGCCCGTTACCCCGGGCCCCACATCGACAACGATGCCTGCACCCTCATGTCCGAAGATGGCAGGGAACAATCCTTCCGGATCGGCACCGGAACGAGTGAACTCGTCCGTGTGGCAGATGCCGCTGGCCTTGATTTCTACCAGCACCTCGCCTGCCTTTGGCCCATCGAGGTCGACCTGTTCAATGACCAGCGGCTTTCCTGCCTCGTATGCGACGGCTGCCCGGGTTTTCATGATTGTTTCCTGTATTCACGTTGAGTCGGTGAAGCGCATTGCGGCGCTTTGATTTCAGATTTTTCATGCACTGGCCATGGCAACGATTATAGATAAGGCAAACAGGGCCGGCCGCAACGCTGCTTTTTGCGCGTGCACCTTGGTACAATCCAAGGCTTTGTACCGATCTAGTCAGAAACCACAAGTCAAATCATTGCGTTGGGGGGGGATTCATGCCGCAGGTCATAGGGGTGCCGAGAGAAACGGCGTCTGGCGAAAAGCGCGTTGCAACCGTACCCGAAGTCGTTGAAAAACTCATCAAGCTGGGATTCTCGGTTAGCGTCGAATCCGGCGCCGGTGATGCGGCCAACTTCAGTGATGACACCTATCGCGCGGCAGGCGCGACGGTTGTGGACAATGCGGCGGCTCTCTGGAGCGGTTCAGACATCGTGTTCAAGGTGCGCGGCCCCTCGGCCGAGGAAGTCGCACTAATGCGCGAGGGCGGCGCCCTGGTGAGCTTCATCTGGCCCGCGCAGAATCCTGATTTGATGCGGCAGCTTGCCGCACGCCGGGTCACCATTCTCGCGATGGATTCGCTGCCGCGCATGTTGAGCCGGGCGCAGAAAATGGACGCCCTCACTTCGATGGCCGGTGTCACCGGTTACCGCGCCGTGATCGAGGCGGCGCATGCTTTTGGCCGTTTCCTCACCGGCCAGATCACCGCGGCCGGCAAGGTGCCGCCCGCCAAGTTTTTCATTGCCGGCGCCGGTGTTGCGGGTCTCGCCGCGATAGGTACCGCCGTCGGCATGGGCGCGATTGTGCGGGCCAACGACACTCGCGCCGAAGTGGCCGATCAGGTGGTTTCGATGGGCGGCGAGTTCGTCAAGGTTGATTACGAGGAGGAGGGCTCGGGCGGCGGCGGCTATGCCAAAGTGATGAGCGAGGGTTTCCAGAAAGCCCAGCGCGAGATGTACGCCAAGCAGGCGAGGGAAGTGGACATCATCATCACCACCGCGCTGATTCCCGGCAAGCCGGCTCCCAAACTGATCACCGCGGAGATGGTGCAGTCGATGAAGCCGGGCAGCGTGATCGTCGACCTGGCGGCCGAGCAGGGCGGCAACTGCGAACTGACCGAGCCGGGAAAGCTCGTGGTGAAGCACGGCGTGACCATTGTCGGATACACCGATCTTCCCAGCCGGCTGGCGAAGCAATCCTCCACGCTCTATGCCACGAACCTGTTCCGGCTCGCAGAGGAACTCTGCAAGACCAAGGACGGCGTCATCAACGTCAACATGGAAGACGACGCCATCCGGGGACTGACGGTCATCAAGGACGGGACCGTCAGCTGGCCGCCGCCCGCACCCAAAGTTGCCGCCGCACCTGCCGGCGCTCCGGCAAAACCGATGGCCGCACCGCCTGCTGCTCACGGCCACGGCAGCCAGGGTGCACCCATGTCAGGCGGCAAACTCGCCGCGATGTTTTTCGCGGGTGCGATCCTGTTCTGGTTCATCGGCGCCAATGCGCCTGCGGCCTTTCTCGCGCATTTCACGGTATTCATTCTGGCGTGTTTCGTCGGCTACATGGTGGTGTGGAACGTGACCCCGGCGCTCCATACGCCGCTGATGAGCGTGACCAACGCCATCAGCAGCATCATCGCCATTGGCGCACTGGTGCAGATTTCCCCGCCGATGGACGACGCGGCGACGCGTCCCGGAGGATGGATTCTCGGGATGGCGGTGGCCGCCCTGGTGCTCACCGCAGTCAATATGTTCGGCGGATTTGCCGTCACCCAGCGCATGCTGGCCATGTTCCGTAGATAAGGGAGACGACACGTGTCTGCAAGCCTCGCCGCACCTCTTGTTACTGCCTCCTACATCGGAGCAACGATACTTTTCATCATGAGTCTGGGCGGCTTGTCCCACCCCGAATCCTCACGCCGCGGAAATCTCTACGGCATGATCGGCATGGCCATTGCCGTGCTTGCCACCATCTTCGGGCCGAGCGTGACCGCTGCAGGCATACCCTGGATCATCGGCGCGATGGCTGTTGGGGGAAGCATCGGCTTCTATGCGGCACGCACGGTGCAGATGACCCAGATGCCCGAGCTTGTCGCGCTGATGCACAGTCTGGTCGGTCTGGCAGCGATGCTGGTGGGGTTCACCAGCTACATTGACCCTGCGGCGTCCACCGGATTTTCCGGTACCGAAAAAATCATCCACGAAGTGGAGATTTACATCGGGATATTCATCGGTGCAATTACGTTCTCCGGTTCAATCATCGCGTTCGGAAAGCTATCCGGAAAGATCGGCGGCAAACCGCTGCTGCTGCCTGCACGCCACTGGATCAATCTTCTCGGGTTGCTCGTGGTGCTCTGGTTCGGCCGCGAGTTCCTGCGCGCAGAATCCATCGACGCGGGCATGACACCGCTCATGGTGATGACGGCGGTGGCCCTGCTTTTTGGCATACATATGGTGATGGCGATTGGCGGCGCCGACATGCCGGTGGTGGTGTCGATGCTCAACAGCTACTCCGGGTGGGCTGCCGCCGCGACTGGCTTCATGTTGTCCAATGATCTGTTGATCGTCATTGGCGCGCTGGTGGGATCCAGCGGGGCAATCCTTTCCTACATCATGTGCCGCGCCATGAACCGGCATTTTGTGAGTGTCATCGCCGGCGGCTTTGGCACGAGTGGCGGAACTGTTGCCGCGGCCGGCTCGCAGCCGGCCGGCGAGGTCGTGCCTATCAGCGCGACTGAAACTGCGGAACTGCTGCGTGATGCGAAGAACGTGATCATCGTTCCGGGATACGGGATGGCGGTGGCACAGGCGCAGCACACCGTGTTCGAGATCACCCGCCACCTGCGTGAGAAGGGCATCAATGTGCGGTTCGGCATTCACCCGGTCGCCGGGCGCATGCCCGGCCACATGAATGTCCTGCTCGCCGAAGCAAAGGTTCCGTACGACATCGTGATGGAAATGGATGAAATCAACGGAGATTTTCCCGGTACCGACGTGACCATGGTGATCGGTGCGAACGACATTGTGAATCCTGCGGCTCAGGACGATCCGTCAAGCCCCATCGCGGGCATGCCGGTGCTCGAAGTCTGGAAATCCAGGATATCGATCGTCATGAAGCGAAGCATGGCCTCTGGCTATGCGGGTGTCGACAACCCGCTCTTCTACAAGGACAACAATCGTATGCTGTTCGGCGATGCCAAGAAGATGCTGGATGAAGTTCTGATGGCACTAAAGGTCTGATCCGGGCCTCGACCATGAACAAGGTGGCTTCGGATGCGGCACGCAGACGTATCCTGGAGCAGGTCCACAAATCCCAGGGCCGTGGCGCCCAGGCTTCCGGAATCGACCGCGAGGCAGTGGACGCACATATCGCGGCACATCCCCGCGGACCTACCCCGGATAAGGCGGCAGACCCGGTTCTGCGGTTTTGCTCGATGGCCGAGGCCAGCCAGAGCACCACTGAAACCGTTTCCCGAGAAGCGGATCTGCCGGGGGTGATTGCAAAATATCTTGAGTCCCTGAAGTTGCCGCGCAGCGGTTGCGTCTGGCCTGCTTTGGCTCACGTTGACTGGGCATCCGCAGGACTCGAGTTTTCGCCTCGCGGTGCGAATGATCTGGATGCGGTGGGGGTGACCGGCGCATTTGCCGCGCTTGCCGAGACCGGGACGCTGATGTTGGTGTCCGGTGCGCAAACCCCTGCGACAGTGAGTTTGCTGCCCGAGACCCACATCGCCATCGTCCCGTCCTCGCGAATCGTTTCCCACATGGAGGATGCCTGGGATCTCGCCCGGCGGGAATTGGGACGCCTGCCGCGCGCCGTCAATTTCATATCGGGCCCCTCGCGTACCGCAGATATCGAGCAGCAGATGGTGCTGGGCGCTCATGGACCCTACCGGGTGCATATTATTATTTTGCTCCAGGATGCGGGAGTGGTTACTGGGGTCTGATAAGTGTAGGAAAGCAAGAAGTGTGTTCAGCGTAAAAAAGTATTAAATATA
>CAIUKQ010000222.1 GCA_903899705.1 uncultured beta proteobacterium
CGGAGAGTAATCGAATCCCTCCGCAGGCGCGCAATCCCAGCACCATGAGTCGTGCGCACGCTTTACTGGACTTCACTTGTCGCTCTACTACCTCGCTTTAATCGGCGCCCTCAACCAGTCTTTGCACACCGGAGGGCGGGTTGCGATATCGCTGGCCGCAGTCGGCCTTCACGCCACGCCCGTGGTGATCGGCACGATCGTCGCACTTTACGGGTTGTTGCCGATGCTGCTCTCGGTGCCGGTGGGCAAACTGAACGACCGTATCGGGCCGCGCCTGCCGATGACGATGGGAACCCTGTTCTTTGTGATCGGCGGATTGCTGCCCAGCTACCATCCGGACCTCCTCACGCTGTATATCGCCGCCACCTTCACCGGCATGGGCAACATGACCTTCCAGTTGTCGATCCAGAACGCCGTGGGCCACATGGGCGGACGAGACGATCGCACGCGCAACTTCAGCACGCTGGCCATCGGTATGTCGGCCGGCGCCATCGTCGGGCCGCTGGTGGCGGGCTATGCCATCGACTATGCGGGCTATGAGCCGGCATTCATCTTTCTCAGCCTGCTCCCGTTTTCAGCGCTGATCATGCTTGCAAGCCTCGACCTCAAACTGCAGAAGCCGGATCCAGTCGCGAAATCCGCGACGAAGACCCGCACTCTGGACCTGCTCTCCAACCGCGGCCTTGTGGCCATCTACCTGCTGACCGGCATCCATGTGATGAGCTGGGAGTTGTTCAGCTTCCTCATGCCAGTGCACGGTTCCGAAATAGGACTTTCGGCTTCGGTAATCGGCCTGATCATGGGCGCATTTTCGGCCGCGTCTTTCACCATGCGCGTTCTGCTGCCGCCACTTGCCAAGCGCTTCGACCACTGGACGCTGATCCGGGGAATGCTGATGCTTGCCGGGGCGATGTTCGCCCTGCTGCCGCTGTCGAATCTCACCGCCGTGCTGGTCTTGCTCTCGGCCATCATCGGCGCCTGTCTGGGTGCCGCACAACCGCTCACGATGACGCTGATCCATGACAATTCGCCGGCCGGGCGCATCGGCGAATCGCTTGGCGTGCGAACCACCGTGGTCTGCTCTTTTCAGTTTGCCATGCCGCTGGTGTTCGGCACGCTGGGCAGTCTTTTCGGGCTCACCCCGGTGTTCTGGGTGACGGCGGTGCTGATCTGCGGCGGCATGGCCGCGATACGAACCGGTAAGAACTAGGAAAGTGCTGATTCGGGGGAGTTACGAGGGTTTTCAGGTCCCTTTGCTCCTCAATCCTCTGCGTATTCCAGAACCGTGGTCCGGCGCATGTCGCGCGGATACCGGGTGTCGTCGAACGGTGTTGCCCGGTGCATGGTGGCGAGGTTGTCCCACACGAGCAGATCATGAAGCTGCCACTGGTGGCGGAAAACAAATTGCGGTTGCGTGGCATGGGTCGTGAGCTCTGCGAGCAGCGCCCGTCCCTCGTCGAGGGGCCAGCCCACGATGTGCGAGGCATGAGCGGCCAGGTACAGAACCTTGCGTGCTGATCCGGGATGCACGTGGACGAGGCCATGATGCGACGGCGGGCGTGTTGCCTGTTCGGTCGCGCTGACATCCGACATGCCGGCCAGTGCGCGTGAGTACCAGATGGAGTGCTCAACCACCAGCGAGTCGACCTTCTTCTTCATTGTCTCCGGCAGGGCGTCATAGGCGGCCCGCATGTCGGCGAATTCGGTGTCGGCGCCCTCGGGAGGAATCACGTGCGCCGCAAGCAGGGACAGCGTGGCACGATTGGCATCGAAGGAAACGTCGGTGTGCCACAACAGGTTGCCGCGCGCGTACGCGCGGCGCCGGTCGTCTTCGGGCAGCAGTCCGCCATCGTTGTCGATGTTGCCCACATCGATGAGCTCCGGATAGGCGAGACGCGACTTGGAATTGCCCACCATGGTGAGCATCTTCATTTTCTGCAGCGGCCCCAGACGCCGGGTGAAATTGACGTGCTGCGAGTCGGTGAAGGGCGCGGCGTGGCGGATCACGGCGACGCCATGGCGATTCATGGCCTCCTGGAACTCACGGACCTGTGCGTCACTCACGGGCTTTGACAGGTCGATGCCGTGCAATTCGACGGCGAACAGGGGATGCAGGGGTGTGGTGGTGATGCTCATGCGGCAATTATCGCAAGATTGGGCTTATGCCGGCGGACGTCTTTGTTACCGGGCCGGAAATTGAGGGGCCGGACCCGTGAACGCGCCGTGTGTGTGGCCTTGAATCTTCGCATCACGCCGGTAAAATGCGCGATTTTTTCAACTGGCAATTCAAAAGCAAGTGGGCAGATGGAAACAGCAACGCAGGGTTCAACGCGCAACGACCAACGCGGCAATATTCAAGACAAGGACAAGGGAAAGCGGCGTTTCGTAAGGCGCAATTCCCGCATTCATGGCAAAGGCGTATTCGCCAGGATGCTTATTCCCGCAGGGATGCGTCTCATGGAATACAAGGGCGAGCGCATCACCGACAAGCAAAGCGAGGTTCTATATGCCGATACCACGCATACGTTTCTCTTCATGCTGGACAGCACCATGGTGATCGACGGGGGGCAGAACGGCAATACCTCGCGCTGGATCAACCACAGCTGTGAGCCCAATTGCGAGGCCAACGAGGAGGCGGATCGTGTCTATATTGACGCGCTTCGGAACATTGCCGATGGCGAGGAAATCACCATCGACTACAACCTGTACCTCGAAGAGCGGCACACGGCCAAGCTGAAGCGTGAATATGCCTGCGGCTGCGGAAAGCGGCGCTGCCGCGGAACCCTTCTCGCGAGCAAGCGCTAGCGGCACCGCCGTTTCCCTGAGCGCAGGCGGGAGGATTTCGAGGTAGGATCATGCCGATGGTCTATTGCCATCTCGAATTACCGGATTCGGCCTATTCAGGGAGACAGGGATGTTCGTGAAAGACAGGCATCTTCCAGCGGTACCGGGCGTCGCCGGGCTGTTGTGCGTTGTGTTTTTGATTGCGGCGGGCGCGGTGGCGCAGGCAGCCACCCCCGCGCTGACCATGGAAGCCCCTGTGGCGCCGTGTGTCATCCGGCCTGTCATGACGGACGCGGAAATCGACGCCTGCCGTCAGCCTGAAAAGAAGTCTTCCCCGGGAGGATCCGAAGCGGGGCCGAAAGCCGCGGCGCTGGACGAGTCGCCCCTGGCAAAAGTAGCGGTGCCACGACCGCTGGCCTGTGAAATCAAACCGGTGATGACGGACGCGGAAATCGACGCCTGCCGGCGGCATTGATAATCTGCCGCGGGAATATCCCTCGGAGAGGCTCGGCGTAAAATGCGCCTCCGCTGTCTCAAGCGGAGTCAGGCACCGATAACCCCAGGGGAGATTTCGTGGCAAAAAAGAAAAAGGCCGCCGAGCCGAAGATCATCCGGCCCGATGACATCAATCCCGATCACAACTGGGGTCGCCCGGTCGGCGCCCCCGGCCACACCCAGGTGGATTTCGAGGAGCGCATCAACTTTCGCCGCCTGCACGATTACCGGCTGGCACGCACCCGCGCGGCGCTGAATGAATCGGGCCTTGGCGCGCTGCTTTCGTTTGATCAACACAACATCCGCTATACCACCAGCACGGTCATCGGCGAATGGGCGCGCGACAAGCTGACCCGCTATTCGCTGCTCACCGGCAATGGCGACCCCTACATCTGGGACTTCGGTTCTGCGGCCAAGCATCACCGGCTGCACGCGCCCTGGTTGTGCCACGACCATTGCCGCGCCGGGTTGCTCGGGTTGCGTGGGGCGGTGGGCTCGGACATCACCCTGTTTCGCGAGGCGGCCAAAGAGATCAAGGCGATCCTGGTGGCCGAAGGCGTGGCCGACATGCCATTGGGCCTCGACGTGGTCGAGCCGCCGATGTTGTTCGAACTGCAGAAGCTGGGCATCGAAGTGCGCGATGGCCAGCAGGTGATGCTGCAGGCGCGCGAGGTGAAGAACATCGATGAACTGACCCTGCTCAACATGGCGGCTGCCATGGTGGATGGCGTCTATACCGACATCGCCGAAGCCCTGAAGCCCGGCATCAAGGAATCCGAGATCGTGGCCCTTGCCACGTCGAGGCTGTATGGCATGGGTTCGGATTGCGTCGAGGCCATCAATGCGATTTCCGGCGAGCGCTGCTCCCCGCATCCGCACAATTTCACCGACCGGCTCATCCGCCCCGGTGACCAGGCGTTCTTCGACATCATCCAGTCCTTCATGGGCTATCGCACCTGTTACTACCGCACCTTCAATGTGGGACGGGCGACGTCGTCGCAGCGGACCGCCTATCGCAAAGCGCGGGAGTGGATGGACAAGGCGATCGACCTGCTCAAGCCGGGCATGTCCTCCGACCGGGTGGCACGCGTGCTGCCCAAAGCGCAGGACATCGGCTTCAACAGCGAGATGGAAGCCTTCGGCCTGAACTTCTGCCACGGCCTTGGGCTGGGCCTGCACGAGCGCCCGCTGATTTCCCGCCTCACCTCGTTCAAGGACCCCATCGAACTCAAGCCCGGCATGGTGTTCGCTGTGGAAACCTACTGTCCGGCCAGCGACGGCATATCGGCGGCGCGCATCGAAGAAGAGGTGATCCTGACAGACCGCGGCGCGCAGATCATTTCGCTGTACCCGGCACAGGAGCTGCCGATCGCCAACCCCTATGACCGGCAGCACCGCTACTACTGATTCGCGGTATCATTAAATATTCAATATAATCAAATACTTACTATTGATATTCAACTTCGGCATAGATGAGGACGCCAAGCCATGAGCACCACCCGCATTCCTGAGGCAACCCGCCTCGCGCTTTACCGGCAGATGATGGAGATACGCTACTGCGAGAAGCGCGCGTATGACCTTTTTCTGCAGAACCTGGTCAAGGGAACCAGCCACCTGGCGCTTGGACAGGAGGCCGTGGCAGCCGGGTTCGGCGTCGCCATGAACAAGGATGACTACACGTTCTGCACGTACCGCGGCCATCACCACACGCTGGCACGCGGCGCATCCATGCTCTCGGTGCTGGGCGAACTGATGGGCCGGCAATGCGGGCTGATGAAAGGCAAGGGCGGCTCCATGCACCTGACCAGCGTGGAGCACGGCGTGATGGGTTCCTACGCCATCGTCGGCGCCCATCTGCCGGTTGCCGCGGGTGCCGCGTGGTCGGCGCAGTATCGCGGCACCAAGCAGGTGGCTACGGCCTTTTTTGGAGATGGCGCCACCAACATCGGTGCGTTTCACGAAGCTCTGAACCTTGCCTGCGTCTGGAAGCTGCCGGTGGTGTTCGTGTGCGAAAACAACGGCTATATGGAATACACGCCGATCGGCAGTGTCACCGCGGTGGAGCATCCCGCGGCCGATCGCGCCGCCTCCTACGGTCTTCCGCGCATCCTGATCGACGGCAATGATGCTGACGTGGTGTACCAGACGGCGTGCGATGCCTTTGATAAGGCGCGCGCCGGTGGCGGCCCGTCGCTGATCGAATGCCTCACCTATCGCCACAGCGGCCACTCGCGCGCCGACCCCGGCAAGTATCGTCCGAAAGGCGAAGTTGAGGAATGGATGAAAAAAGATCCGGTCGTGTCCTATCGCGTCCGGCTCCTCGAAGCCGGTGTCGCCGAGGTGACACTGGATGAGATCGACGCTGCCGCGATGGCGACGCTGGATGAGGCCACCGAACAGGCCAAGGCCTCGCCCCTTCCGGAGATTGCCAGCGCCTATACCGACGTTTTTGCAGATGGAGGCGCAGCATGGCGCAACTGAGTTATCGGGACGCGGTTTCCGCGGGTATTGCCCAGGAGATGCTGCGCGACAAGCGTGTGGTGCTGTTGGGCGAGGATTCGGCTGCGGCGGGCGGCGTGTTCAAGACTACCGTGGGTCTGTTCGAACAGTTCGGACCCACGCGGGTGCGCGACACGCCGATTTCGGAACTGGCCATCCTCGGCGCCGCCATGGGAGCCGCCATGACGGGCTTGAGGCCCATTGCCGAAATCATGTTTTCGGATTTTCTGGCCTGCTGCTGGGACTACGTGGCCAATGAAATTGCCAAGACCCGCTACATGAGCGACGGCCAGCTTGAAGTGCCGCTGGTGATCCGCACCGCCAACGGCGCGGGCTCGCGCTTTGGCGCGCAGCATTCGCAAAGCGTGGAAAACTGGGCGATGGCGATTCCGGGCCTGAAGGTGGTTGCACCCTCGAACGCCGCCGATGCCAAGGGCTTGCTCGCCGCGGCCATCCGCGATCCGGACCCGGTGATTTTCTTCGAGCACAAGAGCCTGCTCGGTAACAAGTGCGAAGTACCGGACGGCGAGTACGTGCTGCCGCTGGGTCAGGCGGCGGTGCTGCGCGAAGGCGGGGATGCCACCATCATCGCGCTGGCTGCCATGGTGCCGCGCGCCCTGAAGGCCGCGGAAACCCTGGCCGCAGAACACGGCATCTCGGCAACGGTCATCGATCTTCGCTGCCTCGTGCCGCTGGATACGAAAACCATCCTTGCGCACTCGGCGCGCACCGGCCGGGTGTTCACCGTGGAAGAAAATCCTCGCCTGTGCGGCTGGGGCGCCGAGGTTGTTTCCATCATCCAGGAAGAGGCGTTCAGTTCGCTCAAGGGGCCTATTGTTCGCATCACCACGCCGCATATTCCGCTGCCCTCGGCCGATCAGCTGGAGGACGCGGTCATTCCCTCGGTGGCGCGCATCATCGCTGATGTGCGAAAGGCGCTGGGTAAATAGGCATGGCTGCAAAGATCCAGGAAATCATCATGCCGCAGCTGGGCGAGACGGTCCAGGAGGGTACCGTGCTCAGCTGGTACAAGAAAGTCGGCGACAGTATCAAGGCGGATGAACCCTTGTTCGATGTCGAAACCGAAAAGGTGACGACGGAAATTCCCTGTCCGATCGCGGGCGTGGTCATCGAAATTCTGGTGGAAGCCGGTACGACAGTGCCCGTCGGCACCAAACTTGCCGTGGTCGAAGCGGCCGGTGCAAAGCCGGCTGCCGCCGCGCCTCAGGCCGCGGTTGCGCCATCCGCCCCGGCCAAACCCGCCGCAGCGTCGCAGGCGGATGACGAAATCATTCCTCACAGCAAGTTGCGCAAGCAGACCGCTGCCCACATGGTGAAATCCAAAGCCACCAGCCCGCATGTGTTGCAGGCCGTGGAGGTGGATTTCGATCGCGTCGAACAGGCCCGCAAGGCCAGGGGCGACGCCTGGAGAGGCAGCGAGGGCTTTTCGCTTTCCTACCTTCCCTTCATTGCGCGCGCGGTCTGCGAGGCGATTGCCGAATTCCCGAAAGTGAATGCGAGCTTCAACGAAGACGCGTTGGTGGTGCACAAACGCGTGCATCTGGGTGTGGCCGTCGACCTGAATTTCGAGGGTCTGATGGTGCCGGTGATCCGCGACGCGCAGAAGTTTGACGTCCCGGCCCTGGCCCGTGAAATCAACCGCCTCGCCGCCGCGGCGCGCGCCGGAACTTTGGTGCCCGACGAAGTCACGGGTGGCACCTATACGCTGTCCAATTCCGGACCTTTCGGCACATTGATGACGGCGCCAATCATCAGCCAGCCGCAGGTCGCGATTCTGTCGACCGATGCCGTGAAGAAGAAGCCGGTTGTGATCGAAGGCGCGAATGGCGACACCATTGCCATCCGGCCGGTGGGCGTTCTCGCGCAGTCTTTCGACCACCGGGCCTTCGACGGCGCCTATTCGGCGGCATTTTTGCGCCGGGTGAAGGACATTCTGGAATCGCGGGATTGGTCGGCGTCGTTCTGACCTTCAAGCGGGTGTGCACGACAGAATGAGGGCCATGACCTTCATCACCTTGTAGCGGATCAACAGGAGACTTTCCTTGGGCGAATCAAAAAAACCGACAATAGGCTGGCTGGGCGCCGGCCGCATGGGTTACGACATGGCCAAATGCCTGGCCAAGGCGGGCTACGACATCACGGTCTGGAATCGCACGCGCGCCAAGGCGGAGCCGCTGGCCAAGGAAGGCGCGAAGATTGCGAACCATCCTTCCGATTTGGCTTCCTGCGATTTCATATTCAGTATGCTGGCCACGGCGGATGACGTGAATGCTGTCATCCTTGGACCCGAGGGCCTGCTGTCAAAAGCCAAACCCGGGCAGACGGGCCTGCCGAAAATGCTGGTCGAATCCACTTCGATTTCGACCGAGGCCTCGGCAGACCTTCGCGCCGCCCTCGATCAGTTCGGGATCCAGATGCTGGCCGCGCCGGTGAGCGGCAATGCCAAGGTGGTTAAGGCGGGCAAGCTCTCCTTTGTTGTCTCCGGTCCGAAATCGGCGTTTGATGCGGCCGCTCCAATGTTGGGTGTTATCGGACAGGAAGCCACGTGGGTGGGCGAGGGCGACCTCGCGCGCGTGGTCAAGATCTGCCACAACGTGTTTTTGGGCGTGGTGATCCAGTCGCTGGCAGAAATCACGGTACTTGCGGAAAAGGCGGGCGTACCGCGGCATGCCTTTCTCGACTTCCTCAACAAAAGTGTGATGGGCTCGGTGTTCTCCCGCTACAAAACCCCGGCGCTGGTCAATCTGGATTTCAAGGTAACCTTCACACCCTACCTGCTGAGGAAGGATCTGGACCTGGGCCTCGCCGCGGCACGCGGTCTCGACGTGCCCATGCCGCTCGCATCGATCGCGCGCGACATGGTGCAGGCGATGATGGGCAACGGCTATGCCGACGAGGATTTTGCGGCGCTCTTGATTCAACAGGCGCGTGCGTCCGGCATCGAACTCAAACCGGAAAATGTGCCGGTGAGCGATGGATTGAGCTGAGGCTAATAACGGGAATTTCATCAACCGAGGAGGCTGAAATGAAACAGAACAAGCTGTTATGCGCGGTGACGCTGGCTGTGGCTGTGGCTGCGATGTTGGATGCCGGAACCGTGTTCGCGCAGGCCTTTCCGGCAGGACCGATAAAGATCATCGTCCCGTTCACGCCCGGCAGCGCCACCGACATTCTCGGGCGCGTGACCGGCGAAGCACTGTCCACGGCATTCGGCCAGCCGGTAATCGTCGAAAACCGCGCCGGCGCAGGTGGGACCATCGGCATTGCGCTGGTGGCCAGGGCTGCGCCCGACGGGTTGACGCTGGGGGTGGTATCGACCGGGCACGTGGTCAATCCGGTGCTGTATGACAACCTGACCTACGACACCATCAAGGACTTTGCCGGCGTTGCGCCGCTGGCCAACCTTCCCAGCGTGCTGGTTGCGCCGCAGAGCCTGGGCGCGAAGACGGTGCGCGATCTGGTGGCGATGGCCAAGGCCAAGCCAGGCGTGCTCAATTACGGCACGGCGGGCGTGGGCAGCGCGGCGCATGTCAACTCGGAGAAGTTCAACACCGCCGCCGACATCAAGGCGGTGCACATCCCGTTCAAGGGCACGCCGGAAATCCTGGCCAGCGCCATGAGCGGAGAGGTGCAGATGGCCTGGGTGCCGCTGGTCTCCAGCGTGGGCGTGTTGAAGGACGGCCGCCTGCTCGCGCTTGCGGTCAGCACCAAGGTTCGTTCAGCAACACTGCCCGATGTGCCAACCATCGGCGAAGCCGGATTCC
This sequence comes from uncultured beta proteobacterium, assembly GCA_903899705.1. Classification (GTDB taxonomy): domain Bacteria; phylum Pseudomonadota; class Gammaproteobacteria; order Burkholderiales; family SG8-39; genus 2-02-FULL-62-17. The sequence continues at coordinate 9,564 of CAIUKQ010000222.1, forward strand.
CGGGCGGACAGTTCGATTTCTGGGTGGGCATGCTGGCGCCGGCGAAAACCCCGCGGGACATTGTTGGCCGTATCAATTCGGAAATCAACCGTTCGCAGCAGACCGCGGATGTCAAGGCGCGGCTAGCCAAACTTGGCGCCGAGCCGATGCCCATGATGCCGGACCAGTTCGATGCCTACCTGCAGGATGAAGCCAATGTTTTGCAGAAAATAATGAGAGCATCAGGTGCAAGGCCGAACTGATCGACTTCCGGGACGATCGGATCAAGGCAGGATAATCAAGGAGAGGGAAATGCTGAAGGTAGTTGTCATAGGCACAGGCTGGTGGGGAATGGAACTGGGCAAGGCCGCGAAGGGCCGCCCCGACAAGGTCGAACTCGGCGGGTGCTGTTCGCTCTCCGAGGCGGAGTGCGCAAAGTTCATCGCCGCGTACGGCGGTAAGCGCTGGAACAGCTATGAAGAGGTGCTGGCCGACAAGAGCGTGGACGCGGTGATGCTGGCAACGCCGCATTCCCTGCATTGGACGCAGATCATCGCCGCCGCCGAGGCGGGCAAGCATGTTTTCTGTGAGAAACCCTTCACCCTTTCCGTTGAAACGGCGTCCAAAGCCATACGAGCCTGCGAGAAGGCAAAAGTCGTGTTGGCGGTCGGCCACAACCGCCGCTTCCTGCCCGGCCCGCGACGGATGAAAGCGATGATTGATGCGGGAGAGTTGGGAACCATCATTCACGTTGACGCCCATTACTCCGGCAACATCGAAGGCCGCTATCCGAAAGAGCACTGGCGCGTGCAGCAAAGTGAAATCCCCGCGGGCTCAACCACGCCGATGGGGCTGCATGTGGTGGACACGCTGACCTGGCTGCTCGGGCCGGTGGCGCGCCTGGTGGCGATCACCAAACACCAGGCATTGTCGTACCCCCTGGATGACACCTGCGCGGCATTGTTTGAACTCAACAGCGGCGTCACCGGGCAATACAGCGCGCATCTGGCGGTTGCAATGAGCTCGATGCTCAAGGTCTATGGGACGAAGGCGAATCTCGAATGCAGGAATGCTTTCTCGGAACTCACCATCGAGCCCACCGACGCGAGCAAGCCGCGCGAATTCATACGCTACACCCACGATGACAGCCTTCAGCAGGAGGTCGCCGCCCTTGCGGATGCCGCGGCCGGTGGGGCTCCCTATCCGATCAAGCCGCTTGAAGCCCTGCGAAATATCGGAGTGCTGGAGGCCATCATGAAATCGGCCGCGTCCGGCAATGCCTGGGTGTCGGTGGCGCAGGGGCTCACAGCGCAGTGACAGGCCGGCGGGCGCGAAGGCGTCTGCACCGGTCATGGCCCAGCGCCGGTGTCTTTGGCGGTATGCTTGGCACCAATTTGCGTTTCCGGAGTGAACCATGAACATCAGCGCTGAACAGCTGGCGGAGCTCCTTGCCGGCATTGCCAAAGCCCAGAACGCCATCATCGACGCGGTGGAGCGTGCCAACGGCGGCTGGCGCAGCACGCACATGAGCCCGACGCTGAATGTGGCGGCCAATATGCGCAGCGCCGAACCCCGGCTGGTCGACCTGCCCTCGCGGGTGTTGCTGCGTTATCAGGGTCGCGCGGCGGTGGATGTGGCCTTGATTGCGGCGGAGCTGGATCACCTTGTCACGGGCGCCCCGATGCCTGTGGCGGCGGCGAATGCATCTGCGGCAATGGCCAGACCCGAGGCCGTATTGGCAACGGCGCGCCCCATCGCGGCGGCACCGGCAGCCTCTCCGGTTCCCGCAACGCCTCAGGCCGTCCCAGCCGCGCCTGTCGCGGCCAGGCCGGTCGCCCCAGCGACACCCGCTCCTGCGCCGGCAGCGCCTCAGGCCGCAGGCGGAGATGATCTGGATTTTTTAAGCAAGAGCTGAACGGGCTTTCACCCGTGATGCCCGGCAGGGCAGGCTAAGCCGTTGCGCAATCAGCTGGCGCGATAGGCCTTGCCGGCCGGGGTGAGTTTGATGCCGTATTTGAACCGGTAAACCATCCGTCGCCAAAGGCTTGTGCCGGTCAGTCCGGCGCGCGCCAGCCGCGGCGTTGCCTCTGGAAATGCGCACTCCACGCCAAGCAGTGCTTCGCCATAGCCGGAGGTGGGTGCGGATTTCTGGGCTGGCATTTTCACGGGGCTTCCTTGATTGCGGGTGTATCGTTGTTGAGGTTTGTGTCGTCTTGCGAAGTCGATTGGGCTATCAGGATCACCCTGAAGGTGTAGTTGAAGAAATCGGCGGCAATCAGCCTACCGTCGGTTTTCTGGTCAGTTTTTTTATTGTTGTCGGCTGCCATGGTTTCACTGATCCGATCCCGGTTTGGTCACGGATACATTCAAACACTCCAATCTGGCAAATCACCGAAAGATTGTGGCAAAAATATGGCGGTGGCCCCGGCCGGCATGGCGCTCGGGTATATTTCTGCAACCCGATTTCGGATTCAGTCATGCCCCGACGTATTGCCCTGGTGGAAGACGATCCGGCCATTCGCGCCAACTATGCCGATGCATTGGCCAAGCATGGACACGAGGTGCACGCCTACGGTTCCCGGGCCGAGGCCATGGCCGCGTTCCGTTCACGCCTGCCCGACCTCGCCATTCTTGACATCGGACTGGGCGACGACAGCGACGGCGGCTTCGCCCTGTGCCGCGACCTGCGGGCGTTGTCGGCGGGCCTCCCGATTATTTTTCTGACAGCGCGCGACAGCGATTTCGATGTGGTGTCGGGTCTGCGCATGGGGGCCGACGATTACCTGACCAAGGACATCAGCCTGCCGCATTTGCTGGCGCGCGTTGCTGCCTTGTTTCGGCGCATTGATGTGCAGCGCGAGCCCAGGGCAGCTGACGATATTCTGGAGAGAGGACCGCTGGCTCTGGACATGAAGCGGTTCACGGCAACCTGGGCCGGCGTGCGCGTCGAACTGACCCTCACGGAGTTCTGGATGGTGCATGCCCTTGCCCGCTTTCCGGGTCATGTGAAAAACCGGGAGCAACTCATGCGAGAGGCAAACCTGGTGGTCGACGACGACACAGTGACCTCGCACATGAAGCGAATCCGGAGGAAGTTCCAGGCAATTGCCTCGACTTTCGATGAAATCGAAACCGTCTACGGCATGGGTTACCGGTGGAAAGGCTGACCCCTCGGGTTTGCCGGTTCTGGCCGGCGCCGGCGTGAATTCGAAGTTCCTCCGGGTTTTCTCCTTGGGCTTGCGCGGCAAGCTCGCCTTTGCGGCGCTGGTCCTGCTGGCGTTGCCCTGGGTGGGCTGGCAATACGTGCAGGAGATGGAAGGGTTTCTGCTGGATGCGCAGGAGCACACCCTGCTCGGCACGGCACGGGCCGTGTCCACGGCCCTGCACGAGAGGCCGCAATTGCTTCGTCTGCGCCCAGTCCCGAGGCGTTCGGTCGAGCCCGGTGCCGCGCAAAATCCGGAGGGCGAGATGCCACCACCAGTTCTGGATGTCGATCCCCGTCACTTGGGGAGTGAATCAGCCGGTGTTGATCGTGACGGGGAGGTCGCGGCGATCCTCAAGGGGATTGAGCGCACGACCTCGCGGATCTGGGTGGTGAACCGGGAATACCGCGTCATCGCCTTGTCCGGCAGCCTGCGGCGCGCGCTGCCGCCCGCGCAGGATCTCGGCTGGTTGGAGCGATTGATCCAGTTCGCTATTGCCAGCATCCTGAAGCGGCCTTCGGAGGATTTTGATGAAGCCACGCCGGAGGATGTGCTTTCTTCGGGGCGAGAGGTGATGGCCGCGCTGCAGGGTGCGCCACGCACCCGCATACGCCAGACATCGGACGGCAAGGCGGCGATCGTTTCGGCAGCCCATCCCATCTGGTCGGGCGATGAAGTCATTGGTGCCGTGGTGGTGGAGGAGAGCACCAATTCGATTCTTTCGGTGCGCAACCAGGCGCTGGAGCGGCTTTTGTTCGCCACCCTCGCGGCCTTTGTGCTTGCGGGTGCGGTCCTGCTCGGCCTGGCGACACGCATCTCCTGGCGCATCCGCCGGCTCCGCGACGAAGCAGAGGGTGCCATTGATGCTCAGGGCCGGATCACGCATGCCTTTTCCGGAACGAATGCCGGCGACGAAATCGGCGATCTGTCCCGGAGCTTTTCCTCGGTTCTGGAACGTCTGGCCGAACATCACAGTTATCTCGAAACCATGGCAAGCCGCCTTTCACATGAACTGAGAACGCCGGTGGCGGTGGTCCGATCGTCGCTGGAAAACCTGAAGCTGGAGCCTTCTCCCGCCGAGTCACGGGTTTACCTGCAGCGTGCCGAGCAGGGATTGGCGCGTCTCTCAACAATCCTCACCCGCATGAGCGAGGCAACACGACTGGAACAGGGACTGCTCGGCACCGAGCGTGAACCCTTCGACCTCGCGGTTGTCATTTCAGGCTGCGTGGAGGGTTATCGCAGCGCATTTCACGGTCGGGTCTTTGACTTGTCCATTCCGGATGCCCCGGTGATGGTTGAAGGATCGCCCGAACTCGTCGCCCAGATGCTGGACAAGCTGGTTGACAACGCGAACGATTTTGCCGCCGCTGGCACCGCGGTCCGTGTGAGGATCGAGCGGGTCGGTGCCGTGCCGGAGTTGGGCGAGCCTGGCAGTGTGGTTTTGAGCGTCAGCAATGAGGGGGATCCCCTGCCCGAAGGCACGCGCGAGCGACTGTTTGCGTCCATGGTCTCGATGCGCAGAGACAAGGGAGGGGAAAAGCCGCACCTCGGTCTGGGACTTTACGTGGCGCGTCTGATTGCCGAATTCCATCGTGCAACCATTCAGGCCGAGAACCTGCCCGATGGGCAGGGCGTGGCGGTATCGATCACATTCAAGCCGCTGGCGTAAGCACCCACGGGCGGGGTCGTCAATCACCGGTGTACGCGAGGTTGCTGCGATAACGAATTCCCGGCCTCAGGAGGGCGTCAATGCCTGCAGCGCCTCGCCCAGCGAAATCCCCGCATCGGGTCGGTCAAACAGTCGTCCGACGGTTTGAAGGATGCGCTCACTTGTTGCCTTGCGGGCATCCTCATTGGTCCCGAGGGAAAGAGCCCGTTCAGTGAAGGCCTCTGTGGTATCCACGATGCAATCGTGGAAGTCCATTTCGAGGTAATGCCCTAGCGTGAATCTTCCGCGCAGTTGTTGGGCCGGGAGCGTAACCACCGGGACGCCCAGAGAGAGTCCTTCTGCCGAAGAGTTGTTACCGCCAAAATAGAGCGGGTCAAGCAGCACGTCCATGCACGACACCATCTTCAAAAACTCCGGTGTGGGGCGCTGCGGCAGGACCACGACACGATTGACCTCGCGACCCAGGCGGCGCTCAAGGCGCCCCAGCACTTTTCGGGTCCAGGGTTTGCGCGCTTCGACCAGGACGATATGGGCGGCGGGGTCGCGCTCGAGGATGTTGGCGAAGATGCCATCGAAATCCGGATGCAGCTTGAACATGGTCTGCAGGCACCCGTAGAGGTTGCCCTGCAGGGGCAACCCAAAGGTGCTTCGGTCGAAGGCTCCCGGTGCAGGATGAGGGCGCGCATAGCGCGGCAAAAAGTAGCGTGGGAGGCGCAGTAACTTCTCGCTGTACTGTTTTTCGCTGCCCGGCAACTCCAGTATTTGCGAAGAGATGTAATGGTCAACTGTGTCGATGCCCATGGATACAGGGTGCCCCCAGGCGACCAGCTGTACCGGCGCCAGCCGCCAGAACGCCAGGTAATAGGTGAGCGGGTGCATCCCCAGATCCGCGAATATCAGGAAGTCCGGTTCGCCCGCTTCGATCGCGGCGCGGATGGAGGCCATGTCCGTGGAAAGTACGACATAGGTATCTGCGGCGCGACGGATTTCCTCGGCGAATGCATCCCCCGGATGCGGCGCGATCGAAAACACCCACACTTCGAATTCGTCGCGCGGCAGATCGCCGATCCAACCTATGGTTGTGCGGCCGATGGAATGGGTGTTGAAATTTGTCGACACGAACGCGACCCTTCGCCTGCGCCGACGAAAGCGACCACGAAAATCCGGAACTGCCGTGGCGCCGGCATAGTTCTTTCGCACAACAGCCGCCAACTTGTCCATCAAAGGCCGATCATCCAGTCCGTGATAAGCCAGATAGAACGCCGTCATCCCGACGCTGGTCTCAGGGTGGGGCATGGCGTCGGTCTTGTCGGCGAGCAGCAGGTCGAGTTCGTGCCCGAACCGTTGTCTTGCGACGGTGATTTCGTCAACGGATCCGGGAATGATGGGAAGAAGCAGGGCGCGGCGCAGTCTTGCCGAAGTATCCCGCACAGAAGTCACCCGCTTCGAGGCAATTTCCTGCGCGGCTTCAGGTTCGGATTCGTTATAGAGAAGGTCCGCCTCGCCCACAAGCGCGGCAGAGTGGGTCGGATCGATGGAAAGGGCCTGGCGAAAAGCCTGATGCGCCTCATCGTTCTGAAATACACCGGCCAGCGCGCTGCCCAAGTCCGCAAGTGCGTCTGCTTGCATGGGCTGTCCTTCGGCAAGCCGGGAACCCTTCGTGAAGTAGGGAAGCGCGGCTGCGTGGCCCTGCTCCGAAAGGATCAGTTCGGCGAGCATCAACACGTAGGCCGGCTCATCCGGCGCCTCCTCAACGGCAATGCGCATGGCGGCAATGGCCTTCACGTTCCGGCCGGACTGCCGGAACAGCAGGCCCTTCAGATACCAGGCATCCGCAAAGGACTCGCCACGTGCAATCAATGCATCGCAGATGCGCTCCGCTTCGTCAGTCCTGCCCGATCGAAACAGGTCGAACGCATCACGGAAGCCGAGGCGGGGTCGGCCCCAGCGGACAGCGAACATGGCCAGCATTTTTTTCAGCATTTGCAAACCGCGGTCCCCCGAGCCTCTGTCGGAAGATTCACCCGGTGCTGGAAATTGCCGGGCGTCTCAGGCATTCAGCTTGATCGCGACGGGAGATCGAGCTCCGGGTATCGCCTGAAAATGCCTTTTTCGTTGAACGGAATGCGCCGGTTGGACGCCAGGTAGGCGGCGAGCTTTTCCCGCGAGGAAACCTGGCGATGCAAGGCGACGAGTTTGGGCACCAGGCTCTCAGCCTTTGCCATCGCGTTGGGGAATGCGTAGCGCATGCCCTCGACAATCTGGAACATCGAGGTATCGACGTAGCTGGCACAGTCGCCCACCATGTACTGCGGCCCCTTCGAGTTGCGCTCGAGCACCCGCTCGAAATAACCCAGGTACTTCAGCAGTCTCACGTCCAGAAAATTCTGCGTGTAGCGCATTGCCTCGGGTTTCTGCTCTTCGTAGTACAGGCTGCTTCCCACCGGGTGATGGGTGTCGTGCGCTTCCTTGATGAAATCGGTCACCATCATTTGAAGCTGATGCGCCCACAGTCGGCCGGCCTCATCCCGCGGTGCGAGGCCGATTTTCGGGCCGAGGTATTGGAGAATGTTTGCGGACTGCGAGATCACGAGAGAACCGTCGCGCAGAAATGGCGGCGCAAAGGGCGGACGTTCCAGTTCCGTGTTTTGCAGGAGTTTCATCAGCGCCGGTACACCGCCGCCTTCGGACTCGGGCTGGCGCGCGACATCGGTGTACGCGGTGCCTGAATCTTCCAGAGCCAGTCGCACGAATTCGCCGCGGCCCTGTATGCCTGGCCAGTAAAAAAGCTCGTATGCCATTAACTATTTGATTTTATTAATTTAATAGTTGAATCTAGACGGGCGTGAACAGTTCTTCGAGCTTGGGCAGGCGATCGATGTAGCCCTGCTCGTGCGCATAGCGGACAAAGGTCTCGATGACATGGCGGTTCTTTGCGTCCAAGCCCTGTGACCACGCGTTCGGCCCGTAGATGGCGCGCTCTTCTTCGAGGAAGAAAACGGCTTCCGACAGTCCCAGACGTTTGGAATCGTTGTCGTAGAACTCATCGTTCATGCGCTGCGCATCGCAAAACGCGTTGTAGATCGATTTGGCCAGCCAGGGTTCGCGGTCGTACAGGCTTTGCTTCATCACGATGGTATGGGTGATGGGCAGGATGCCGGTGCGGGCGACGAGACTTCGCATTTCGGCGCGCGCGTCGCGGAACAGGCGGCGGATGCCCGGCTGCGCCTTGAGGACGGAAGTCGGCGTGGTAGGCACCATGATGGCGTCCACGATGCCATCGCGCAGCATGTCCTCGGGTTTGGCACCGGGGATCATCTCCACCTTGATGTTTTTCGGAATCACGAATCCCGCGCCCTCCGGCCCACCGGTGACCCAGGTGAGCTGATCCGGCGACAGGCCATAGTAATCCTTCAGGATGCCGCGCGACCACAGATTGACGGTGTAGCGGTAGCCCGGCGCGCCGATGCGCTTGCCGATCAGGTCCCGCGGGCAGGTGATGGTCGAATCATCGCGAACGAACAAATAGGCGAGAACCGGCATGCGCAACGGAAACAGCGGCATCGCAATCACCGGCTCGCCGCGCATGCGCGCCGCCACGTACCAGGAGAGCGAAAATTCGGCCACGTCGTATTTTTCGTAGACGGGCTGCTCGCAGAAGTCGCCGATCCACTTGGGGTCGACGGTGAGATCCACGCCTTCGGCCTTGACGCGCCCGTCGATCAGGGGTTTGGTGCGGTCGTAATCCGCCAGCGCAAGATGGATGGGGAGCAGGCCCTTGCCGGCGGCCACTTCGCGCTCGATGACGGGTTGACCTTGATCACGTGCATTCATGCGGGTCCTCCTCCTGGGATTGGGCCGGATGGCCTTGGGGACATGAGCGGGAGATGATCCCACAAGGCGACAAAGGCTGCAAAATCAGCCGATACAAAAAAGGGTCTGAAGCCTCGCCGGACTGGCGAGGCGACCCATGCCTCAGCTTCGATCACGCCGGTTTTGCTTGCCACCAAGGCTAGAATGGACAAATGGAATCCGACGCGGAAATACATCCGAATGGCCCTCGACTCGACCGGGAGGCGTGATGGCATCGAATGATCTCCGTCCCGGCCAATCCATTGAGTTGCTCAAGGAACTGCATATCCTTACACGGGATGAGAAACTCAATCAGGACAGCCGAAGAAAACTGAAACAAATCAATCATTTATACGGATTCATCGAGCCCCTGCTCAAGGATATTCCGCAGGACATCCGGTTGGTGGATCACGGTGCCGGCAAATCTTATCTGGGTTTCATTCTCTACGATCTGTTTTTCAAGTCCCGCGGCGGTAACGATCACATCTATGGAATAGAAACCCGGCAGGAATTGGTTGCGAAATCACAGCAACTCGCCGCGAAACTGGGTTTCACAGGGATGTCTTTTCTGCACGAAACGGTGGAGTCGTCGATTACGTCCCTGCAAATTCCGGAAACAGTTGATGTGGTGACGGCATTGCATGCCTGCGATACCGCCACGGACGATGCCATTGGATTCGCCCTTGCGAAACTGGCCCGATTCATTGTGCTCGTGCCCTGCTGCCAGGCGGAGGTGGCGGCCGCATTGAACCGTAACAAGGGCCGTGCGCTGAAAAATACACTGACTGAAATCTGGCGCCATCCCATCCATACACGCGAATTCGGTAGCCAGGTGACCAATGTACTGCGTTGCCTGCAGCTCGAAGCGCACGGTTATCAGGTGACGGTTACCGAACTGGTGGGCTGGGAGCATTCGATGAAAAATGAATTGATCGTTGCCAGGCGGCACGACCAACCCAATCCGCGGTCCGGTGAGCGCCTGGGGGAACTGCTGCAAATGCTGGGGCTGGAAGAACTGGGCGGACGGTTCTTCGTCGAAGATCCGTTGATCGCTTGATGTTCAGTTCACCTTGGTGCCGGTCTGCTTGACGATCTTTCCCCACTTCTCGATTTCCGAGCTGACGTAAGCACGAAACTCTGCCGCGGAAGTCGGCCAGGGTTCGTTCGCGGTACCGATGATGCGTTCGCGTACATCGGACAACTGCAGCGCGCGCTGAGTTTCCGTTGAGAGTCGGTTGACGATGTCCACAGGTGTTCCCGCCGGGGCAAGAAATCCGAACCAGCCGCTTGCCTCATAGTCTTTGTAGCCGGCCTCGACCATGGTCGGGACTTCGGGCATGAGCGCGGAGCGTACCGGGGAGGTTACGACGATGGCCTTTAGTTTGCCGGTGCGCACACCCACCAGCGCATTCTGCGGGTCCACCCAGCCGTAGTGAACCTGATTGCCGCCAGCCATGGTGGGAATGATGGTGGCCACGGCCTTGAACGGCACCGGCGTGAGATCGGCACCGGTGGCGAATTTGAACATCTCGCCCGCCAGATGTGAACCGGTGCCGTCGCCGGCGTGCGCGTAGTTGAACTTTCCCGGATTGGATTTCGACTGCGTGATCACCTCACGGACGCTGTTCGGCCCGCCACTCTCCACCAACAGCATGTACGGTCCCCTAGCGAGGCCCGAGATGGGCGCGAAATCACGGACGGTGTCGTAGGGCAGCTTGAAATACAGCGAAGGTGCGATGGCAATGCCGCCGGATGAACCTACCAGCAGCGTATAGCCGTCGGCGGGCGATTTGGCGACGAAATCAAACGATATCTGGAAGGAGGCGCCCGGTTTGTTTTCCACCACCCAGGGTTGTCCCATGCGGTCGGCCATTTTCGCCGCGGCAATGCGGCCGACCACGTCCATGCTGCCTCCGGGGGTGATGCCGATGATCAGTTTGATTGGTTTCACCGGATAACTTTGCGCCGATGCGGTGCTCGTCGCGATCAGGGCGCCGATCGCCGTCGCTCGGGCCAATGCAACAACACGTGCTTTCATGATTTCCCCCTATGCCGTCGCCGGCGATTGCTGATAGAAATTTCCCGCCTCGACCTTGCACACGGATTTGGAGGGATCAAAAGTGACGCCGATCGGATCACCACCGTTTTGCACGATCTCGATCTGTTCGCGAAGGCGGCGGCGCAGCATCGCGATGCCCTTGTCGCTGGTGGCCAGGTTTTCCTCGGAGGTCAGGGTGATGGGGCCCTGGCCGACCTGGGCTTCGTAATCCATGGGAAAGCTTTGGTGCTCCTCTTCGGTCATCTCGGCCCAGAGCGTTTCTTCGCCGATGCGTTTTCGCCCTTCATAGTCCTTTGGCACGCGCAGCGCGGAGAAATGGCACACGTGGGTGTCGTCGATGGGTACCCGCCAGATCATGTGGTTGGAACGACCGGGGCTGAGGCTCCCTCCATCGGGAACGCTTTGCACATTGGGATACATGCCCACGGAGATCCGGTCGAGCACATTGCCGTCCTCCAGTTTGCGATGCGCGCGATACAGAACGCCCAGTTCGGTGTACTCGAAGGTGACATCCGGCATGATGGCGAAGGTCGGCGCAAACAGTTCGCCGCGCCCGCTGTGGCTGACATGGAGAATGGGCACATGGAAAGGGTCCATGATGTTCTCGAAATCCTGCAGCCAGTTGCAGGGCAGCACTTCCAGCGGATGGTCCGGCCCCGCCTTGAAGCCCGAAGTGGAATTGGGAAAAATCTTTTCGCCGGGTCCGAGATTTTCGAGAATGTCCCATCGCGGCAGCACCGGCTGTCTGTCCGGTGGCCCGAGGTAGGCGAACACCAGGCCATAGAGCTCCTGCAACGGGTACCAGGGTTGGCGCACATTATTTTTGTGCAAACCGCCCTGGGGCTCGCAGGGCTGATCGATGCATCGGCCTTCCACGTCGAACTGCCATCCGTGATAGCAACAGCGGATGCCGTGTTCATCGACTTTTCCGTAGTAAAGAGTGGTGCCGCGGTGCGCGCAGCGCGGATGCAGCAGCCCGGGGCGACCCCTGCCGTCCCGGAAAATGATCAGGTCCTCGCCGAGGATGCGAAGATTTTGCGGTCGCATTCCCAGTTTCGACGAAACCCAGACGGGATGCCAGTAGCGGCGCATGAATTCACCGCAGGGCGTTCCGGGACCGACTTCGCAAAGTTGCGCATCATGGCTTTGTCCGGGCCGCCCGTAGGCCCTTCCTTCCGTGTAATCGGTGCTAAAGCGCTGCTGCATGGGCAATCTCCGGGAGTTTGACCGGCTTTTCGCCGGATAATGGTGGTCAACGCAACGACGTACGTGAGCGTTAATTAGACTGTGCCATTGACTAATTTAGCCGCTTTTCATCTGTATTGGTTTTCAAGGCAGTTTAAAAAAGGTAGCATTCGGCGCTCAAAATTGTTACTTTCCCAGAAAGGGGACGTATGAAAAAGCTGTTGATGGGTACCGCCGCCGCGATGGCGATGTGTTTGAGCGCAGGTGCGCAGGCGCAGGATGCCACGAAGTTGGCGCAGGACAAGGCCTGCCTCGCATGCCACCAGATCGACAAGAAACTGGTGGGTCCCGCATACAAGGATGTCGCCAAGAAATATGCCGGCAACAAGACCGCCGAGGCCATGCTGATCAAGAAGGTTCGCGAAGGGGGTTCCGGCGTGTGGGGGCAGGTACCGATGCCACCGAACTCGGGCGTCAATGAAAAAGAAGCGCAGATCCTCGTGAAATGGGTGCTGTCGCAGAAGTAATCCTGATTGCGAAAGCAGGGCAGGGAAAGGCCGGCGCAAAGCCGGCTTTTTTGTTAGGTCGCGGCAAAATGTCGCAGCACCTCCGGCGGGGGTGATACTGTCTGCATGACTCGTTGAATTGACAAGCTTTCCGGCGCGTCCGCATAATCGCCCACCCATTTGGAGGCAGAAATGAATAACTCTTCGAATCATCCCTTAAGCCTGAGCCTGACGGCTCTTTTTACTGCCTCGTTGCTGGCGGGATGTGGCGAGGAACCCAAGCCCGCGCCACCCCCGCCGCCGCCCTCGATTGAAATCAAGATCGGGCACCTGGCACCGCTCACCGGTGGCATTGCCCATCTGGGCAAGGACAATGAAAATGGTGCGCGGCTCGCGATCGAAGAGGCCAATGCCGCCAATATCAAGATTGACGGTAAAGATGCCAAATTCATCATGCTGGCCGAAGACGACCAGGCCGACCCCAAGATTGGCACCACCGTTGCGCAAAAGCTGATCGATGCGAAGGTTGTCGGCGTGGTGGGCCACCTCAACTCGGGCACCTCCATTCCCGCATCGTCCGTCTACAGCGCCGCCAACATTCCGATGATTTCGGGCTCGGCCACCAATCCGCAACTGACCGAGCAGGGGCTTAAAGGTGTTTTTCGCGTGATGGGTCGCGATGACCAGCAGGGTCCGGCGCTTGCGAGCTATCTTGCGGCCAACAACAAGCCCAAGGTGGTCGCTGTGATTGATGACGCCACCGCGTATGGCGAAGGTCTTGCCAATGAGGTTGAAAAGTTTTTCAAGGGCGCCAATATCCGGGTGCTGCCGCGTGAAAAGGGCGACGATAAACGCGCCGACTGGAAGGCGGTTCTCACCAAGATCAAGGGCCGCAATCCCGATGTCGTGTTTTATGGTGGCATGGATGCCACGGCGGGCCCGTTGCTCAAACAGGCGCATGAACTCAACATGAAGGCGGTGTTTTCATTCGGAGACGGTGCTTGCACCGCAAACATGGTTGAACTGGCCGGCGCTGCGACCGAAGGCATGCTCTGCTCCCAGGCGGGCTTGCCGCCCGCGGCGGCATCCAGGAAGTTTCTGGATGCGTACAAGGCGCGTTTCAAGATCGAACCGATTGTTTACTCGCCCTTCACCTATGACGCGATGCAGGCGCTCATCGCTGCGATCAAGGGTGCAAACTCTCCTGACCCGTCCAAATACCTGCCCGTTTTGCAGAAGATTGAATTTACGGGTGCGACCGGCCGGATAGCGTTCGACGAGAAGGGCGATCGCAGGGACGCGGAGATGTCGATCTTCCAGGTGAAAGGCGGCAAGCTGGCGCCGATCGCCATCATCAAGAACGGGAAGACGGTGACCTTTGACGAATTCATGGCGCAGGCCAATTCGGCGCCGGCACCTGCGGACGCTCCGAAGGGCGACGCTGGCAAGGATGCGCCTGCCGTGGAGCCTGCCAAGGATGCGCCCAAAGCAGCGGCGGCTCCCGACGCCGCGAAGAAGTAGGCATTGCGGACACTATTGCCTGCGATGCACCTGCAACAACCGGCACCTTCGGGTGCCGTTTTTTTTGAGTTGTCTGGTGACCGCTGGCTCTGCTTTTTATTTGGCGGATCATGCTGATGGACATCTTCATCCAGCAACTGGTCAACGGCATCACACTGGGTGCGGTCTACGCCGTCGTCGCGCTGGGGTACACCATGGTCTACGGCATCATCCAGCTCATCAATTTCGCGCATGGCGAACTGGTGATGATCGGGGCGATGGTGGCCTTCACCCTGATTGGTCTGCTGACTTCCCTGGGCGTGCCCGGATTGCCGGCGGTGGTCCTGGCCACGCTGTGCGCCATGCTGGTGTGTGCGCTGCTCGGATATGCGATGGAGCGTATGGCCTACCGGCCGTTGCGGGGCGCGCCCAGACTCGCCCCGCTGATCAGTGCCATTGGCGTTTCGATCATCCTGCAGCATCTGGCACTGCTGGTCTGGAGCCGCAATCCCCTGGCGTTCCCCCAGGTGGTCAAGACCGAGTCCTATGCGTTGGGCGGAGCGGCCGTCACCAATATACAGATCGGCATCCTTGCAATTTCGATCTTCATGATGGGCGGCCTTGCGTGGCTCGTGTATCGCACGCGCCTGGGCACCGCCATGCGGGCGACGTCGCAGAATCCGCAGATGGCCGCACTGCTTGGCGTGGATGCCAACCGGGTCATTGCGGTCACGTTCATCATCGGTGCGGCGCTGGCGGCGGTGGCCGGAGTCATGGTCGGCAGTTACTACGGCATTGCGCAGTACACGATGGGTTCCGCGCTCGGCCTCAAGGCATTCTGTGCGGCAGTGCTCGGGGGCATCGGAAACATTCCGGGGGCAATGCTGGGCGGGATCCTTCTTGGCGTGGTTGAAGCGCTGGGCGCGGGATATATCGGTGATCTCACCGACAATGTGTTTGGTTCGAATTATCAGGATGTGTTCGCATTTCTGGTTCTGATCGTCGTGCTGGTGTTTCGACCCTCGGGCCTGCTTGGCGAGCGCATCGGGGACAGGGCGTGATGAAAGCCAATGTCCAATCAAAGGGCAATGCCTTGCTGCCCGCATGGCGGAACAGACCGCTTGGCGTCGCGCTGGTGGTTCTTGCCCTGCTGGCCCTTCCCTTTGTGCTTGCCGGTGCGGGCACAGCCTGGGTGCGCATCACCAATCTTGCGATTCTGTTTGTGCTGCTCTCCCTGGGTCTCAACATCGTGGTGGGATTCGCCGGGCTTCTGGATCTTGGCTATATCGCGTTTTACGCTGTGGGCGCCTATGTCTATGCGCTTCTTGCATCGCCCCATTTCGGGATTCATTGGCCGTTCTGGGCCATCCTGCCCATTGGTGCGCTGGTGGCAGCGCTGTTCGGCGTTCTGCTGGGAGCGCCCACGCTGAAACTGCGCGGCGACTATCTGGCGATCGTCACGCTGGGTTTTGGCGAGATCGTGCGAATCTTCCTCAACAACCTCGGTTCGCCGGTGAATATCACCAACGGGCCGCGCGGCATCAACCGGATTGATCCGGTCACCATTGGCGACCTGAACTTCGCGCGCACCGATTCCTTTTTCGGATTGGCGTTCAGCGGTCCGGTCAAATACTACTATCTGCTGCTTGCGATGCTGGTGGTGGTGATTTTCATCAACCTGCGTCTGCAGAACTCGCGCATCGGCCGCGCCTGGGAGGCGGTTCGCGAAGATGAGATTGCCGCTCGCGCCATGGGCATCGACACCACGCGCATCAAGCTGCTGGCCTTTGCCATGGGCGCCTCCTTTGGCGGTGTGGCCGGCGGTATGTTTTCCGCCATGCAGGGCTTCATCAGCCCGGAGAGTTTCGTGCTCGTGGAATCGGTGATGGTGCTCGCCATGGTGGTGCTGGGCGGCATGGGAAACATATGGGGCGTCATTCTCGGGGCACTGCTGCTCTCCTTTCTTCCTCCCATCCTGCGGTTCACCGTCCAGCCCCTGCAGGAATATTTTTTCGGCCGCATGCTGGTGGAGCCAGAGGTCATCCGCATGCTCATCTTCGGCTTTGCATTGGTGCTGGTGATGGGCTTTCGACCGGGTGGATTGTGGCCGGCGGCAGTAAGAAAACGAAGCTTCTCCGGATCCGGCGGAGGTGCCCATGACTGAGCTGCTTTCCTGTCGATCCGTCTCGAAAGCATTTGGCGGGATACAGGCCCTCTCGGATATCGGGTTCTCCATCCATGAAGGCGAAATCTACGGATTGATCGGCCCGAACGGGGCGGGCAAGACGACCTTGTTCAATGTGCTTACCGGCATTTACACGCCGGACAGGGGCTCCATTGTATTTGAAGGAACGCAGCTCGCCGGATTGAAGCCCAACCTGATTGTTCGTCGCGGCATCGCACGCACCTTCCAGAACATCCGTCTGTTTCCCAATCTCTCGGCGCTGGAGAACGTGATGATCGGCCGGCACGTGAGAACGAAGGCCGGTGTTCTGGGCGCGATATTCCGCAATTCGGCAACGCGCGACGAGGAGGCGGACATCGAGGCACGGGCGCTGTCCCTGCTCGAATTCGTGGGCCTGCGCGAGCGCGCGAATCAGGCGGCGGGCAATCTTGCCTATGGGGACCAGCGGCGGCTCGAGATTGCCCGTGCAATGGCAACCGAACCCCGCTTGCTTGCATTGGATGAACCCGCGGCCGGCATGAATGCATCGGAAACGCAGAGCCTTCGCGCATTGCTCGGCGACGTTCGCGCGAGAGGCATCACGCTTCTTCTGATCGAACACGACGTGCGGCTGGTGATGGGCGTGTGCGATCGCCTGCTGGTACTCGATCACGGCGAAAAGATCGCGGAGGGCGCACCCGTCGCGATCCAGAATGATCCGCGCGTGATCGAGGCCTACCTCGGGGCGCCGGCCGCAGCATGAGCATGCTCGCGGTCCGCGATCTGGAGGTTCGCTACGGCGGCATTCTCGCCGTCAAAGGGGTGAGCCTGCATGTCGATGAAGGCGAGCTCGTCTGCTTGATCGGCGCCAACGGCGCAGGCAAATCGAGCACCTTGCGCGCCCTGTCCGGATTGGCGGAAAACGCCAAAGGCGGCGTCATTTACCAGGAGCGAGACATCGCAGCACGGCCGGCGTTCGAGCGAGCCCGCGCGGGACTTGCATTGGTACCCGAGGGCCGGGGAATCTTTGCGCAACTGAGCGTCGACGAAAATCTCCTGATGGGGGCTTATATGCGGCGCGACAGCGGTATAAACGCCGATCGGGATGATGTGTTCGCACTGTTTCCCCGTTTGCGCGAGCGGCGCAGCCAGACCGGCGGAACGCTCTCGGGTGGCGAGCAGCAGATGCTGGCGCTCGGCCGGGCATTGATGAGCCGCCCGAAATTGCTGATGCTCGACGAGCCCAGCATGGGCCTGGCCCCGCTGGTGGTGCGAAGGATCTTCGAGGTAATCCGTGACATCAACGCCCGGGGCGTCACGGTGCTGCTCGTGGAACAGAATGCGAAGGCTGCGCTGGAGCTGGCGACGCGGGCGTACGTGATGGAAAGCGGACGCATCACGCTGGAGGGCGAGGCACGCGCATTGCTCAATGACCCCAAGGTGCGTGAAGCCTACCTTGGCGAGAGTGTCGCCCCTTAACCGTACGCGACATAAATATTATATAAATCAATCACTTAAATGGTTATCTGCTACGTGGGCTTGTCGGCCGCCGTGGTGAATGAATCGCAGTAGAACTCTTCTTCCGGCAGGCGGCAAATTGTCGTGAAGTCTTTCTTCGCCGCATCCACCATGACCGGAACGCCGCAGGCGTACACCTGATGGCCGGAGAGGTCCGGGAAATCCTGCATTACGGCGCGATGGACGAATCCGCTGTGCCCGGTCCAGTTGTCTTCCGGCAACGCATCTGAAATGACCGGCACATATTTGAAATTCGGATGCTCGGCCGCCCATTTCACCGGCAGTTCGTTCATGTACAAATCTTTCGGGCGGCGTCCACCCCAGTACAGCACCATGGGACGGGTGTTCCCCGCGCGAAACGCCGTCTCGAGGATGGCCTTGATCGGCGCGAAGCCGGTGCCGCTGGCCACGAAAACGATGGGCTTGGCGGATTCCTCCTGAAGCGCAAACGTTCCCAGTGGCGCTTCGAAGCGCAGGATCTCGCGCTCCTTCATCTTGAGAAACACATGGTCGGTAAAGCTGCCGCCGGGTACATGCCGGACGTGCAGTTGCACGAATTCATCGTCGTGGGGGGCATTGGCCATGGAGAAACTGCGGCGTGTGCCGTCGCGAAGCATGATGTCCAGGTACTGGCCGGCGATGAACTGGAATCGCTCGGTGGCAGGCAGCTTCAGATAGAGGATGGCGACATCGTCGGTGACGCGTTCCAGTTTCTGCAGGCGCGAGGGCAGTATGCGCACCTGGATGTCGCCGGCGGCGCGAACGCTTCTGGCCTCTATCACCACGTCGCTGGTCGGTTTCGCCTGGCAAAAGAGGGCGCTGCCCGCGGCGCGTTCCTCGGCGCTCAACGCCTTGTCGGAATACCGGCCGTAATCGATACTGCCTTCGATCAGCTTGCCCTTGCAGCTTCCGCAGGCACCATCACGGCAGCCGTAGGGGATGACCAAACCGGCGGCCAGCGCCGCCTGGAGGATGGTTTCGTCGTCTTCGACCTTGAACTGGTGCTTGGTATTGCGAATGGTGACAAGATGGGTCATGGATGCGCGGTAAAATCCGTTGATGAAACGCCTGCTGATTGTAGGGTGCGGGGACATCGCAACTCGCGCGTTGCCGCTGCTTGCAAAAACCTTTCGACTCTCCGCCATCGCCCGATCCGCGGCCGATGTCGCTCGACTTCGCGCATTGGGCGTTGACGCCGATTGTGCCGACCTCGACAACCCCGACACACTGGGTGGCGTGGACTTCGGCGTGGACTGCCTGCTGCATTGCGCGCCACCACCGAATGCCGGCGTGCTCGACACCCGCACTTTCAATCTGGTCGGTGCGCTCGCACGTGCGAATGAATCCACCCCCGGAAAAAGCGGCGCAATTCTACCACGACACATTGTTTACCTCAGCACCAGCGGCGTGTACGGCGATTGCGCGGGCGCCTGGGTCGACGAGACGCGGGCGACGAAACCGGACACGCCCAGGGCCACGCGCCGCGTGGACGCGGAGCATGCGTTGCAGGCATGGGCGGACGCGAGCAGTGCGAGCCTGGTGATCCTGCGGGTGCCGGGAATCTATTCGGCTGACCGCCTGCCCCTTTCCCGGCTGCGTGCCGGCACGCCAGTGCTGCGCGCCGAAGACGATGTGTTCAGCAATCACATTCATGCCGATGATCTGGCCGCCATCACTGCGGCGGCGCTCGAAGCAGAATCGGTGAGCGGCATTTTCAACGCCTGCGATGATACGGAGATGAAGATGGGTGACTACTTCGATCTGGTTGCAACGAGGCACGGACTGCCGCTTCCCCCGCGCATCTTGCGCGCCGACGCGGCTGTGCGGGTGTCCCCGGACCTGCTTTCCTTCTGGAGCGAATCGCGCCGCCTCGTCAACCGGCGGATGAAAAAGGAGTTGGGCGTGCGGCTGCGGTATCCTACGGTTCGTGATGGCGTCCCGGTTCTTTCGGAGGCACATTGACCGTCGAAACGCTCCTGGTATTTACCAATCTCCCCTCAAGAGAGGCGGCTGAGAAAATGGCGCGCGATCTGGTGGAGCGCCGTCTGGCGGCCTGCGTCAATCTGCTGGCGCCCTGCCGTTCGGTGTATCGCTGGGAGGGAAAGGTGCAGGTCGTAGAAGAACATCCGATTCTGATCAAGACCACGCAGGATCGCTATGCGGCGCTCGAGGAGGTGATGCGGGCCTCCCACCCCTATGAGATTCCCGAGATTGTCGCGGTCCCGGTAGTGGCGGGTTTGTCCGCCTACCTTGAATGGGTCGAGTCCGAGACCCAGCCTCTGCACTGATCCATGCGTTTCACAATCCAGCTTCTGCTGCTCTTCTGCGCGATTTTCGCGTTGCCTGGCCATGCCGCCGGCACCGATGATCTGCTTGAGCCTGAAAAAGCGTTTCGCTTCTCTGCGCGTGCCATCGACCCGGGGACCATCGAAGTGTCCTACCGCATCGCCGATGGCCATTACCTGTATCGCGAGCGTTTCAAATTCGGCACCGACCCTGTGCTGGTCAAAACCGGATCCGCCGAATTTCCGAAAGGGCAGATTCACGACGACAAGTTTTTCGGGAGGACGGAAACCTATCGGGGTGAATTGCGCTTCCGGTTGCCGGTCGAGGACGCCGCGGGCCTTGAAAAATTCAGGCTGAAGGTCACCTCGCAGGGATGCGCGGATGCAGGCGTTTGCTATGTCCCCCAGGAGCAGAGCGCGGAAATCCGGCTTGCGGCGCTGTCGGTTGACACTCGAAATACAGACGCCCTGGCAAAGCTGGGCATTGGTTCGAGCGCCGGCAGCGAGACGGCAAATTTCTCCACTCCGGCCGCGTCGGAAGCCTCGGGCGGCGGCGATGAAAGCAGCTTTGTCCAGGTGCTCGAATCCGGTCGCACATGGGCGGCGCTGGCCTTCTTCTTTGTCGCCGGCATTGCGCTGGCGTTCACGCCCTGTGTGTTGCCCATGATTCCCATCCTGTCAGGGATCATCGTCGGCGAGGGACGGTTTGCCACGAGAAAACGGGCGGTGCTGCTGTCGCTTTGCTATGTGCTCGGCATGGCCGTGACCTACACCGCGATCGGCGTGGCCGCGGCGCTATCGGGGCAGATGCTGGCAGCGACCCTGCAGAGCAGTTGGGTGCTTTGGACCTTTGCCCTGGTATTCGTGTTGTTGGCGCTGTCCATGTTCGGCTTCTATGACCTCAATCTGCCTTCGGGCCTGCACGCGAGGATCGCGTCTGCGGCCCACCGGTTGCCCGGGGGGCACTACGGCGGCGTGGCCATCATGGGAATGCTCTCCGCGGCGATCGTGAGTCCGTGTGTCGCAGCGCCCCTGGCGGGGGCGCTGCTCTACATCAGCCAGACGCGCGATGTCTGGCTGGGCGGTTCGGCATTGATGGCAATGGCGCTTGGCATGGGTGTTCCCCTTATGGTGGTCGGCGTCTCCGAGGGTGAGTTGCTGCCCCGCTCCGGCCCCTGGATGAAAACCATCAAGCAGGTGTTCGGTGCGCTGCTGCTCGGCGTTGCCGTGTGGATTGTCTCGCCGGTGATTCCGGTGGTCGCCCAGATGGTGGCCTGGGGATCCCTGCTGATCGTGTGCGCCATGTATCTGAGGGCCATTGATCATCTGCCCGCGAACATCAACCCATGGGCGCGTCTTTGGAAAGGTCTGGGAATCATTGCCTTGCTGGCGGGCGCCGCGATGGTCATCGGCGCGCTGGCGGGAAGCCGCGACCCGTTGCACCCGCTTGCCGGACTGATGGCGGACGGCGCAGCGTCGGCCGGGGAAGTCCGCTTCGAGCGCATCCGGAGTGTTGCCGAACTCGACGCCCGCCTTGCAGGCTCAGGACAACCGGTGATGCTCGATTTCTATGCGGACTGGTGTGTCAGCTGCAAGGAAATGGAGCGGTTCACGTTCAGTGATGCGCAGGTGCGTGAACGCCTCTCGGAGATGACTCTGCTTCGGGTCGATGTCACGGGCAACTCCGCCGAGGACAGCGCGCTGCTGAAACGCTTTCGCCTGTTTGGGCCGCCCGGCATCATTTTTTTCGACGCCACCGGGCGCGAAATCGACGGGCTTCGGGTGATTGGCTATCAGGATGCCGCGCGGTTCACACGGGTCCTAGACCGCGCCATCGGTCCTCCTGGTTCCATCTGACCTCGTCATTCCGGCTCACGTTCGCGCGCTCCCGCGAATCCCAGAACATACAGCAGCGCGGCAAACGGCCAAGCCGCCGACAGCACGCGCGTGAAGCCGTTGAAATTGAGGAAATGCCCTTGCTGCCAGTCCGCGAGGGCCGCCAGAAAATAGGGGTTTTCCGGCGCAAAATTTACCAGTGCCGTTGCCGCCATCAGTGCGAGTCCGCAGAGCATGACTTTGACCGTGCGCGAAAACATCACGGAAACCATGACAATCAGGACGCCGCCTGCGAGACCGAGCGCCGCGCCCGGTGTGAGCCAGTCGAAAAGGTTCTGTGAACTGAACAGAAGCCCGTAGGAAAGCGTCCGGACGCCCAGTGCGGCGGCGAGCAATGCGCCAAAAAGCGCTCGCGCCGGCTGGCCGCGCCCCGCCAGCAGGGCAAGGAGGAGTCCCACGGCGACCGTGTTGCTGCCGACGACCAGCGCCTCGAAGCGAATGAAGATTTCAGCGGGATGCAGCTCCCCAAGGGGTTGCGAAAACACCGCACGCAGATCGCCGTTGCCAAAGAGTGATGTGCCCGGATACAACAGCGATATCAACCACAGTCCCAGCAGCACCAACCCGAGATCGACCCGTGCGCCATCGCGAAACAGCCGGTAGCGCAGTGCCTGCAGGCCGTCATCGCGAAGCAGGCGCCGGGTGAACAGACTGCCGGCGGCGGCGCCGAGCGTGCTCCCGAGCAGGTTGGCGGCGAGATCGAAGTTCGAAGGTATCCGGGTGGGGAGAAATTGCTGGAGAGTCTCCAGGCTGAAGGACATGAGTAAGCCGGCAAAAATCGCCCCCAGCAATGCTCTCGCGCCACGCCATTTCGGGTGCATGGCCAGAATCAGGAGCATCCCCATCGGAACGTAGGCGGCGATATTTGCGATGATGTCGAACACTTCGATGTATCGCGGCGCGGGCGCGACGAGGAATTCAAAAAGCGGTGCGCCCGGATCCCGCCATCCGGAAAAGGGATTCAGGCTGGCATAGACAATCAGCAGCGCGTAGGCAACAAGCAGGTAACGCGCAAGCGGGGAGTGTCGGTCTCCGTAGGCCATCAGCGCATCAGCGTGGCAAACATCTGCCAGGCGAGCAGGACGGCCAGAAGTCCAACCGCCCAGGTCAGCAGGGCGTTGCGCCGGCGCTCCTCGACATACAGGCCGCGAAGCATCTTGTCGAAATCGTCCATGCGATCCGCGGCCAGCAGCTTGTGAAGTAGGCGGGGAAGCTGGGGGATGAGCGTCGCCCAGCGGGGAGCTTCAACCTTGATTGAATGAACCAGTCCCCTCCAGCCCATCTGTTCGCTCATCCAGCGTTCAAGATAGGGCTTTGCGGTTTTCCAGAGATCAAGTTCCGGATCTAAATCCCTGCCCAGGCCTTCGATGTTGAGCAGGGTTTTCTGCAGCATCACCAGTTGCGGCTGGATTTCAACGCCGAAACGCCGCGACGTCTGGAATAGGCGCAGCAGCACATGGCCGAACTTGATCTCCTTCAGGGGCCTGTCGAATATCGGTTCGCACACCGCCCGTATGGCCGACTCCAGCTCGTCAATGCGGGTCGCCGCGGGTACCCAGCCGGCTTCAAGGTGCGCCTCGGCCACGCGCTTGTAATCACGCTGAAAGAACGCCAGAAAATTGGCAGCCAGATAGTTCTTGTCGACATCGGTCAGCGTTCCCATGATGCCGAAATCAAGTGCGATGAATTGCCCGGTGCTCGACACGAGGATGTTTCCGGGATGCATGTCGGCGTGAAAATAGCCGTCACGAAACACCTGGGCGAAGAAGATGTCCACGCCGGTGCGGGCGAGCTTTGGAATATCCACGCCCTGTTCGCGAAGCTTTGCGACCTGGGAGATGGGAGTGCCCCGCATGCGCTGCATGGTCATCACCGAAGGGGCGCAAAAATCCCAGTAGATCTCCGGTACTGCAATCTGCGGCGAACCCGCGAAATTGCGTCGCAGCTGGTTGGCGTTGGCGGCTTCGCGCATCAGGTCGAGCTCGTCATGCAGGTGCCTGGAAAATTCAGCCACCACGGCGCGCGGCCGCAGCCGCTTGCCATCGGCAAACAGGTGTTCGATCAGCCATGCGGCGCTGTCGAGCAGGCCCAGATCGCGGTGAATCACCGGCAGCATGCCAGGGCGCAATATTTTTACTGCCGCGTCCGTTCCGTCTGGCAGGACGGCAAAATGCACCTGGGCGATGGATGCGCTCGCCACCGGCTGTGCGTCGAAGCTGGCAAAAATATCTGTAATTGGGCGACCGAACGAGCGCTCGATTTCTGCGCGCGCCTGTTCATTGGGAAAGGGCGGCACCTGATCCTGCAGTTTGGCCAGTTCATCCGCGATGTCAATCGGAAGCAGATCGCGCCGCGTGGAGAGCATCTGACCGAATTTCACGAAAATCGGACCCAGCGCTTCCAGGGCAAGGCGCAGCCGTACCGCGCGCGGCGCCGACAGATCGCGATAGGGCAGCAGTTTGACGACGAGGAGCGCGATGCGTCCACCGCGATCGGCGGCGGCGTCGCCAAAAAATGCATATTCATCCAGACCGTAGCGCAGGGCGATGCGGATGATTTTCAGCAGACGAACTAATCGACCCAAGGGATTTGCCTTATCGGAATGGCGGGGGAGGGCATTTCAAACGCCGGTCCCGGATGCTGATTTCACCAATGTACTGAAGCGCATCTCAAAACCGTCGAGCTCTTTCTCAAGCATGTCCAGATCGAGCACGAAGCGGTCAAACTCTGTCCGTCGAACGAGCATTGGATTCTCTTCGGTCAGGTACTCGGCGAAATTTTCCGCCGTTCGTTGAAAGGCTTCACGCTGCCAGCCAATGAAATCCCGGCCCGCTGCCGCAATCCGATGGGCTGCAATGTCGCCGACAATGCGGGACAGGTCTTCCTCGGGGTCCCATGCAAGGCCTGTGACCAGTTTCTGCACCACCGACGCCAGTGCGGCATTGCCCGAGAGTTCGACGTGCTTAAGCGCATCCGGGTCGTGGGCCAGCAACAGCGGTATGGCCCGGGGTTGCAGCAAAACAAGGAGATCCGCATCGGTCTCGGTCGCGTCGAGGGAAATCAAACCGGAGTCCATGATCAGCGGCGTCAAATCAGGAAAAACAGGCGGTGATTTCAAATGAATCCGTCGACCGGCATGGACAGCCAGTTGCAGGCGAGCCCAGGACTGCTGCTGCAACAAGTGGTTGACGAAAGAGGAAAAGGCTTTTGGAATCATCGGTCCGGGTAGCGTAATCGAAAATCGGCCCCGATAGCCAAAAACGCGAGCCGAAAAAAAAGCCGCCCACAGGCGGCCTTGTTGGAACGCCGGATTCAGGAAACCTGCTGAATTCCCGCAAGCTGCCATCCGGTGTTTCCCGCGACGGGTTTTTGCAGATGCCAGATCTCCTGGAACGCCTGGGCGACCGCACTGCCGTCGTCGCTGGAAGAGCCGGTGAAACTCAGGCTGGCAAAATGTTTGTCGCCCTCGGTGACCACTTCTATCAACGTTGCATCCAGTGAGTCTATCCGTGTGTGTTGTGGCGCTCCGCGACGGGCAACGACATCGGTTCTCAGGTTTTCGAACATTTCAGCGTTGCAAACATCACGCAATGTGTCCAGATCACCGCGGTCATTGGCTTCCTGCAATCTCAGGAAATTGATCTTTGCCTGTTTGACGAAGCCGGGCACATCGAAGCCGGCCGGCACATTCGGACGCGCCAGAGCGGCACCCCCGCCAAATCCGGTGCCTGGGGCGGATTGCGGCGCTGGAATTTCCTGCGGCCCGATGCCTGCATATTGCATCGTCTGTCCTGGCCCGGGATTCATTTGCCTCGCCATTTCATTGCGACGCGTATAGATGCGCATCAGGGCGATCAGAACAACACCACCGAGTAGCGCGAGGATGACACCGCCCATGGCGCCGCCGAATCCCCCCTGCGAGATCATCCAGCCCAATCCGAGCCCGGCTGCCAGGCCAGCGATTGGCCCAAGCCACCGGTTTCCGCCAGCGGCGGGCGCGGCCGAAGGCGCCGCGGGTGCGGTCGCCGGAGTCGCCTGCTGAGGGGCGCTTCTGGGGGGGGGGGTGACCGAGCGCTGAATGCCCATGGTCCGGCCTCCGCCAACCCTGGCGGCTTCCGCGGTAGGGGCGTAAATGCCGGCGATCAGGCTACCGGCCATCAACAGCGTCAATAAGGTTTTCATCGTTAAATCCTCCTGGATTCTTTTCGCTGGGATACCCAACTGGA
This sequence comes from uncultured beta proteobacterium, assembly GCA_903899705.1. Lineage (GTDB taxonomy): Bacteria > Pseudomonadota > Gammaproteobacteria > Burkholderiales > SG8-39 > 2-02-FULL-62-17. Next base: position 35,609 of record CAIUKQ010000222.1, read on the forward strand.
GCTTGCTTTGAACCGGATCTGTAACGTGACGGGAAAACGAAGAGTCTTCAAGGTGGGGGCAAAACCGGCGGATTGCAAGCCTTCTCAATACTTGAGGCCTCGGTGCAGCGCTACCGCGCCAGCCGCCAAATTGAAGTATTCGACGTCTTCCAACCCTGCGCTTTCGAGCAGGGATTGTAGACCTTTCTGATCGGGATGCACGCGTATGGATTCCGCCAGATACCGATAGCTGGCTTCGTCCCGGGCAATTCTCTGCCCGAGCCATGGAAGAATATTGAATGAATACCAGTCATAGGCAGGAGCCAGGGGCGACCAGATTCGCGAGAATTCCAATACCAGCACCCTGCCCCCGGGTTTTGTGACGCGTCGCATTTCAGCCAGCGCCTCTTCCTTGTGCGTCATGTTGCGAAGCCCGAAAGCCACGCAGACACAATGGAAATAATCCGAGGGAAAGGGGAGGTGTTCGGCATCGCATTGCACCACCGGCATGAGCAATCCCCGGTCCAGCAGACGGTCGCGCCCGGCTTCCAGCATGGGGCGGTTGATATCGGTCAACCAGACCTCGCCCTGCGGTCCCACCTTTTCCGCGAAAGCGCGCGTCATGTCCCCGGTGCCACCGGCGACATCGAGCACGCGTGATCCACTCCTGGCGCCGCTTTGCGATACTGCGAAAGCCTTCCACGCCCTGTGCATGCCGGCGGACATGAGGTCATTCATCAAGTCGTATTTGCCTGCAACCGAGGAAAATACGCCGCCCACGCGATGCCCTTTCTCGTCCTCGTCGACACTTTCGTAGCCAAAATGCGTGGTTTTCGGCATTGCTCAGTGTTCCCTTGAAGCGCCTGCGGCGGCCAGACGCCCCAGATATTCCTTCCAACGCTTGTCCATGCTGATGCCCAGCTCGTACAGATAGTCCCAGGAATAGATGCCGGTATCGTGCCCATCGGAAAACCGGGGTTGAATCGCATAACTGCCGACAGCCTCAACGGCCAGTATCCCGACATTCATCTTCCCGGTTTGCAACACTTCCTGCCCGTGACCGTGACCGCGGACTTCGGCCGAGGGTGAATACACCCGCAGGAATTCGAAAGGAAGCGAGAAACGCATTCCGTTGGCGAAACTGATCTCCATCAGACGGGATTTCTGATGAAGCTTGATCTCTGTGGGAATGGGGGTGTCGGATTCGCTGGTCATGGCGGGCGGAAGTATGAACGAATTTGACTCCAACGGCGCTCGGCATGAAAAGCCTACCGATCAAAAGCCCAGGGGCGCGTATTCCCCTGCGGTTCACGCCGTTCGCAAACCGTCATCACCCCCCGCTGATGGCGGTAAAGCCCACGCGCTGATAGTCGTTGCCCCGTTCGATTACCTCGTCCAGCCGGACGCGAAACTGCTCGTCCTGCAGTTTCAGATCGAGCTCCCTGCCGTGCTGGTACCAGCCGATGGGAACGACAAGGTTGGGCGCGAGTCCCTTGGACAGGGGCAGGACAAACGCCTGGGTCCAGGCGCCGCCGTTGCCGGGAACGCCGGTCGCCCCACGGAGCGCGCACGCTTGCGGCAATCCGGGCATGGCCTTTGCGCCCATCTCGAGCCTGTCCGACTCGACTCCGTTCTGGTTCAACCAGCGGACATCACAGAGAATGTACTGGCCTGCACCGCGTGGGCGCAAGGCCACCAGTTGCCGGTGTGCGAGCCGTGCGCCGGCGCCGCTTCGCTGCAAACGGAACCCGTTCGCGGATTCATCCAGTGTTTCCCAACGCTCGGCCTTCACCTCGCATTTCTGGGTGGCCAGAGCCGTCGCGATCTTGTGGAAAAGGTGAATCTGTTCGACCTGCTGACGGGTGTAGTTCCAGGGAGATACATCATTGTCGAACGTCGTGCCCGCTATGGCGCGATGAATCTCCGCGAAGCTTGCCACCAGTTCAATCTGGCCTGAGGAGGCGCGTCGTGGAAACTGCCGCACCTTGGGCGCGTCGTTCCAGCAGTGAAGCAGGGTGTTGAGCAGTTCCCTGGCGGCAAATGGCGGACAGTCCTTTCCAAGGTGCAACTCCTCGGGCGTGGCGCCCGCTTCAAGTTTTCTGATTCGGGATCGAATCGACCGCCGCAGTTCTTCGCAATCGATAAAACGCAATGCGCCGCCCGGGGTGCCCGCCGCCACCCATTGCGCGCCTACGTCCGAGGCAAAATCGACGGCCAGGCCGCCGCCATCCGCCGCCGACCGCCACAGGCGCGCCTTGCCCGCCCAGCGCGCTGACCAGCGCCTGGACCACTCGAATTCGCGTTGCGACAACGCCGCCGGATTGGCCAACTGAAGAAGCAGTACCCGCATGTATATCGCCATGCAGGTCAGGGAATTGGCATTGTCTTCGTTTGCGATTTCGGTTTCGGCCATGTCCTCCTTTTCCACGAATTCATAGGCCTGGTGCAGCCAGCACCAATGCTCTGCAGAAACGCATTGTCGTGCTGCAAGGTATTCCATGATCAGCCCGGCAATGCATTCCAGTGTTCGCAGCGCGAGCCGGGACCGGACCGGCGCCAGCGCCGGCTTGTTCCACCCGGTCCGCATCAGTCGTCGCCAGGCGCGAATCTGGGCGAGCCACAGATCGCGACTACGCAGAAACGCCGAAGCTTCCGCGGGGGCGAGCGGCAGGGGCTTTCCGGCATAGCGCCGGGATTGCTCTTCCAGCGCGACCCGCATGGGCTTTCGCAGCCTCTCCATGATCTGCGCGCACACAAGCGCAGACGGCGGGGCATCCTCCAGTTGATCAAGCAATCCGATGAAAGCCGCGCAGGCGCGGTCGGAGTCGGTGATGCGCTCGCGCGTCAACCACCTGTCGCAACTGGCAAGGTCGGCGAGAATGGGGCGCGAGGCGGGAAGAAAATCGCTGTGCTGCATGGAAGACTCCAGTCTAGATTGGCGCCCTCCCGCGCCGATTCAGCAATTCCGCAACCGCTCGGGAGTCTTTGCCCCCTGTTTTCCTGATTTCGTCATGCGAGTATTTTGGGGATCAGCTCTTTGGCCAATTCCTTTCGCAAACCGCCGCGCATCCAGCCGCCAAGCGGACGTCCATCATGTCGTCTCGAAAGTGCACCGCTCAAAATCGCTGCCGCGTTCCAGGGCGGCCGAAAGAAGCACCTGGCCGGAAGGTCCGCCCTCCGCTGCCCCGCACTGAATCTCGACGAGGCGCTTTGGCCGGAACCATCCGGCCGGAAGGACAAGCGTCGGCGGCGAACGCAATGCAGCCACCGCAGGAAGAAAAAGCGCGGGAACGAACTTCTCGGAATGGACATTGAGTCCGCCAAGGCGGGCGGCAATGCCTCTGGCCATTCCCGGCATGGTGCGTGTACCCAGACGGGGAACCTGATCCCCCGAAAGCGAAATCCAGCGAACGCTGCAAAGGGAAAACGAGGGGGCATCGGCCGGCCGGACCGCAATGAGCTGATGGTGCAGGAAACGGCTTGCGCCGCATTCGCGGGGACGCTCCAGCCGAAACCCCAGAAGGCTTTCATCCAGCACGCGCCACTGCTCCAGAGCGAATCCATGCGTGACAGTGTATTCATCGTTGGTGCGCGTCGAAAGCTGCCCGAATGTTTCAATGTGTTCGCGTTGCTGCGCGGTGAGCATTGTATTGCCCGGCTGCGTTTCGAAAGGCCGTCCGGTGATGAAGTAATGCATGGCTGCCATCCCGACGCATACCCATGCGTCGCCGGTGAGCGGGCGCCTTGAGCTCTGCCTTGTCACGATGTCTTCACACCATCGCTGCCGCAGCATCACCAGCAATTCCGCAGCGAGTCCTTCGGAAACATCCTTGCCCAGCCCCAGGACTTCAGGATCCTCGCCCTGCCTGAGCGCGGCAATCCGTTTTTTAAGGCTCTTGCCGATTTCCGAGGTGTCGAGGTAGACAATCGACTTGCCGGCCCTCGCGCATCGTGTCGCGCACTCACCTGTGTCCAGATCGATGGTGATCGGCGTGACAACTGCGTTGCCTGGCGATTTTGACGAAATCGCCACCTTGCGTCCCCATCTCTCGATCCATCGGAAAATCAACGCCTGCAGGCGGGGAGCGTGCTCATTGGGGTTGGCCAGTGCCAGCAACTGGATCTGGGCGAATGTCTCGGAACAACTCATCGCGGGCGCCGACGGCGTCGTGGGATGGGCAACCCCCTTGTCTGCCACGCCCGCGGCCATCGCAAAGGCATAAACCCTGTTCAGGGTTTGCCATTCACCGGCGCTGAATTCCTGATAAACCCGGTAGTGCTCGGCCAGTTTCAGGCCGGTACTCCACAAGGCACGCTGGCAAATGAGGTCGGCCTGCCCCGAAACACCGCCGATGTTGTCCGTGAGGTCCTTCAGGCAGTGGTGCCAACCCGCCGCAAGCGCGTCCCACAGCGCAAGCACATTTTGGAAGATTTCGCGCTCGTGTTTCGCGAGCGGAACCGGCTTGCCCGTGAATTTTCTCGCCTGTTCGGACTGCACGAACAGAACGGCCTCCCGCAGCAGTTCCAGTATCTTTATCCGTTCGCCAGGCGGCAATTCAAAACCATTGAGTTCCTCAAGTTCGCCCAGCAGTCGTCCGTGCGAGGGGGCGACATTGGCGAGCGGCAGATCGCGCAGCCATTGCGCGCAGCCCTTTGCGTCAGTGAAGCCTGGCGCCGCGTCGGCGGCGATGACGGGCAGGTCGGGTTTCATGGCCCGAGCAATTCCCGGAGGCGCACCGAGTACCTGCCCGGATCCGCCACATTTCTTGGCGCGCAGGCACGCTCCGCAGTCGCCCATACCGGTTTCGGGAAATGCGCGTCATTGGTCCAGCGGGGAATCACATGCCAGTGAAGATGGGGCACGGCATTTCCCAGACTCGCGAGATTGATTTTGTCGGGCACCGCCAGATCGCGCACGGCAGATTCGACCGCAAATACAATGCGCATCAGGCCGTTCCTTTCGGCCTCCGCCAGGTCGGTCATTTCCTTCACATGCCGATTGAGTATCACTCTGCAAAACCCCGGGTAATCGTCATCTGCCACCAGCACCACCCTGGCAATGTCATCCCGCCATAGCAGGTGTCCACCGGCAGAGTTGCACAATTCACATTCGATAACTGTTAATTTGTTCACGGTGGCTGACAGGGGTGGGGGGCGTATTGTTCGACTGCGTGAATAATGTCACGTGGAAACGCTGTCACGGCAGATTTTTACAATCAGTTACAGGCGCTGGTTGCGTGAACGTGGAGTGGCGCGGAATTGCGGCCGAGTTTCAGATCTCTGTGGATGCCGCGATTTCCGCGCGCGGAAATATGTCCACGTACGCGGCGTAAAAACTGCCGAACAGTGTGGGCATGATCATGATGGTTGCCGCGAGCATGAAGCCACGCGCGGCCTGCGGATTTCCACCTGCCATGACGGCGAACATGGCCACGAACATGGCCACGAGCATCGCGAATAGGGTCACCGCGCCGCCGTAGACAATCAGGGCCCGCCAGTTTCGCAAACAGGCAAAAAAACTGTAGAAGAGGGATTTCGCCGCGCCCATGCCGTCGAATGCGACCAGCAGTGGGGCAAACCAGAAAGCCATGAGCACTGGTGTGGCCAGGATGGCGGCAAGCGGCATGGAGGCGGAGAGATTGCCTTCTTTCACCACCGCTTCGGTGGGGGCCTTGTTGAACAAAATCCACTCCATCAGCGTGCCACCATCGGCGATTGCGGATATTGCCAATACGACACTGATGGAACAGAGGTAGAGCACTCCCAGAAGTAGTGCTGTCCGCGGATTCCTTTGGAAACCCGCGTAGAGGAGTATCGGCTTGACCGCCTGGCCCCGCCGTATCTCGTCGCATACGATCGAGAAACTCGCGGAGAAAGCGGGCAGGCAGACCGCCACGACAACCGCTCCGATGGGGCCGATGCCGTTCATCACGGCGATCAGCATCCAGTAGGCCAGCATGAGAAGCGTCCACATGCCGGGACTTGCGCGGAAATAACGCAGGCCTTCGGCCAGCCAGTTCCAGCCGTTCTTTGCCGGCGCGACACGCAATGTGACCGGGCCTGAAACCTCAGCTTCGGACATGAAGGCTCAAATCATGGGCAACTGAACGACGTGCTTCGAGAATGCGGCGGAAATGCTCGGGATCATGGGCGTGGGTGAGTTCGCCCGCCCTCGGCAGATAAAAGTCGTAGAGCCTGGATAGCCAGAATCTGAGCGCCGCGGCCCTCAGCATGGCAGGCCAGGTTGCGAGTTCCTCCGTTGTGAAGGCGCGGATATCGCGGTAGGCATCCAGCAGCGCCGCCGCGAGCGACAGGTCAAGGGCGCCGTCCTTGGCGACACACCAGTCATTGACGGTAACGGCAACGTCAAAGAGCAGACTGTCCCTGCCCGCAAAATAGAAGTCAATTACACCGCCGAGACGGGGCGATTCCACGCCGTCCTGCCAAAGTACATTGTCCCGGAACATGTCCCCGTGAATCGGCCCGCGAGGCAGCGCCGCAGTGGCCTGCTCGTCCTGAAAGGAGAGCTCGGAATTCAGCAACTCGCGTCGCGAAGCATCTAGAAACGGAATCACCAGTTGCGCGGCCGCCCGCCGCCAGGCATGGCCCCGCGGGTTCTCGATATCGCCCTTGAATGACTGGCCTGCGACGTGCATCTCGGCAAGGGTTGCGCCAATCTGGCGGCAATGGCCCCACGTCGGCTCGGAAACGGGCCTTCCCGGAAGGCAGGTCACCAGCGTTGCCGGTTTTCCGTTCAGGTGCCCCAGCAGCTTGTCATCGCGATTTGCAATGGGTGAGGGGCAGGGAACGCCGTGACGGGCAAGGTGCGCCATCAATTCAAGGTAGAAGTGCAGTTCGGCATCCGTGAGGCGCTCGAACAGCGTCAACACGAAACGTCCGTGGGTGGTGGTGACGAAATAGTTGGTGTTTTCGATGCCTGCGGCAATTCCCTGAAGGTCGATAGGGGAGCCCACCCCGTAGTTTTTCAACCACGGGGTCAGTTCATCGATGGAAACTTTGGTGAATACCGACATTGAATCGCAGCGGGGAAATTATTCGGGCAGTGGTTGTTGGCGGCGCGTCCGGCAGGTGTCCGGCATTGCGTCGCGGGCGGAGCCCGATTGGGCAGGACCTGCAGACCGTGCGCCGCAATGCACCTGCGGCGGAGATACGCTCAGAAAGTCTGGATAACCCACATGGGCACACGTACGGGCTGGTCAATGATGCCACCCCTGGGAGTGCCTGAAGAGTCGTCTTTGAGGTAATAGACCAGACCCGACGGGGTTGTCACACGAATGGTCCTCTTGCCGTCAATGACAATTTCCTCGACCTGATCATTGACGCCCGGCGTGATCTGTACGGGCGAGTCGCCGGGCGCTTCAGAGGCGACCCCGGGGGGCAGTGAGGGTGGCTCGGGCAGGGGTTCGAGCTTGGGCGGTTGCTGCGCCCAGAGCGCAGTGGCACCCATCAGAAGAATAAACGCGAGAAATCGGCGCATGGTGGCTCTCAACTGTGGTTTGAGTTTTTCCGGCGGGTCATGCGGCAACTGCGCGATTCGCAGCCTGCACAGACAGGTCCGGTGATGAGCCGATTCTGACATAATTCCCGGCGACATCCGAGCCGCGTTCTCGCCGACGGAATATGCGCAAAAACTGTGCAAATCGGCAGCGCGGTGCCGGTCGGGGCGGATTCTGCGCGCCAGGCCGGATTTTTCTCCTGGGGAACCCTTGAAAACCTTGCTACTTGTCGACGGCTCCTCGTATTTATACCGGGCCTTTCACGCCATGCCGGACCTTCGCAGTCCCGCGGGTGAGCCCACAGGCGCCATTTATGGCGTCATCAACATGTTGCGGCGTCTTCTCGCCGACTACCCGGCGGAGCATCTGGCCTGCGTTTTTGACACCAAGGGCAAGACCTTCCGCGATCTGGAATACGAACAGTACAAGGCCAACCGGCCGCCGATGCCCGATGATTTGGTGCGCCAGATAGAACCGCTCCATGAGGCGATACGCGCGCTGGGCTGGCCGGTGCTGGCCATAGAAGGGGTTGAGGCTGATGATGTCATCGGCACCCTCGCCCGCGATGCCGAGCGGCAGGGCATGCGGTGCGTGATCTCGACCGGTGACAAGGACCTTGCCCAACTGGTGACTCCGGCAGTCACGCTGGTCAACACCATGTCCAATGAAATCCTGGACGAGGCCGGGGTGCTTGCAAAATTTGGCGTCCGTCCGGACCAGATCGTGGACTACCTGTCCCTCACCGGTGATGTGGTGGACAACGTGCCCGGCGTGGAAAAGGTCGGCCCGAAGACCGCGGTGAAGTGGATCGGGCAGTACGGTTCGCTGGACGGTGTGATGTCGAATGCCGCGCAGATTGGCGGGGTGGTGGGCGAGAATCTTCGAAAAGCGCTCGACTGGCTGCCCAAGGGCCGATGGCTCGTGACGGTGAAATGCGATGTCGAGATGCCTTGCACGATCGAACAGCTGGATCCCAAGCCCAGAGACGATGCCAAATTGACCGAGCTGTTCGCGCATTTCGGTTTCAGGGCGTGGCTGAAGGAAGTCTCCGGCGGTGAGGCTGCCAAATCGAATGCTCCCGCGAATAATCCCGGGCCGATGGCGCCGACGCCTGCGACTGAAGCGCCAAAGGCGCAGGCGGTGTTGTCGCGGGAATATGCCTGCATCACCGGCGAGGCCGAGCTGCAGGCTTGGATCTCACGACTGGACGCGGCCGACATTGTCAGTGTCGACACGGAAACCACAAGTCTTGATCCGATGTCCGCACAGCTGGTGGGCATGTCGTTCTCGGTGGAGCCCGGCAAGGCTGCCTACCTGCCGCTTGCCCACCAATATGCCGGTGCTCCCGCGCAGATGGGCGCGGCACGTGCGCTGGAATTGCTGCGTCCGTGGATGGAGGATCCGTCGAAAAAGAAGCTCGGGCAAAACCTGAAATACGACCAGCATGTGTTCGCCAATCATGGCGTGAGCCTTGCGGGCATTGAGCACGACACCTTGCTTGAATCCTATGTCCTGGAGAGCCACCTGCGCCATGACATGGATACGCTCGCCGAGCGCCACCTGGGCGCCAAGACCATCACCTATGATGAAGTGACAGGCAAGGGCGCGCAGCGCATCGGGTTCGATCAGGTGGAGGTGTCGCGCGCCACCGACTATGCCGCCGAGGATGCCGATATCACCCTACAGCTGCATCTGGCGCTGTTTCCACAGGTGGCCGCGGACGAGGGCCTGCGTCATGTCTATGAAAAAATAGAGATGCCGGTTCGCGAGGTGCTGTTCAGAATGGAGCGTGAGGGCGTGCTGATCGACGGCGCGCTCCTCAATGTTCAAAGCCGCGAACTGGGCGCAAAGATGATGGAGCTCGAGGCGCGCGCACACAGGGAGGCCGGCCAGCCCTTCAACCTCAACTCGCCCAAGCAGATCGGCGAGATCTTTTTCGAACAGCTCAAACTTCCGGTAGTCAAGAAGACCCCGGGTGGCGCGCCCTCCACCGATGAAGAGGTGCTGGAGAAGCTCGCGCTCGATTACCCGCTGCCGAAGACGCTGCTCGAATACCGGAGCATCTCCAAGCTCAAGTCCACCTATACCGACAAGCTGCCGAAGATGGTGAATGCGCGTACCGGCCGCGTGCATACCACCTACGGACAGGCCATCGCGGTGACTGGACGCCTTGCGTCCAACGATCCGAATCTTCAGAACATCCCTGTACGAACCGCGGAAGGCCGGCGAATACGCGAGGCCTTTGTCGCGCCGCAGGGATCGGTGATTGTGTCCGCGGATTATTCGCAGATCGAACTTCGCATCATGGCGCACCTATCGGAGGACGCGAACCTGATCGCAGCTTTCGAGCGTGGCGAGGACATTCACCGCGCCACCGCGGCGGAGGTTTTCAACCGCGGCCTGCACGAGGTCAGCAATGAGGAGCGCCGTTATGCCAAGGCGATCAACTTCGGGCTGATCTACGGCATGTCGGCTTTTGGTCTTGCCCAGCAGCTGGGCATCGAGCGCGCCACGGCGCAGGCCTACATCGCCAGCTACTTCACGCGCTACCCGGGTGTGTCCAAATTCATGCAGGAGACGCGGGAGTCGGCCAAGGACAGGGGCTATGTCGAAACGGTGTTCGGCCGCAAGCTCTGGCTGCCCGAAATCAAGAGCACCAACCAGGCGCGCCGCGCCGGTGCCGAACGCGCGGCTATCAATGCGCCGATGCAGGGCACGGCGGCGGACCTGATCAAGCTGGCGATGATCGCCGTGGACGGCTGGCTGCGAGAGGGAAAGCTCAAATCAAAACTTGTGATGCAGGTGCACGACGAACTGGTGCTGGAAGTGCCGGAGGCAGAGCTTGAGCACGTGAAGAAAGAACTGCCCGAGCACATGACGCGCGTTGCAAGCCTGAAGGTGCCGCTGGTTGCCGATGTGGGTGTCGGTCCGAACTGGGAAACGGCGCATTAGCTTCGCCGCTAGATTCAATACTCGGCAGCTGATGCGAATTGGAAGGGTCTTGCATAAGCGATTAATAAATAAGTACTTATTGTCATGCATTGAGCGTCCCAATTGGTTGCCATTTAATGCCTACGCCACTGATCTAAGTGTCGATCATTGGCATCGGACCAGAACGTGCTACTCAAAACAATCTTCCCGAGGCACTTGTCGAGATGTAGCGTACCGGCTTTGATACCTTTTCAAGTACGCCTTCTTTGACCAATCTCTGTAACCACTCCTTTGCCTGAGCTTTCGATACATCTAGCTCCGCTGCAACTTCAGAGTCATTCTTCGGAGTGTCCATTTTATGAAGAAGTGACCGCACTTTCGCAAAAAGTTCTTCTGCCGGAGTCAAGTGGATTGCGATTGGCGGGCAGACGTCCACGGGCTTTTCTACCGGCCTTTCGTTCTCGGCTGTGTACTCCAGAATGGGCTCTTTCGCAGTGGCGAGAGCCAATTGATCCTGGTTCGAATTTTCACTTCGCTCCTGAAGAGTAAGCGCAGCGTCAAGCGTTTCTTCACTGTCTGGATTTGGCCATTGCATTGCACCTTTCTGTCGCAATGCTTCCAAACCATTCGATTTTTCACCTGTTGACCGGATGTACACAGGAACGAGATGTAGTCTCTCCAATTGCTCCACCGCGCCCGCCCAGGTACCACCCTTATTGGCATCCGAGTTAATCACGAGAGCTGCATCTGCCAGCGCATAGATCAGTTTATTGCGCTGCATGGCGTTGCCAACATTGAATCCTGCCGAAGGATCGTAGGGGGAAATCAGGATCATTTGCCCATCTAGCAGGAAATTCCGGTGTTCGCGATTCATGGCGGTACGCTCTAGGCTGTCCGCAAGTACGCCGGTCACTTTTCCGCCAGCTTCAAGCGCACCTCGCATAGCCGCCTGATCAATACCTCGTGCTCCGCCAGAAATGACCGTGTGCTTTGCTTTTGCGACCAGACGGCCAACGCTTTGCGTGTACTCGATCAAGCTGTCATCGACATCACGGGAACCTATGATCGACAGCCCGCCTGAATCCAGAAGCGCGATATCGCCGCAACCGTAAATCACGGATGGAGCCTCTTCTTTTAAGCGTGTTTTCAGTCGTCGAGGGTATTCCGCATCAGCTCTGCTCAGTACCCAGATGGCGCGTGTCTGCCAGCGATCCACCGCCTGGCTCAACAGAAAGCCTCGGGCCAACAAGTTCTTGAGTCGGTCGCTTCCAACCAGTTGTTGACATTCCAGAAGCAGATTTCCTGCGCCGGGAACCAGTAAATCCGCCGGTTCTCGCTGTTTATCGCGAAGAAAACGCGCGAGTTTCTTGTACTCGCCAGGCTTCAACAATTCGATAGAAGCATCTCGACGCCCTGCGATAAGCGGTGCGGTCAGCAGCAGGATTGCCTGAGTATTTGGCGACAACGAGGTGCTCATTCGCCTTGCCCGACAAGTGCGAGTGCCAGAGGTAACACCGGTCCGCTGCCACGAGAACGCAATAGCCAAGCCGCAACAGTCAGTGTCCAACGTGAATCGACCATGTCATCCACGAGTAATACCGGCCCGGCGCGTAATGCTGGTACGTTGATTGCCAGAGAGCCATCGATATTGCGTGCCTGCTGGATGCTGTTTGCCATCGTCTTTTGTTCCGGGCGATCGTCTGTATTCTGTATCACAGCTTCGAATGGTAGACCCAAGGCTGCTGCTAGCCGCCGCGCGAATTCCGGTACTAGGTTGGGGTGTCGAAGTGATGGGATGCAGGTTACCCATGCTGGTGATGGTTGCGGATTCCATCCTCGCATTAGCGCTACACAGGCTTGGACCAGATCATTTGCAAAATGCCCATCATGGTATTTGCCTAGCCTGACCAAACTGCCCCATCCGGCATCTCCCCAGACGCAAAGCGCTCTTCCCGGCTGCCCCTGAAGTTCGGGCGCTATTCGTCCGCTGAGACTATATTGAGGCATGCCGCCCGGCGGCCATTGTTTGCGCGGCTCGAAAGGTAAGCTTGTGCGACGCAAATACGCAATAGCCTCTCGAACCAGAGCCGGGTCGGTAGTTGTTGCTAGGGGTGGCAACGTGGGTGCATGTACGGTGACGGGATCGCCATCGAGCGCCTGAATAAGAAACTCCATATGTCCTGCGCGCAGATTTACGTATTCCTGCATCTGAGCTTGCTCTTCCCTTCGCAAATTGGTCAACCGGTCCGCACGCGCCCAGAACGTGTCGCTAAGATTCGCTGCAGTCAACTGCCATTTTGTGTCTTGCTTGGCTATGGGTGCGGGAGATTCGAGTGAAAGCAAATCTATAGTCTTGTTAATACGGCCATAGCTGATATTAAGACGACCCATCAATTCCGGTGCTGATAAACCGTTTGGGGCATTCTGCAGCGCCTCCAGCACATCTGCCACCTCATCTCGTGTAGGGAAAGCACTATTAATGAAGTAGTCGGTAATGTCCGTTTCTTCCGTGCCACTAAGTAGCACCCCGTAAGCCGTGTCCAGCGCGCGACCTGCACGGCCAACCTGCTGGTAGTAAGCCACCACTGATCCCGGTGTCTGATAATGAATTACGAACGCCAGATCCGGTTTGTCATAGCCCATTCCCAAAGCCGTTGTTGCAACCAGCGCCTTCACCCTATTGTCCAGTAATGCCTGTTCCAACTCGGGCCGACGATCGCCCGTTTCACCTGTGTAAGACTCCACGTTAAATCCAAGAGATTTAAGCCAATCCGCCACCTGGACCGCATCACGCACGGTGAGCGTGTAAATGATGCCGCTGCCGGGCAGGGCTGCAACCTGCGCAGCAAGCCACGCCAAACGTTCTGCTTGGCTGCCCAAGCGCATCGTTTGAAGAGTAAGGGACGGCCGATTCAGGTCGCCGCGTGAAACCTCAAGATTCGGACCGAGTACAGCACGTAGATCGTCCATTACCCGGTTGTTCGCGGTAGCTGTTGTTGCCAGCAAGCGCAGATTTTGCGGCAGCATGCGAACCATGCGTTCCAACAAACGATAGTGAGGGCGGAAATCGTGACCCCAGTCAGATATACAGTGAGCCTCATCAATCACCAGCAAAGAGATACGTCCCGCGATGGCTGCGAGCACTTGCGTACTAAAGCGCTCGTTAGCCAGGCGTTCTGGCGAGATCAGTAAAATGTCCACCTCGTCGCGCAGAATTGTTTCCTCAATGCTCGCCCATTCCTCCTGATTGTCGGAATTGATGGTGACCGCACGGACACCCATTCGCTCGGCAGCTGAAATCTGGTTACGCATCAGTGAGAGCAAAGGCGAAATCAACAAGGCAGGACCGCTACCTTCTTCCCGCAGTAGTTTCGTGGCGATGAAATAGACAAAACTCTTGCCCCAGCCGGTTTTCTGCACCACCAGCAGGCGTCCGCGTCCATCTACTATGTGATGGATAGCCTCTTCTTGGCCGTCGCGAAAGCAGGCATTTGTCTGGCCTGAGCCTATGCGGAGCAATTCAAGCGCATGCCGGGCATTGAATGTCATATTTCCTCCATCAACGACGGCAACACATTGGACAATTAGTCAGCAGTGTGCTGACCATTTGTATTCAGGGTATGTCCAAAAACTTAAAGTTTAATCGCCCCAAATACTTTCTGGAGAATCTTGTAGGACTCCTGCACGGGATTTGCACGAATTTTGGCCTCTTCCTCCGCGACCACGACAAATAGACCTTCCAGCCCCTTGCGGGTGACATAACTCTCCAGCTGCGCGTCATCCTTGCTGATCAACCCGAGTTGCACGGCTTTGCCGGCGTACTGGTCATAGATTTCGGCGAGGTTTACCTTCGCCATGGATTTGCGGACGATGGGCATAAATTTCTGTTCCAGGGGCGCGGAGGTGGTGCGTTTGAAGTACTGGGTCGCCGCATCGTTGCCGCCGGACAGGATGCCTTTCGCGTCCTGCACGCTCATCTGCTTGATCGCGCCCACAAACAGCGCCTTTGCTTCGGGCACGGCCGCTTCCGCGGCCCGATTCATGCGAAGCACCAGTTCATCCGCCTGCTTGCCCATGCCAGCGAGGTGCAGGGCGCTCTCCACTCGTTTCAATGAATCGGGCAGCGGGATCTTCAATTTGTCATTGCCCAAAAACCCATTCTCGGCACCCAGTCTCTGCACAGCCACCTGCGTGCCCTTGTCCAGTGCCGCCTTGAGGCCTTCAACGGCGTCCTTGTTGGAGAGGTCGGCAATCGACAGCGCCTGAGCGGGTGCCGGGCAAATCATGACAAGCACGGCAAGACAGCGGAAAATCACGGTTCTCATGAAGTTACTCCAGAAAAAATTTACCTTGCCCGCCGCAATTGTTGCGCTGGTGGTCGCGGCCATTCTGGCCACTGTATTCCGCGAATCCTACGCGCCTCGTCCGGCGCCTTCAGTGCGATTTCAGACATTGAAGGGCGAATCGTTCGACCTCGCGAGCCTTCGCGGCAAGGTGGTGCTGGTGAATTTCTGGGCCACCACCTGTGAGCCCTGCGTGCGCGAATTGCCGGGGATCGCCCAGGCGTGGCGACGGTTCGCACCCCAGGGATTGGAGGTGGTCGCCGTGGCGATGAGTTACGACCCTCCCAATCGCGTCGTTGAGTTTTCCGAGAAGCTTGCGCTGCCGATGAAGATTTCCCTCGACATGGCGGGTGAGATCGAAAAGCAGTTCGGTGGCCTGAAATTCGTGCCGACAAGTTTCGTCATCGACCGGCAGGGCAATATCGTGCGCCGCATCGACGGGGAGATCCAGTTCGGCCCCTTGCACTCGCTTATCGAGGCAAAGCTCAAAGAGCCGATCTGAGCCGGCCGGAGTGGTACCCGGCGCCTATTCGACTTCCAGCAATTCCACTTCAAACATCAGGGTGGCATTCGGCGGAATCACACCGCCTGCGCCGCGCGCGCCGTAGCCAAGCGCCGGCGGAATGGTGAGCTTGCGCACGCCGCCGATCTGCATGCCCTGCACGCCTTCATCCCAGCCGGCGATCACGTTCTGGCGTCCCAGTGAAAAGACGAAGGGCTCGTTGCGGTCCTTGCTGGAATCGAACTTGTCGCCCAATGCATTGTTCTCCCAGAGCCAGCCGGTGTAGTGCACGGTGACGGCATGGCCGGCTGCGGCTGCGGCACCGTCGCCAAGGGTGACTTCTTCAATGATCAGGCCGCTCGCTGTGGTTGTCGTGGACATGAGATTCCTTTAAAAATAACGATTAAAAATCAAATAGTTAAACTTTTTTCGCTCCCGCTGCGACGCGGGAAAAATCAGCCGTCGCGGTAGGGGCGCGAGATGGACAGGCGCACGTTGAGCTCCAGCTTGGTGGCGATTTCAATCAGCGCCTCCAGGCTGAAAAGCTCGCCATGGTCATTGAGCAATGCGTTCAAACGCGGCTGCGTGATGCCGAGCAGCGCGGCCATCTGGACCTGCGTGAGTTCTTCCTGGTCGCGCACCAGCGCGATGCGGGTCTGTATCGCGACGATGACATCGCGCTTCATGACCTGCGTAATTTTTAATTTGCGTGTAACCAAAATACCATCTCCAGATCGCGAATCCGCGGCAAGTCTATCTCAAAAAAAATATAGTACGGCATTGGATGCCGGCGTAGCCTGCTACTTGCGCTCAATGCCCCAGTGAATGGCAAATCCGGCGAGCATGGCCAGCGTGAAAATCAGGGCCTTCATGCTTCCGCCGCCCAGTGCGACGAACGCGGGCCCCGGACAGAATCCGGCCAAACCCCAACCGGTGCCAAAGGCCAGGCTGCCGACAAGCAGGCGTTTGTCTATCTGGCGTTTTCCTGGCAACTGCATCAATGCGTGAAGCAGGCTCGACGGCATCCGCTTTGCGAATTTGAATCCAACGAACGCGACTGCGATTGCGCCGGCCATCACCAATGCGAGCGAAGGGTCCCAGTTGCCGGCCAGATCAAGAAACCCGCGCACCTTGGCGGGATTGGCCATGCCGGCAAGCAAGAGTCCGCCTCCAAAAAGGAGGCCAATGGCAAATGCGCTGAATGCCAGCATTCTATTGGCCCGCCAGATGACGAGATATGAAAACGGTTGCGAAACCGGCGGCCATGAAGGTCAGCGTTGCCACCAAAGACCGCCCCGAGAGTCGCGCCAGGCCGCATACGCCGTGGCCACTGGTGCATCCTCCCGCATAGCGCGTGCCCACCCCGACCAGGAGTCCCGCGATGATGAGCTCGGGAATGGTTGCGTCGATCTTTGAAGCGGGCGCCGCGGAAAACAAAGTCCACGCCACCGGGGCTGCGAGCAGGCCGCCGATAAAAGCGAGCCGCCAGCCCTTGTCACCGGATTTCGCACCAAGCAGTCCCCCGGCTATGCCGCTGATTCCCGCGATCCTTCCGTTCAGCAGCGCGAGCATTGCGGCAGCAACGCCGAGGAGCATCCCGCCAGTGAGCGAGGACCAGGGGGTGAAATTTGTCCAGTCGATGGCCATCCTGTATTCCCGCGATCAGCGCTGCGAAGTTGGCGGCGAACCGGTCCCGATGCCTGCGGCATGGGCCTGCTGGTCCGCGTGGTAGGAGGATCGCACCATGGGACCGATGGCGGCATGCTGAAAACCCATGTTGCTTGCCTCGCGCTCGAACATCGCGAATGTTTCCAAAGGAACGAAACGCCGCACGGGAAGGTGGTGGGATGAGGGTTGAAGGTACTGACCAATGGTGAGCATGTCCACATCGTGCGCGCGAAGGTCTCGCATCACCTGGAGGATCTCATCGTCGGCCTCGCCCAGGCCGACCATCAATCCGGATTTGGTGGGCACTTTGGCATGCTGCTCCTTGAATCGCTTCAACAGGGACAGCGAATGCGTGTAATTGCCCCCGGGCCGTGCTTCAACATAAAGGCGCGGGACGGTCTCCAGGTTGTGGTTCATGACATCCGGCGGCGCGGCACCGAGAATTTCCAGGGCGCGATCCATGCGGCCGCGAAAATCCGGCACCAGCACCTCAATGGTGGTGGCCGGAGAAAGCTCGCGAACTGCGCGGATGCAATCGACAAAATGCTGCGAGCCCCCGTCCCTGAGATCGTCGCGATCGACGCTGGTGATGACCACGTAGCGCAGCGCCAGCGCCGCGATCGTCTGCGCGAGGTGCAGGGGCTCTTCGGCATCGGGGGCGAGCGGCCTGCCGTGGCCCACGTCGCAAAACGGGCAGCGGCGGGTGCAGATGTCCCCCAGGATCATGAATGTCGCGGTGCCCTTGCCGAAACATTCACCGATATTCGGGCAGGAAGCCTCCTCGCAAACGGTATGCAGTTTGGCCTCGCGCAGGATGCGCTTGATGTCGTGAAAACGGGAGCCGGGTGCCGCTGCCTTGACGCGGATCCAGTCCGGCTTTTTGAGCCGGCCTTCGGGCGCGACGGCAATCGGTATCAGACGGGTTTTGAGACCGCCTTTTTTCTTGTCGCCGATGGCATTAGCCATGGGGAGCCTCCAGAAGGGCCGCGATGCGCGCGGCAAGCGCTTCTCCCAGTTCGCGGGCGCCGGCTTCAATACCCAGCGAGCGCGTCTGCGTCACGGCGAGTCCGGGATAGCCGCAGGGATCGATGAGATGAAAAGGGGATAGGTCCATGTCGACATTCAGTGCAACCCCATGGTAACAGCCGCGGCGAGTCACGCGCAGTCCGAGGGCGGCAACTTTAGCGTCATCCACATAAACGCCGGGCGCGCCCGCCTTGCGCGAAGCCACCACCCCATGGTCCCCCAGCAGATCAATCACGGCCTGTTCCAGCATCTGCACCAGGCTTCGTACTTTCAGGCCGCGGCGCGTCAGGTCAAGCAGGGTGTAGACAATGGGCTGACCGGGGCCGTGGTAGGTGATCTGCCCGCCGCGGTCTATACGTGTCACCGGGATGCCGCCATCCTCGCCGGTATCAGGGAAATGCTCGGCTCGACCGGCGGCACCCGCGGTATAAACCGGGGGATGGTCCGTGAGCCATAGTTCGTCGGGTGTTGTTGCCTCTCGCGCCGCCGTAAAAAGACGCATTGCGTCATAGGTGGCGTCAAAATCGGTTGTGTCGAGATGTCGGATGATCACGGTGCCGGATTCGCAGGGTGAGTGACTCACAACACCATGGAAACCATGTTGTGATCGCAAAGCTCCCTATACAGGTCATCCAGTTGCTGTTGCGAGGATGCCTTTACCGTGATGGTCAGGCTCAGGTATTTGCCCTCTCGGCTGGAGCGCATTTCGACGGTGGCCGGGTCATAGTCCGGCGAATGCTTCTTGACGACTTCAAGAATTGCCTGTGCGAAGCCGTGCTGCCTCAATCCCATCACTTTGATGGGGAAGTCACACGGGAAGACGATGAGGCTTTCGGGTTCAGACATGGGTGGATGATCGCATGACAGTTGACTTGTATTCCTGATAAAGCGCGTGCGCACGCCTGAAGACCGGGCCTGGACTGCCCGCGGTATTTCCGTTTCCCACCGGTTCTCCATCCAGCCGGCTGACGGCCAGAACCTCTTTTGACGACGAGGTGAGCCAGACCTCGTCCGCGGTGCGCAGTTCCGATTCCGATATCTGGCGAACGGCAAGCGGAACGCCGCTTTTCTCCAGCAGTTCCAGAACCACATCGTAGGTAATGCCTGCGAGCATGAGCCGGGATTTGGGCGGCGCGAGCACCACGCCTGCGCGCACCACCATGACATTGCTGGCCGACGCTTCGGTGAGAAACCCGTCGCGCAGCAGGATGGTTTCCGCGCAGCCATTTTGAACCGCCATATTCCGAAGCATGCAGCTTGCGATCAGGGCGGTTGTTTTTATGTCGCAGCGCAGCCAGCGGAAATCCTCATGCGTAATCGCCGCGACGCCATGATCGATCTGTCCTCGCGAAGGCGTAACAAGGGGGCTTGCGCTAACGTAGACCGTTGGTTTGAGGCCCCTGGGGAATGCATGATCGCGTGGTGCGACCCCGCGCGTGATCTGAAGGTAGACACCCTGATCGTCCCAGGGATTGGCTGCAATGACCTGACGGATTATTTCGCCCCAGCGCGCGTCATCATGGGGATTGGCGATTTCCAGCGCATTGAGGCTTGCCTTCAGGCGTGTCAGGTGTTCGGCCAGGCGAAACGGGCGGCGAGAATAGACCGGCATATACTCGTATACGCCGTCGCCGAAGAGAAAACCGCGATCCTGCACCGGGACTCGCGCCATCCCTATGGGCATCAATTCGCCATTCAGAAAGACCTTCATCGCGGGATATGCGGGTCTGAACAGCAGGGTCGGTGAAAGAGAATCTTAAGGCCCCATGCAATCATTGGAACCACAGCCTTATGGTGTCCCACGTGCGTCCGAATATTCCGGCAACCGCGATGTTTTCAAGGGCCACGGCGGCATATTCACCAACCGGTTTTCCATCCAGGCTGACGCGAATGGTGCCGACGCGCTGCCCGGCGTTGATCGGCGCGATAAGTGGCTGCAGGCTCAGCAATTCCGCCTTGAGCCTGTTGCCGGTGCCCTTGGGCGCGGATATCCGCAAGTCCTGGGCTACGCCGGCCTGGACGGTGTTTTCGCTGCCCTTCCAGACGGGCAGGACGCTGATGGAAACGCTTTTCTCGTAGAGGCGCACCTGGTCAAAGTTCAGGAACCCGTGGTTCAAAAGCTTTTGGCTCTCCTGCGCACGCCCTGATTCGCTGTTTGCCCCCACGACCACGGAAAGCAGGCGACGGTTACCGCGCCTGGCCGATGCAATCATGGCGTATCCCGCCGCTTCGGAATAGCCGGTTTTCATGCCGTCGACGTTGGGATCAAGCCATAGCAGGCGGTTCGGGTTCTGCTGCGTGGTGTTGTTGTAACGGAACTCCTTGACGGAGTAGTAATGATATTGATCGGGGAAGTCGCGAATGACCGCGCCGGCTAGCGCAGCAAGATCGCGAGTGGTCGAATAGTGTCCCGCATCGGGCAGGCCGCTCGAATTGGCAAACTGCGTGTTATTCATGCCCAGGCGTTTGGTTTCGCGATTCATGACCTGCACGAAGGCGTCTTCCGACCCGGCGACAATTTCAGACAGGGCGATGCAGGCATCATTACCCGATTGAATGACCATTCCCTGGATCAATTCGGCGGCAGTGACGGGTATTTTCTGATCGATGAACATTCGCGAACCACCTGCATGCATGGCGCGTTCGGAGACGGGCACGACCTGTTGGAGGGCGAGGCGTTTGTCACGCAGGGCCGTAAAGACGATGTAGGCGGTCATCAGCTTGGTCAACGACGCCGGTTCGACGCGCTCATCCGCATTCTGGGAAACCAGCGTCTGGCCCGCGGTGATGTCAACCAAAAGCCAGGCGCGGGCGGCGAGCACCGGCGCTTGCGCGAAGGTCGGGGGGGGGAAGGTCAGCAGACTGGCCAGTGCAACCAGGGTCAGGGCCAGCCTGACCGGGATGAAACCGCGAAACATTGTGGGGCCGCCGGTCAAACGAACAAATTATATCAACAGCAGAATGCCGGATCAGCGGCGATGCACTGGCTGCGCTTTGACGCCTATTTGTTTATCACAACCGGTTTCACCTCAAGTGCTTCACGAATCTTCAGGGAAACGGCGTTGGCCTCGGCCCGATCACGGAACGGGCCAAGCTGCAGGCGGTAGAGATTATTACGGCCGGTGACGTTGAGTGGTTGTTTCAGCCAATCAAGTTCGCGCCTCACGCGATTGCTGAAGTTTTCTGCATTGGCAGGATTCGAGAATGCGCCCAGCTGCAGATATATCCCGCTTCGCTCGGCGGCAATCGGGAACTGTGGCGTGGACGCCTCGGCCTTTATTTCCGGCGCACCAGCCGCGGCCCCTCCAGACGGGCGTGCGGTGTTGATTGTGGCGGGCGGAACAATGCTTTCGACCTCGACGTTGGCAAGCGCTTCCTGTACGAAGCCGAGCCGGTAAGCGGCGGCGTAGGAAACGTCCATGATCCTGCCCGACGAAAACGGGCCCCGGTCATTGATGCGCACCACCACCGAGTTGCCGTTCTCAAGATTGAGGACGCGCGCATAACTTGGAATCGGCAGGGTTGGATGCGCGGCGGTCAGCGCGTACATGTCATAGATTTCACCGCTGGAGGTCCGTTGTCCGTGGAATTTGCGGCCGTACCAAGAGGCTGTGCCCTGCCGCTTGTAGGGGGCGGGCTCGACCAGCGGCACATAGTCACGGCCGAACACGCTGTAGGGCTGGTTGGCCTGTGCATTCATGGGCTCCAGTCTGGGAACCTGCTCGGAGAGCGAATCCAGATTCACCGGAATGATGCCGTCCGGGCCATCGTCGGTGTAGAAGCCGCCGGGTTTCTTCAACAGAAGGGAAGTCGGAATGGACGCAGGCTTTTGCACCACGGGGGGATTGAATCCCAGCGGCAGCTCGGCGCAGGCCGTCAGCAGTGCGACCACCACGCCCGCCAATGCTGTCCTCAGCCCGGCGTCAACAGGAAACGAGGGGAGCGGACGGGAGTGGATTTGCATCAGGTCATTACCGCGAGACAAATACCGGTTTCAATTCGATGTCGCGACGCAACCGTTCCGCCATGCCACCGGCCTGCTCGCGATCGCGATAGGGCCCCAACTGCAGACGAAACAGGCCATCGCGCGGCAGGATTTCAATGGAATCGTTCAGCCAGCCCACCTCGCGATACACGCGTGCGCGAAAACTCTCGGCATTTTCCCTGGAGGAAAACGCACCCAGCTGAAGGTAGACACCGGTTGTCGCAGCGCTGGCCGGAGGTGTTGTTTTGGCCGGAGGTGTTTCGACAACGCCTGCAACGCGCTCCGCAGGAATGGCGGCTCGTTCGGCCTGAACAGTGGCGGGTTGTTCCACTGCCGAAACGGGATTGACCTCCGCTGCAATCGTGGCCACGGGATCCGGTTTGATGGACCCTTTCGCCGCAAGACTGGCAATCTCATCCGACTGCAGCAATTCCACCTGCACGGTCGTGCTGCCGGAAATGGCGTAGCCGAGTTTGAATGCCGCGGCAAACGAAAGATCGATCACGCGGGCTGCATGGAATGGCCCGCGATCGTTGACGCGCACGATCACCGAGCGGCCGTTCTGCTGGTTGGAGACGCGCACATAGCTCGGGATGGGGAGCGTGGGGTGGGCGGCTGTCATTCCGTACATGTCATAGATCTCGCCGCTGGAGGTGCGTTCGCCATGAAATTTTTTGCCGTACCAGCTGGCAATGCCGCTTTGCCGGAACGGCGCCAGCGTTTTCATGGGCACGTATTCCTGCCCGAACACGTTGTACGGGTTGTTGGCGAATCGATGCAGTGGTTCGATGCGGGGCTTTGCATCGGCCAGTTTGTCGAGATCCGGCGGAGGTGATTCGCCCGGACCATCGTCCTTGTAGTAGCCACCGCCGCGCGGAACCGACGCGGCCGGGCGGGTGGCCGGTGGCTGAATGGGCTTTGCTGTGCTGCTGCTTGCCGTCCCTTGCGTGCCC
>CAIUKQ010000223.1 GCA_903899705.1 uncultured beta proteobacterium
ATGTGCGCTGGGCCTCGTGCAACATCTACTCAACACAAGACCACGCCGCCGCCGCCATCGCTGCGGGCGGCACGCCGGTGTTCGCCTACAAGGGCGAGAACCTCACCGAATACTGGGAATACACCCACAAGATTTTCGAGTGGGCCGACGGCGGCTTCAGCAACATGATCCTCGATGACGGCGGCGACGCCACGCTGCTGTTGCACCTTGGCACCCGCGCCCAGACGGATCTCTCCCTGCTCAACCATCCGGGCAGCGAAGAGGAGACCATCATGTTCGCCTCAATCAAGGCGACCATCGCCCGTGATCCGAAGTGGTACTCGACCCGCCTCAAGCAGATCAAGGGTGTGTCAGAAGAGACCACCACCGGTGTGAAACGCCTGATCCAGATGCACAAGGACGGCCAGCTCGCCTTCCCGGCGATCAACGTCAACGACTCGGTCACCAAAAGCAAGTTCGACAACCTTTACGGCTGCCGCGAATCACTGGTGGACGGCATCAAGCGCGCCACCGATGTGATGATCGCCGGCAAGGTTGCCGTGGTCGCCGGTTACGGCGACGTGGGCAAGGGTTCGGCACAGGCGATGCGCGCCCTGTCGGCACAGGTCTGGGTCACGGAAATCGACCCTATCTGTGCGCTGCAGGCGGCCATGGAAGGCTACCGCGTGGTGACCATGGATTACGCCGCGGACAAGGCCGACATCTTTGTCACCTGTACCGGCAACTTCCATGTGATCACCCATGAGCACATGAAGAAGATGAAGGATCAGGCCATTGTCTGCAACATCGGGCACTTCGACAACGAGATCGATGTCGCGAGCCTGAAGCAGTACAAGTGGGACAACATCAAGCCCCAGGTCGACCACATCATCTTCCCGGATGGCAAGCGCATCACCCTGCTGGCCGAAGGTCGCCTGGTGAATCTGGGTTGCGGCACGGGACACCCGTCGTACGTGATGAGCTCCTCGTTCGCCAACCAGACCATCGCGCAGATGGAACTGTGGGGCGAGGCGCAGAAGGGCTCCAACAAGTACCCCATCGGCGTGTACGTGCTGCCCAAACATCTGGATGAAAAGGTGGCGCGTCTGCAGCTGAAGAAGCTCAACTCGCAGCTCACCGAACTCACCGATGAGCAGGCCAAGTACACCAGCGTGTCCAAGCAGGGCCCGTACAAGGCGGATCACTACCGCTACTAAGCAGGCACTGCCGGCATCAGCCGGAGGCATTCAAAGCGGAAGTCCTCACAGGGCTTCCGCTTTTTTTTAGTCTGGCCTCGATGACGCAGGAGTGCCATGATGCGCAAAGATTATCGAGTCGGAACCGTCGATGAATAGTTCTTTTTCTTTATATATCAATGATTTACTGTCCATGCATGGCCTCATCCTTGTGAAGCGGATGTTCGGTGGGCACGGCGTGTATTGCGACGGGTTGTTCATCGCCATCCTCAGCGAGGAAACGCTTTATTTCAAAGCCGACGAAGTATCGCGACAGACTTTCGAAACTGCGGGCTGCGCCCGATTCAGCTACCCCCGGGCCGGCAAGACCGCAACGCTGAATTTCTACGCCGCCCCCGCCGAGGCAATGGAATCCCCCGCCCTTATAAGCCCCTGGGCAGGCCTGGCTCTGGACGCAGCTCTGCGGGCACAGGCGAAAAAGCGGCCGAGTTTGAAAGGTATGGCGCCTAAACAACCGGTGTCAAAACGGCGCCGCATCCACAAGCGACCTCGCTCCGGTGGATCATCAATTTGAAAACCCGGGATTAAGGTGCCTGTGTGTCAGCAGATGCCGCTTCACGCCGACAATTACCTACGCCATCACGCGGCCTCCCTGCCGCCGATCAACGGCGCGTCGCGTGCCGCCTGCTCGTAGAGGTCTTCGACCAATTCGTTGATTGGGCTGTTTTGCATCCCGAGGGCGCCGGTTGCCGACCCGCGCCGGTAGCTGACAGCCTTCGTTTCGCCGAACACGCCGCGATCATAGAAGTTTTTCGAATGGGGCAACTCCAGACGCCGATTTTTAGCCGGATCCCGATACAGATTGATGGGCTCTCCGCCGTCGCGCACTTTCAGGATCTGCTCCTTCAGGAAGCGGCGGAACTGCACGACACCGACATCGGTCGTCCCGAGCACCTCCTTTGAGCGGTCAAGTATCGGACCTTGCGCCATCATCACCATCAGGTCCTGGCCGACGATGTCATCATCGATCCAGTTGCCCTTCTCATCCTTGATGGGAATCTCGAACCACGGCACCTCGGTCTGCTTGGGAACCGTCACCCAATCCGGGTAACGGTAACCCCGGTGCCCGAGGTACAGGGTGTGCGTGTCATCGACGGGAACCTGGAAGGTGCTGGTGCAGGTTCCGCCGCCGTTCACTGTCGTGAGGTTCGGAAAGACCTTGCCGTGCCCGACATTAAACAGGTCAGCGCTTTTGCCATCGCCCTCGAGCACGACACGACGGATGAATCCATAGTCAGTGCGGTCGTAACGTATCTCCTGGTGCTTTCGAAGCATCGGGGCAACGTTGATCTCGTATTTGGCATCCGAGGGGTCGCCGCGCCTGTCCAGCGCATGCTTGAAGAACTGGCCGTGCAATATCTCGGCGTGGACGGCGTCGTAGCTGTTCTCGATGGCCTGCAGCCAGTTGAACGGCGCGATTACATATCCGATCTGTCGCAGCATGCCGTCGTCGACCAGAAAATCCCAGCGGGGCAACAGAGGCGCCGGCAACGGGCCCATGTAAGCGAAGACCAGGCCCCCGAGCTCCTCTGCAATGTAGCTCTTGATCCTTACTCGATCCTTGAGCTGGCTGTCCGCAGGTTCACCCGGTTGTGCGACGCACTGACCGGTCGTGTCGTAGGTCCATCCGTGGTAGGGACACTTCAGGCCCTCCTCGACTACGAACCCCGTCGACAGGTCAACGCGCCGATGGGCGCATTGCGGCTCGACCAGGCCCAGCTTGCCGCTCTGGTCGCGAAACAGCACCAAGTCTTCGCCCATAAGCCGCACGGGAATCACTTTCCTGCGGTTAAGCTCCGAGCTTCCCATGATCGGGTGCCAGTAGCGGCGCAACAACTCGCCGCCCTGCGTGCCAGGCCCTACGCGGGTGATCAGATCATTCTCTTCAGGTGTCATGTCATTTTCCTCTTTTCATTTCGCCGCAATTATTCGCTGCCGGTGATCCCCATTCTCTTCACCGCGTCGCCCCATTCCCTGATCTGCTGCACCTGCAGGCTGCGCGTCTTCTCAGGCGTATAGCCGGTCATCGGCGTGATCCCGAATTTTGCGAGATCCTTCGCGAACTCTGCATCTTCCAGAATCCTGGAAACCGAGCCATACAGGCGATCCAGGAGCGGTTTGGGAATCCGTCCGGGCGCCTGCACTGAATTCCAGAGTGTCCAGTCGATGTCGAGTGGCATGCCGACCTCGGCAAACGTGGGACAGTCCGGCGCATCGGGGAGCCTCTTTTCGGTCAATGAGGCCAGGCAATTCAGCTTGTTGCCCAGTCGCTTGAGCGTGGTGACGGTATCGAAGCGGTAGGTAATCTGGCCGGACAAAAAATCAGCCTCGCTGTTGGTGGCGCCTTTGTAATGCACGGCAACCGTATTGGTCGCGCCTGCCCGGGACGCCACCCAGGCGTTCATGATGTGTCCGGGCGTACCTGCGCCCTGCGTTCCATAAGCCTTGTTTTTGGAATTGTCCTGCAGCATTGAAACAAACTGCTTGAACGTGGTGATGCCGCTCGTCGCGGGAACTACCAGCAAGGAGTCGACCTTGGTCGCTGCAGTCAGAGGCGTCAGATCCCTCAGTGGATCGAAGTTGGCGTCCTGCTTGAACACCACGGGCAACACGACCTGCGAACTGTTCGCCCAGAGCAGTGTGTAGCCATCCGGAGGCGCGCCCGCCACGGCGAGCGTCGCGACGTGACCGCCAGCGCCGGCACGGTTCTCCACGACCACCGCTTGCCCGAGGGAGGCGCCCAGTCTCTGGGCCAGCACCCTTGCGCTGACGTCGGTCGATCCGCCCGGCGGAAACCCGACCAGCAGGCGAATTGGCCGATTGGGGAAATTTTCCTGTGCAGACGCGCAAACGGCGCACAAAGCAAGGGTGCAGGCAAACGCTGATGACCACTTATTCATGGGATTCTCCATCGAAACAACAATTGGGGCATAAATTGCAACCTTCGTACTTTATATTGGATTCAGAGTTGGCGAAAAAAAGGGGGCGAGATATCCGCCTCCTATTCCGGCCACTCGCGCGACGAGACGCGAGAGTAGGCCAGCCCCGTGTCAATAGTCCTTCGCTATCGCCAAAGTAGAAAAAAACAATTTCCCCTTCGCGGCCTCGGTTTCTATAGTGGCGGCGCCAGGTTGCAAGCCTTGCCATTTCAAATTCACAGAGGAATCCGCCAATGAAACTCAAAGGAACCAAGACCGAGAAACATCTGAAAGACGCCTTTGCGGGCGAATCACAGGCGAACCGCCGCTACCTCTATTTCGCAAACAAGGCCGACATCGAAGGCTATGCCGATGTCGCCGCGCTGTTCCGCTCAACGGCCGAGGGTGAAACCGGCCACGCGCACGGACACCTCGAGTATCTGGAGCAATGCGGCGATCCCGCCACCGGCCTGCCGTTCGGAACAACCGCCAACAACCTGAAAAGCGCCGTCGCCGGCGAGACACACGAGTACACTGACATGTACCCGGGAATGGCGAAGGATGCGCGCGCCGAAGGGTTCGCGGAAGTTGCCGACTGGTTTGAAACGCTGGCGAAAGCCGAGCGTTCGCATGCCAATCGTTACCAGAAGGCGCTGAACGAACTGGGCTAAAGCGTTACACCGGCCGCCCCCGGATTTGCATCGCGAAATCAGGGATGGCGGCCCCTTACCCAAGGCAACAAGGAAAAGTCTCATGGCTAGTGAAGGCAATCTAAAGGCACCGACCCGTCATCCTCTCGACTGGCAGAACCCTGATTTCTACAACGAGGAGTCCCTGCACAAGGAGATGGAACGGGTATTCGACATCTGCCACGGGTGCCGGCGCTGCGTGAGCCTCTGCCAGTCCTTTCCGACCCTGTTCGACCTTGTCGATGAATCCGAGACCCTGGAAGTCGACGGCGTCAAGAAGGAGGATTACAAGAAGGTCGTCGATCACTGTTATCTGTGCGACCTGTGCTACATGACCAAGTGTCCCTACGTTCCGCCGCATCCGTGGAACGTGGATTTTCCCCACCTGATGCTGCGCGCGAAGGCCGTAGAGTTCAAAAAGGGGAATACGAAACTGCGCGACAAGGTACTCACAAGCACCGACATGGTCGGAAGCTTTGTGGGCATCCCAATCATTGCCCCGACGGTGAACGCCATCAACAAGATCGGCCCGGCGCGAAAGGCACTGGAGGCCGTCGTCGGAATCCATTCGGATGCGTGGCTGCCGGAGTTTACGAGCAAGCCGCTGCGCAGCCGCCTGGAAAAGCTTCCCGCAAGCACCACGGGTGAACCGGCTGGCCGAACGAAAGGCAAGGTGGCGCTGTTTGCCACCTGCTACATGAACCGCAACGAACCCGGCCCCGGCGAAGACATGGCCGTCGTGTTCGAACACAACGGCATCCCGCTGACGATTGCGGAAAAAGAGCGCTGCTGCGGCATGCCCAAACTGGAACTGGGCGACCTGGAATCGGTCAAGACCGCGAAGGAAACCAATATTCCGGTGCTGGCAAAAATGGTCGATGAAGGGTGGGATCTTTCCGCCCTGATTCCCTCCTGCGTTCTGATGTTCAAGCAGGAATTGCCGTTGATGTACCCGGATGATCCGGACGTGCAGAAAGTCAAAGCCGCCTTCTACGACCCCTTCGAATACCTCATGCTGCGCCACAAGGAAGGCAAGCTGAAGACCGATTTCAAGAAACCCCTGGGCAAGGTGGCTTATCAGGCCGCCTGCCACCAGCGCGTGCAGAACATCGGCCCGAAAACAAAGGAGATCCTGTCATTGGTGCCGGATACCGTGGTCGACATCATCGAACGATGCTCCGGGCACGACGGAACCTACGCGGTTAAAAAGGAGTTCCACGAATTCGCGATGAAAATCGTCAAACCCGTTGTAGCGCGGGTGAACGATGCAAAGCCCGACCATTACGGTTCCGATTGCGCCATGGCCGGCCACCATATCGCCCATGCGCGTAACGACGGCACCGAGCCCGAACATCCCATGACCCTGTTGCGTTTGGCCTACGGCCTCTGAAAGAAAATATGCTGACCCACACCGACCTATTCAGTCTTGAACAGTACGCGCGCAATCGCACCGAATTCCGCTCTAAAGTCATGGCCCACAAGACCCATCGCCGCGTCGCACTGGGCGAAAATGCCAATCTCTACTTCGAGGATGCACTGACCATGCAGTACCAGGTGCAGGAAATGCTGCGGCTGGAGCGCATCTTCGAGCCCGAAAAAATTCAGGAAGAACTGGATACCTACAACCCGTTGATTCCGGATGGCAGCAACTGGAAGGCCACCTTCATGCTGGAATATCCGGACGAGGCCGAACGCAAAATAGCGCTGGCGAAACTGATCGGCATCGACGAAGCGGTCTGGATGCAGGTCGGCGACCTCGCCAAAATCAGGCCCATTGCCAACGAGGATCTGGAGCGTGACACAGCGGAGAAAACCGCCGCGGTGCACTTCATGCGCTTCGAGCTGACCCCTGAAATGGTGGCGGCGGCCAAGGCCGGGGCGCCCGTGCATGCCGGCATCGACCACAAGAATTATCAGGTGGCGGTGCAGGTGTCTGACGCGGCACGCGCGCTGCTGGCTTCCGATCTGACCTGAATCCCGATAGGGTGCGGCGGGGCTAAACAGTGGCGTGGCCGGCGTCCGGAGCCTCGCGGCTGACATAGAGAAAATAAAGTATTACCAGGGTATTGGCGAGGACCAAGGCGCCGACGGCGCCGATCCAGAACCCCTGAGCTCCCATCGGCGTGGACAGGCCCAGCCAGTGCAGATGTTCCGGATCCAGCGCCAGCATGTATCCGCCACCCAGCCCCACGCCCCACAGCGCAAAGGCATTGAAGAACATGGGCACCAGCGCGCGCTTGTAGCCTCGCAGCACATTGATGACCACCGCCTGCACCGCATCCAGGCAATGATAAAAGGCGACCACGCAGAGCAGCGTCGCAGCGATCGCAATGACCTTCGCATCCGGGGAATACATTGCCGCGACCCGGTCATTGTTCAGATACAGAGTCGTTCCTACACAAAAAGCCATCCCGAAGGCCATCCAGATGCCGGCAATGCCGACAGAACGGGCCCGTGCGAAATCCCCGGCACCGATCGCCTGCCCCACGAGAACGCTTGCGGCATTGCCAATCGCCAACGGCAGCATGTAAAGAATGGCTGCGAAATTGCTCGTTATTTGATGAGCCGCCGAGTTCAGAGGCCCCAACTGCGCGACAAACAGGGCCATGAAGGTAAATGCGGTCACGTCGATGAAGAACGTCAGTCCGATCGGAAGACCCAGCGACACCAGATGCCCGATACGTTTCAGATCGGGCCAGGACCAGCGCTCGAATACACGGTATCGCCCGTAATCCGGATCGGTGTAACACCAGTACCAGGCAGCGATCACGATGCCCCATGAAATCACGGCGGTGGACACTGCGCAGCCGACACCGCCCATCGCAGGCATTCCGAAGTAGCCGTACATGAACACCAGATTCAGCGGAATCTTGAATATCAGGCCCGCAAGATTGAGCATCATGATGGTTCGCGTCTTGGATACCGCGGCGCTGAAACCGTAGAAAATCCGGAAGGCCAACGCCGCCGGCACCGACCAGGAAAGCGCCGCAAGGTAGGCGCGGGTTCTGACTTCCACCTGGGGCTCGAGACGGGTCACCGCGAAAAAGGGATCGGGAAACTGCAGCGCGAGAAAACACAACACGGTCAACGCAAGCGCCAGCCAGGAACACTGGCGCACCTCTTCGCCGATTTCACCGTAGCGTCCCGCGCCGTAGAGCTGTGCCGCGGTTGGCGTGAGCGCCAACAGAATGCCCATCATCGCCACGAAAATGCTCATGTAGATGCTGGAGCCAACGCCTATGCCCGCGAGATCCAGCGTGCTGTAGCGCCCGGCCATGATCGTGTCGATAAAACCATTGGCCATGACCGCCATCTGGCCGACAAACATCGGCCAGCCAAGGCGGAAGATGTCCTTCAGTAGAGCTATTGACATGGATGATCAGGATGCAAAAAGCCCGCTTGCGCGGGCCGAAGGGACCGCATTGTACGTCGGGGCCGGCACTCCACCCGTTTTTCCGGCCTGCGCCGATGCGATTTCACGCTGCGAGTGAATCAACATTATTCGCCATAATGCGCGCTCGGAAAAATCCGCCATCAATCAGGAGACCGCCTTGAAACCGCAGCAACGCTTGCAACAAGCACAGGACCAGACCACGAGTACCGGGGGTTCCGCGGGAAATCTGCGCATCGATGTGCACCACCACATCGTGCCAGCCGTGTACCTGGAGGAACTGGCGCCGATGAAGCGCCTCACGCCGCAATCGGTCAACTGGACGGTCCAGAAATCGATAGACCAGATGGATGAGGCCGGCGTGGCGGTTGCCATCACCTCGGTGACCACGCCGGGCCTGTGGCTGGGCTCGCACGCATCCGCACGACGCCTCGCACGGGGCTGCAACGACTGGGCGGCGAAAATGGCCTCCGACAGCAAGGGGCGATTCGGCATGTTCGTGAACGTGCCACTGCCCGACGTGGAGGGCGCGCTGAAGGAAATCGAGTACGGAATGGACGTGCTCAAAGCCGACGGGGTGTCGCTCTTCACCAGCTACGTCGACAAATGGCTCGGCGATCCGGCCTTCGATCCGGTATTCGAAGAACTGAATCGTCGCAAGGCCGTTGTCTATACCCATCCGAACACCTGCGCCTGCTGCACCAACCTCGTCCCCGGCATTCCCGACGCGGCTATTGAATACGGCACGGACACCAGCCGCGCCATCGCCCGGTTCATCTTCAGCGGCAGCGCGAAGCGCTATCCGGACATCCGGATCATCTGGTCGCACGGCGGGGGCACCATGCCCTTCCTGATCGACCGCTACCACGCCATGGCTCGCCTGCCGCATCACAAGGAGATCACTCCCGACGGTTTCCTTCCGGTCGCACGCAAGTTCTACTACGACACCGCGCAGATCCCGAACAAGCCGGCGCTGATGGCGTTGAAGGAAGTGGTCACGGCGCAGAACATCCTCTTTGGCACCGACTTTCCCTGGCTGACTTCGGCGCACCACGTGAAGGGAATCACCGAGGCGGGCATTTTCAGCAACGACGAATTGCTCGCCATAGACAGCGGTAACGCATTGAAAATATTGCCAAAATACGCACGCTGAATCGGCAGGCCCGATATCCCGCCCTATCGGGTCTGCGACGATGCGTTGATCGCTTCAACGGTCTTTTTCATCTCCGCCGAGAAACGCTCAAATTCCTCGCGCGCCTCTTTCGACGGCAAATCCGCAAGCGCGCGATAGGAGCGACTCCGCTGGTCGGTGTAATCCAGGAGCAGGCGCTGCAATTGCCCCTGCCGGCTGGATGGTTCGAATTTGTATGCCGTGAAACGCGCATGGATTTCGTTCCACTGGACCCCCAGATCTCTGAGCAGAGGCTTGTTCTCCACCCGCATCCATTGAGGAACCCGCTGCCCCGCAATCGCAAGCAATTCCTTCTCCCGGTTTCCGAACCAAAGCGTGTCCTCGTTGAATCTTTGCTGGGCCAGGCGCGCCTCCAGCACTTGCGGTGACTCACCGGGCGCAAAGCGCACCAGACCGGCGATTGCCAGCACCATGATCGCCGAACCGGCAAGTGCCTGGGACGTTCGCCACCACGGCGACAGGAACACTGCGCACATAGCTCCCGCCACCAACCCTCCCGCATGAGCCGCGTGGTCAATAGGCGCATTGCCCGCGCCCATGATGGCCGAATAAACCAGGAAGATGCCGATGCCGGCCGCGTGTGATTTCAGCATCGCGACCGGCACCCGATTGCGCGAGTCGAGCATGAAAATCAGCATCGCACCCAGGATGCCGCAAATGGCGCCAGAGGCTCCGACGCTGTTCACCGCCGGATTCCACCAGACACTCGCGACGCTGCCGGCAACGCCGGAGAGCATGTACAGCACCAGGAATCGGGAACGGCCGAAAAAGCGCTCGCAGATCCGGCCAAGATCCATGAGCGTGATCATGTTCACGATCAGGTGGATGGCTCCCCCGTGCAGGAACATGGCGCTTGCGAGTCGCCAGGGCTCGCCCCCCAGCGTATGGGGGCCGTCATTCGATCCCCATCGCACCAGCGCCGTGGAATCAGAGCTGACCCAGCCGTTCCCCTGGAATCCGAATGCAAGGAACACGAGCACGTTCACGCCCGCGATCAGGGGCACCCAGAATGCGGGGGAAGCGCGATTCCTGTGGTCAAACACGATGGATGGGGCCTGCCGGCGCACGACCCGATGGTCGTGCGCGTTCAACTGTCAGCCGATGACCCTAGGTTCGTTCGACAATGTGCAGGCCGCGATAGCGATCAATCAGGTAGATCAATCCGCGATCATCCTGGAAGACGTCGTTGCTGACCACCTTCTTGTGTCCCGGCGCGGGGTCGGGCATGTAGGAGGCCACTTCCTTCATGCAGCGCGGGTTCGAAATGTCCAGAATTCTCAGGCCCTGATTGAACCAGGCGCAGGGCACTTCCATGCCACGAATATGCTCCACCGGCTGGTGACATCCGGTCTGCTGGGGATGGACTTTTCCATCCAGCCCCTCCACCTGGAAGCTCGATACGATCACCGGTTTTTTCTCATCAGTAATATTGACCATCCACAATGCAGCCGGCATCTGGCAGGGTTCGGGCAGATCCTTCGGCAGAACATCTTCGTCGGCGACCAGCATCCAGCGCTGGCCGTGGATTGGAAATGGAATCGGCACCAGGGAATGCGTCGGCCAGGGGAAAGGCGGACTCCAGTCGATGGACGAAACAGTCTTGGGCTTGGACATGTCAGAGATGTCGACGATATGTCCGCCGCCATGCCAGTAGCTGATGTACAGACGATCGCCCATGCGAATCGGATGGTGGCAGCGGGGCTCCTTGGCACCACGTTCTTTCCACGGCCGCGATTCGCCGCCCGCCGCCCACTGTCCGGGCATCCACCAGCGGCCCACCTCTTCGGGTTTGGCAGGATCCTTCAGGTCAAGGATCACGGCAATGTTGGTGGTAAAACCATCCATGGTTGGCGAGATGTAGGCGTAGCGTCCGTCGAAGGTGAAGCGATGCACACCGTGGCCCTTGCAGCCCCAGAAAGTGATGAGCTTGGGTTTGGATGGGTTGGAGACATCGTAGATGCCAAGGCCACCATTCAGATTGCGGATCTCCGGCACCTTCACTGCAGGATCAACCTCGTGATTGATCAGCATGATCCCGTTCTTGCCGATGGCCTTGTGCGAATGCAGTCCCTGCGGGATGGTCAACTGGGAGAGCATCTTCGGTTTTTTGGGATCACTCACGTCGACAATGGTGGTCCCCTCCGGTCCGGTGATATGGCCGATGTACGCGGTATTGCCATCCACCATGATCTGACCCGCTCCGGCGCTGTCAAAAAATCCAACCTCGCGAACGCCTTTTGCCTCACTCATGCCGCTCCTCCCGAATTGATGGTTTGCCGTTCAGCCGGCGATATTACCCGCTCGCGCCCGACCATGGGCATGAGCGCCCGCGCGCGCCACATCTGAAATCAACACTATTGCGGCTGTATCGCCAGGTCGCGGAATATCTTTCCCCAACGTTCGCGCTCCGAACGCAGGTACTCGGCAGTCGCCTCGGGTGACGCGCCATTGGCCGGGATCTGTCCAAGCGAAAACATCTGCCTGCCGAATTCGGCGTCACGCAGGATCACGGCAATGGCGCGATTCAGCCGTTGCACTGCATCGGCGGGAGTCGCCGCCGGCGCCGCCACCGCGAAACCGCCGCCATCGATCTTGAAACCTTCGATCGTATCCGCCATGGTCGGCAGCTCATCCAGGCCCGGCATGCGTTTGGCCGAACTCACCGCAAGACGCCGCAGCTTGCCGTTCTTCGCGAACGACTCGACTGGCGCCACCGCACTGATAATGATCTGCGTGCGCCCGGCAACGGTGTCCTGAATCGCCTGCGGCGTGGACTTGTAGGGAATCTCCACGATATCCAGACCCGCCATCTTGTTGAGCAGCTTGCCGATAATTCCCACATAGATGTTGGAACTGTCCACTGCATAGGAATACTTGCCCGGTTGGGCCTTCGCAGCGGCGATCAGCTCCACCAGATTCTTCGCCGGGAGCTCGGGGTTCACCGACAGCACGAAACCGCCGCTCTCGGTAATCATCGATACGGGAGCGAAATCCTTCACCGGATCGAAGGGCAGCGTCTTGAACGCGTAGGCGTTGGTGATCATCACCCCGCCGCCGGTGAAGAGTTGCGTGTAGCCATCGGGAGTTGCTCGCGCCACCGCCTGTGCCGCGATATTGCCGCCCGCCCCGGCCATGTTTTCCACCACGAATTGCTGGCCCATGGCGCGAGACAGGCGATCGGCGAGGATACGGGCAATGATGTCGGTGGCAAGCCCCGGCCCCGTGGACACGATCAACCGGACCGGTTTGGATGGCCAGCCCTGCGCATGCAGAAGCCCGCATGAAAATGCAATGAAAAATGCCGTCAACAACCTCACAAAGCCATGCATATCCACCCCCTTGCCGGCGATGCGGCCCGCCTGCCGGAAAAAATGTCCACGCGAAACAATGCGAAACAATTTATGTACTATCGCGATCCTGTGTTGCTTCGTCAATTGCAATTCCGCGCGAGCTGCCGGACCGTATTTTTCCGGCGCCGAAACCTCCACCTCCGAACCCATCTTCCAGGGAGACATTCATGAAGCTTCAACTCTATTACGCACCCGTTGCCTGTTCGCTGGTTCCATACCTGACGTTGACTGAGGCCGGCGCCGACTTTGAGGTTCTCCCGGTCAACATGGGCAAAGGGCAGCACAACACCCCCGACTACCTTCGCCTCAATCCCAAGCACAAGGTTCCGGTGCTCGTGATTGACGGTGAACCGCTGACCGAAAACGTCGCCATCCAGATCTGGATCGCGAGGAATTTTCCGCAGGCAAAACTGCTGCCGGCTGACCCGATGAAGGAGGTCAAGGCCATCTCGATCATGGCATGGTGCGCCTCCGGCATTCACCCCGCGCTGACTCCCAATGCGAACCCGAAGCGCTACTGCGACCTTCCCGGCACGGAAGACAACGTAAAACAATGCGCACAAAAGCTTCTGGTCGAGAATTTCACCGTGGCCGATGACATGCTCGCCGGACGCGAATGGTTTTTTGACCATTTCACCGCGGCAGACGCCTATTTCTTCTGGTGCTTCCGCAGGGCGGTAATTTTCAAACTGGACGTGTCGCCGTTTCCAAATTGCGTGGCGCACTATGAGCGGATGCAGGAGCGCGCCAGCGTCAAAAAACTGATCGCCTACGAAAAGCAGGTCCAGGAAGGATTTGCCAAGGCCGCCTGAAGACATTTGCAGACAAAAGGAGTTTCACATGGTTCGCCTCGCAGATTTGTCGGAAACCGAGCGCAAAGGCATGCTCGGCCGCATCAAGGAATTATCCGGATTCAACGGCGCCGGCGCATGGATAACACCGCCGCGTTTGTCGGATTGTCGCGTCGCCATCGTCACAACGGCCGGCATCCACCGGCATGGGGATGTTCCATTTACCGAGGGCCCGGCCCAGGCGGACTACAGGGTAATTCCCGGCAACACTCCTGCGGCTGATATCACCATGAGCCACAACTCGATCAATTACGATCGCACCGGCTTTCAGCAGGACATCAACGTGGTCTTTCCGATTGATCGCCTGCGCGAACTGGCCGCCGAAAAGGTCATCGGTGGTGTTGCCGACTATCACTACTCCTTCATGGGAGCGCTGCCGGCCAAGGCACTCGAACCGCGCGGAAGGGCGCTCGCGGGCCTGCTCAAGAAGGACAAGGTGGATGCGGTCATCCTCACCCCTGTTTGACCCAACTGCACGAGCGCCGTGAGCGCTCTGGGACACTACCTGGAGGAGGAGGGCATCGCGACCGTCGCGATTTCGCTGGTACGCGAGCACACCGAAGCCATGAAACCGCCGCGCGCGCTGTGGGTGCCGTTCGTGCTCGGGCGCCCCTTTGGTATTCCGAACGACGCGCAGTTTCAGCGCCGCGTTCTGCTGGCAGCGCTCCGCCTCCTCGAGAAACCCTCGGGACCGGTGCTGGAGGATTTCACTGAGGAAGCCCCTGCCCCGACGGGTGACGACGCCGAGGCCTTCGTCTGCCCGGTGAGCTTTGCACCGACTGTTGCAGAAGGGAATGTCGCGGCGAAATTTCAACGTGAGATCGCGGAACTCTCCACCTGGCATGAATTGACGATGAACAGGCGCGGTCGGACTACCGCCACACTCTCGGGGCTTTCAATTGCGGAAGCGGCGAAATTCGTCAGTGAACTCTCGGAAAACGATGCGATTGCGAGTTACCGCAAAGACTTGGATATCCTTCCGGCGGTGCGCCTCGTTTGTCACGACATCCGCGCCTATTACCTGGAATCGGTTGCGGCCCAACCCGGCGCAAAGGCCGCAGCCGAAGCCGAGGAATGGTTCTGGACGAAAACCGCTGCAGGCAAAACCATGTTCCGGCTGCGCCAAACCTGCAACGCAAGCAAGAACGAGGCATTGCAGCGCTTCGGATTGCGGGCCGTACCCACGCGCTTCACGCCCGCATAGCCGGCCACGTACATCCACAATCCGCCAAGGAATTCAAGAATGCTCCCCGGCAAGGCTGCGTCAGTTGCAATCGGCGATCTAATGGTGGACGGGCAACTAAAACACCGACAATCCGGTTTTCGCGACGAAAAGTTCCAACGCCTTTCTGCCCAGAAGTGAGTTACCGGTCTTGTCGAGGGCCGGCGACCACACGCACAGGCTCAATGTATCCGGCACCACGGCCATGATGCCGCCGCCCACACCGCTTTTGCAGGGTAGCCCGATGCCAAATGCGAATTCGCCGGCCGCGTCATAGGTGCCGCAGGTGAGCATCAAAGCGTTGATGCGCCGCGCCTGAGCCTGGCTGATGACCTCTGACCGGTCATACGGATGCGCGCCGTCGCGGCACAGATAACCCGCCGCGCGCGCCAGCTGGACGCAGTTCATGCGGATTGCACACTGGTTGAAATAAACCTGCAGCACCCGCCTGACGTCGTTATCCAGCGTGCCGAATCCTTTCATGAAATTGGCCAGGGCCGCGTTGCGAAAGCCGGTGCCGGCTTCGCTGTGGGCCACCTCCGGATCCACTTCCACCGTTTCGCCACACAGGCTGGACAGAAGGCTCACGATGTCCGCCGAATTGCAGCCGTGGCTCAGCAACCGGTCCGCCACGGCAATCGCGCCCGCATTGATGAACGGGTTGCGAGGGATGCCGCGCTCGGTCTCCAGTTGCACCAGCGAATTGAACGGGCTGCCCGAAGGTTCTCGACCGATTCGGTCCCACAGCCGCTCACCCAGACTTCGTATCGCCAGCGTGAGCGAGAACACCTTGGAAATGCTCTGGATCGAAAAAGGCGTGGCACTGTCCCCCGCCGCCGCCTCGCGCCCATCACAGGTGCGCAATGCAATTCCGAAATGGCGGGGCGAAACGCGAGCAAGCGCGGGAATATAACTGGCGACCTTACCTTCAACGCCGAGCAAGGGTTTGATCTGCGCAGTGATGTCGTCGAGGATGGCCTGAAAATCCATGCGAATGGGTCAGCAACGCTGCGCGTCGAAGCGCGCATCCGGGATGGGGGCCTGCAAACGACAGTCTGTCATCTAAACGACCGCTACCGGTTTTGATCCCACCGACTTCCTTTGTGCAAGAGTGGCCACGATGTCGACCGCGCCCGAAACCAGATGAAGTGAAAGGCAAAGCGCCAGTTGATACCCTGCATTCTTCATGCGCAGATTCTCCAAAATGAATTGGACGATGCCCAGAATACCTCAGGGTGCCTGAACACGAGAGGCTTTGAATCTGCGCAAACCAATTGCGGACAATCTGGCTCATACTCGTTCAGATATCGTATCCGGTGAAAATGTCATTGGATTGCAGTTATCCGTAAAGGCGATACTTGGCCAAAGGATCAGGAGGCAAATCCGCGTGATTCAACGTTTTCTCCACACCACACCTGCGCGACTATGCATCGGGCTGAGGCAAAGTCTGGTTGCAATACTCTGCGCAAGCCTGCCAGCCGTGCATGCCCAGACTTACCCATCCCGGACGATTCGGGCGATCGTCCCGAGCGGACCCTCCGGATTTGCCGGCATTGTCGGTCGCTCGGTAACCGATGCGCTGACAGGGTTGATGGGGCAGCCCGTGGTCATCGACTATCGCGCCGGAGCCGACGGCCTCATCGGGATGGAAGCTTGCGCCAGGGCATTGCCGGACGGCTATACGATTTGCATCTCGCATCCGGCACCCGTGGCGATCGCCCCGTTTGTCAATGCAAAACTCCCCTACGATGCTGAAAAAGCATTTCAGCCCGTCATTAATGTGGGCATAAGCTCCACTGTGATGGTCGCAAATCAAAACGCGCCATTTGCGTCATTGCGTGAAGCCGTTGAGTTGGCCAAGGCGAAGCCAGGCACGGTAAATTGGGGCACCTGGGGCAACAGCAGTCTGTCCAACCTTTATCGGGTCTGGATTGAAAATAACGCGGGAGCCAAATTTGCGCATATTCCCTACAAAATTCCCGACCAGGCACAGCAAGCAGTCATTGCCGGCGAAGTGGCCATCAGTTTTCTGAATACCCAGTTGGCTTTTGCTCAATTGAAGGCGGGGCGAATCAAACCGCTGGCGATGATCTCGCTCAAGCGGTCTCGTCAATTGCCCGACGTGCCGGTATTTTCGGAACTGGGCTTCGCGCTCGAATTCCGGCCGTGGGTCGGTATTTTTACGCCAACCGGCACCCCGAGGCCGGTGTTCTCCCGTTTGAATTCGGACATTGGCAAATTGCTGGCAGATCCCGCATTTGTGGAAAAAGCGCTGACGTCAATTTCCGTTGATGCAGTGGGCGGATCGCCAGAGCAGTTCGCCGACTTTCTGAAATCGGAGAGAAAAACACTTGCAGAATTGATCCGGCTTGCCGGGGTAAAACCCGAATAGATCGGAGCCAAGCGGCCAGTCGGCCAGATTCGCAATACATTCGATTGCGATGAATTCAATATATTCAACATCCGGGGCAAAGAGAAACTCATGCTTTATGAAAAAACCGGCCTGACCCGCCACGATACCGAAAGAGCAACGCCT
This sequence comes from uncultured beta proteobacterium, assembly GCA_903899705.1. Classification (GTDB taxonomy): domain Bacteria; phylum Pseudomonadota; class Gammaproteobacteria; order Burkholderiales; family SG8-39; genus 2-02-FULL-62-17. The sequence continues at coordinate 17,385 of CAIUKQ010000223.1, forward strand.
GGTTTTACCCTGTTTTCCCCGTTGTTCCTGCGCAAAACCTTCCTGATTGATATGGCCGGTAAAGTCGTGCACGAATGGATTCTTCCCGGGGCGCCCGGCAACTATGCGTACCTGCTTCCGAGTGGCAATCTTCTGGCGGCCATCCAGACCGATGAAGGCCCCAAAGGCCTGAACGCCAAGGGCGGACGACTTATCGAACTGGATTGGCAGGGAAACATTGTCTGGGAATACATTGATCACGCCCAACATCATGACTTTCGGCGTCTGGCCAATGGCAATACTGCCTATCTGGGCTGGGAGCTGTGGTCTGAAGAAACCTCCGCGAGAGTTGGTGGCGGGCGAGCGGGAACGGAACACCACGGACGGATATTCGGCGATTACATCCGGGAGGTTGATCCGAACGGATCCACGGTCTGGGAATGGCATGCCCAGACGGATATGGAAATCGAAAAGTATCCGTTATGCACGATCTGCTCGCGCGCCGAGTACGCGCACCCCAATGCCATTTGCCCCATGCCGGATGGTGGTTACATGGTGAGTTGGCGGACGAACCATCTCATTGCCTGGATAGACCGCGAAACACGCAAATTCAAGTGGGAAATGATGGACATGCAGTTTGGCCATCAACACGATGTCCAGTTGCTTGACAACGGCAACATCACCCTGTTCGCCAATGGCGAACACACTGGCAATGGCGGGCCGCGCACAGGTTCACGCATCCTGGAAATCGAGCTGGCTTCAAAAAAGACCGTGTGGGAGTTCAAGACCACGCCGCCACACCTGTTTTTCAGTCCATACATCAGTGGCGCGCAGCGCCTGCCCTCAGGCAATACCCTGATCTGTGAAGGCCTGTGGGGACGTCTTTTTGAAGTAACGCCCGCGGGCGAAATGGTCTGGAATTTCATCAACCCATTTTTCGTTCCGAACGATGCCAAGCAGGGACCGGGCACCAATTCGGTATTCAGAGCCTACCGATATGCGGCCGATTCACCGGAAATTCGGGGCAGACTGGGTTCCGCGCAATAACACTGGAAAGAGGAATTTTTCAAGATGCTTTTCCACGTCCGAATGACCGACTACCCGGTGTCACGCAGAAACCCCGGGCTTCGCGACCTGCACTGGAAATACCTGGACGATCACGCCACGCATTTCATCGCGCGCGGCCCGACGCAAAGCGATGACGGCAAACGGATGTTGTCAAGCCTCTTCTATGTCGATTTTCCGGACCGGGCGTCGGTTGAGCATTTTGTGGCCAACGAGCCCAACAACATGGCCGGCGTACACATGCATGTGGAGATTTTCCGTTGGGGAAACCCCCTGAACAAGAAGCAGAGTGACTTTCCGCGCAAGGAGGGGCAGACCTATTGGTATGTGCGCGGTTACGCCAAACCAGGAGCGCACCTGCAGCGCGGGGATTTGCTTGACGCCCATCAGGCGTATTTCAAATCGTACGATGACGAACATTTCATTGTCCGCGGAGGGGCGATGTCCGATGACGGCAACTGGGTCGGCAGCGCCAACCTCATGGCCATGCCGGATCGCGCGAGCATTGATCGCTTTGTAGCCGAAGAACCGTTTTGCAGGAACGGCCTGTTCGAGCGAGTCGTGATTGAACGCTTCGCGTTCGGTGGCCGACCCGGGCAGATTGTTTGAACACCCAATTCGCGACAACCACAATGACCGTGAACACGATGAAAATATTCAACCTCCACCATGTCAATATCCAGACCTCGAAACTCGAGGAAACAAGGCACTTCTATACCGACTTGCTGGGATTGAAGACCGGACCGCGCCCGAACTTCCCCACCGTCGGCTACTTCCTTTATCACGGCAGCGATCCGATCATCCACCTTCTGGAAAACAAGTCACAAGGGCAGCAGGACCTGGGCCAGGCGAATCGGGTTGATCACTTCGGAATTATGGCGCGCGGACTTGAGGAAACCCGCGATCGACTCAAGACCGGCAACTACAAATTCAAGGAAGCCCGCGGCGTCGCCAACGATCGCATCTTCCGCCTTTTTGTCGAAGACCCCAATGGTGTGGTTGTGGAACTCGCCTTCCTGATGGATGCCAGCGGAACACATGAAGAAGCCAATCCGCCGGATAAATGGTGGCTCGGATGCCCGTTGTATTCCTGAGCAACTCAAATCAATTATCACGAGGCCGAATATGACAATGTGCCGCATCGCTCCAGCCGTCGTTCTCGCATTGACGCTCGGCGGCCACGTGCTCGCGCAAAGCTACCCGGCCAAACCGGTGCGCGCAATCATTCCGGCAGGAACCGGCACCCCCACCGATATTGCGGGCAGAGCCATCGGCCTGGCCATTGCGCCGCACCTGGGCCAGCAGATCATTATTGACAATCGCGTCGGTGCCAACGGCATCATCGGCATGGCCAGTGGAATCCATGACCTGTAGATAGCCGGATCCTTGCAATGAAAATACAACCCATTTGATCCCTCTGGAGCATCCCAATGAAAACGGTGTATGACCCCGCCTCGCAATTGAAGGTATCCGTGAGCGAAGTGGAGTACCGCACCACATCAGCGGGGCGCAAATTGATGGCCCGGATTTATCAGCCGCAGGGAACCGGCCCGTTCCCCACTTTGATTGATCTTCATGGCGGGGCCTGGAACAGCAAGGACCGTTTCGCCAATGAACCCATGGACCGCGCACTCGCGGCCAGCGGTCTTTTGGTGGTTGCCATCGATCTGACGCTGGCGGCGGAAGCCCCCTACCCCGCTTCCCTGCAGGATGCCAATTTCGGCGTGCGCTGGCTTAAATCGCAAGCCGGGCAATGGAACGGCATAGCAGACTCACTTGGCGTGCTCGGCAGTTCCACCGGCGGACATATTGCCGAGTTGCTCGGGATGCGCCCGAACCACCCGCTCTACAACACGCTCCCCCTTCAATGTGCTCCGAGTATTGACGCGTGCGTGGCCTACATCGCCACCCGCTCTCCCATCAGCGATCCCCATGCGCGTTTTCTGCACGCTCAAAAAATGGGGCGCGCACCCATGGTGCAATTCACCCGCAACTGGTTCACGCCCTGGGACACGATCATGGAGGCCAACCCGCAGGAGATTCTCAATCGCGGCGAGAAAGTCGTGCTGCCGCCCCTTCTGATTATGCAAGGGGAGCTGGATGACAACGTGCAGCCCGCTTTGCAGGAGAAGTTTGTCAACGCTTATCGGGCCGCCGGTGGAAATATTCAATACCAGTTATTTGAAGGTTGCGAACATGAATGGATCGCCACGCCGGGGCCGCAAACCGACCGTGCAATTGATCTGGTGAAGTCATTCATTTCCACCCAGTTGAAACGGTTGACCGCATGAATGACGGCCTGTTCAGGATGATTCGCCGCACACCGCTTCCAAAAGCATCGCACAAACCTTTACGGAACAAATGATGAGTACCACAGCAAATACAAACCGGTCCGCCAAACGGCCCAATCTTCTGGTGATCGTTGTGGACGATATGGGATGGTCCGACCTGTCCGCCTTTGGCGGTGAAGCCGAAACACCGCACCTTGATGCGCTCACCGCGCGCGGCGTGCGCTTGACCAATTTTCACACCTCACCCGTTTGCTCTACAACCCGCGCTATGCTGATGACGGGCTGCGACCATCACGAAGTGGGCATGGGGTGCATGGTTGAGACCATGACCCCCGAAATGCGTGGCCAGCCCGGGTACGAGGGTTATCTCACTGACAACGCGTTGACCATCGCCGAACGATTGCGCGAAGCCGGCTACCACACCATGATGTCGGGCAAGTGGCACCTGGGCGTAGTCCCCCCGTACCGTTCCATGCCCGACACAAAGGGATTCGAGCGTTCCTACGCGCTCGTGCAGGGGGAACACAACCACTACGGCGCTGACCAGACGCCCGAAACCGCCGGGCATGACGGGTTATCGCAATACCGGTTGGACGGCAAGGCAGTGCGTTTCCCTGACGGCGCCTACTCCAGCGACTTCTTCGCCGACAAGTTGATTGAATTCATGAACGACGCGAAGAATGATCCCAGGCCGATATTCGCCTACCTTCCCTTTACGGCCCCCCACAGCCCGCTGCAGGCACCCGACGCGCTGATTGCCAAGTATCGGGGGCGCTACGACGATGGCCCCGAGGCGATGCGCGAACGCCGGCTGGCGCGTATGCGTCAAATGGGCCTGTCGGTTGCGCAGGCCAAGCCGGCCGATATCCGCGGTGGCCTGCCCTGGGACCAGTTGCCGCCGGAACAGCAGCGGATCGAAGCGCGAAAGATGGAAATCTACGCCGCGATGATCGACGCGATGGATGCCGCTGTGGGCAGGGTGTTGGCCACGCTGGAGAAGCTCGGGCAACTCGACAACACCGAGATCATCTTCTTCTCGGACAACGGCCCTGCAGGCACGCTGCGTGAAACCACGCCTGGATGGCGCGAATGGATCGAAACGCACGCCGATAACAAGCCTGAAAATATAGGAAAATCAAATAGTTATGTTTCCATCGGTCCGCGCTGGGCCCAGGCGCAAGCCGCACCGTTCTTTCTATTCAAACGCTACACCAGCGAAGGCGGTGTGCGCACTTGCGCCCTTGCCTGCGGTCCCCGCGTCAAGGCCCGCGGCGAAACCAACGCATTTTTGCACGTCATGGATATCGCCCCCACACTGCTGGAGTTTGCCGGCACCGATGCGACCGCCCCCGCCGGAAAAATCCCTATGCGCGGCGTCTCCGCAGCCGGCGTACTTTCGGGTACCCGCGGCGAAATTCATCCGCCCGACGCGAGAATCGCCTGGGAACTGGGCTACAGCCGCGGCGTCCGCATTGGCGACTGGAAGGCCATCCATCTACCCAAGGCGGCACAAGGCATATCGCCCGACATCCCAATCAACCGCTGGCTTCTGTTCAACATTGCGACTGATCCCGGGGAAACGTCCGATCTTGCCGAGAGCGAACCGCAGATGCTTCAAAAACTCATTGCTGCCTGGAACGATTACGCAAAGGAAACCGGTGTCGTGGTGCCACGCAACTAGCAGCCTTCGTCGCCGGCAAACGGGCTGTCCGCTCTTGTAGCGCAATGGCGCACCGGATACGCGCATCGTTAATGTTTAGCTGGCAAAATCGCATTACTTGATTCTGGAGATTGATATGCGCCTTGGAATGTTCATGATGCCGGTTCACCCGCTGGACCGCAGCCTTTCCGTTACGCTGCAGGAGGACCGTGAAGCCTTCATTTTTGCCGACAAACTCGGATTCAGTTCCGCATTTGTCGGGGAACACCTGGCAGACGCGGCGGAAACCGTCACGAACAGCATGATGTTCCTGGCAAGTGTTGCCTCCGAGACCACCCAAATGAAGCTGGGCACCGGCACCACCACGTTGTCGCACATCCATCCTGTGCAGGTGGCGGCGCATGCGGCCATGGTGGATCACATGTCCAAGGGCCGCCTGGTGCTGGGCATCAGCGTGGGCACGCCTTTCGATGCCGAGGCGCTGGGCCTCCTCGATTCGCCCCGTGACAAGATTTTTGCCGAAGCCATTGATGTGATCCTGGAGATCTGGAAGAGCAAGCCGCCCTACAACATTGATCTTCCCGACAACCGCTTCAAGGTCGCAACTCCGCGCACCTATTGGCCGGAGGTCGGCACCGGCATCATCATGCAGCCCTACCAGAAGCCGCGGCCTGAAATTGTCGGCACCGTGGTCGCCCCGTTTTCCAAGGGCGTCATCGCCATGGGAGAGCGCGATTTCCACCCGTTGTCGGCAAATTTTCTACTCGACAAGTGGCTGCCTTCGCACTGGACGAACTATTGCGAGGGCAAGGCCAAGGCCGGGCAGAAGGCGGACGTTTCCGACTGGCGCGTGGCGCGCACCCTTTTTGTTGCCGACGATGACAAGACCGCCGCCGCTTACGGGCGTTACGATCCCAAGAGCCCCTACCGTTTCTATTACAACCAGATGCAGGCAAAGATGACCAAGGGCGGCAGGCAGGCCATCTTCAAGTCGCATCGCGAGCAGCCCGACTCCGAGATTACGCACGACTGGGTGATGGACAATCTGGTCATGCACGGCTCGGTCAACAGTGTGGTTGACCAGATTCTGGCGATGCACGAACGCGTCGGTGATTTCGGCGAGTTGATCTACGGCAGCATGGACTGGGTCGATGCGAAACTTGC